>NZ_CADEPK010000353.1 GCF_902829255.1 Metabacillus niabensis | reverse complement strand
TTTAAGGGTCTTTTTTTATTATGTGAAGAAATTGCAAAAAAAGTAAAACTTTTAATAGAGATGGACGTCTAAACATTGAAATTTTATTAAATGGGGGATATGAGTGTCAGATAATAGAGATGAAGAAATATTAAAATTGTATGAGGATTTTAATGAACCAATCTTTAAGTATATTTTTATGATGATTCAAGATTATCAGTCAGCAGAGGATTTAAGGCATGAGACATTTATCAAGGCATTTGTTCATTATGATTCGTTTAAAGGGAACTCACAAGTGAAAACGTGGCTATTTAGTATTGCACATAATGTAACAATAGATTTTATTAGGAAGCGAAAGCCGCTCATGTTTTTTAAAGAGGTCTTTTTATTAAAAAGGGATGAGCATCCATTACCTGATGAATTGATCGAAATAAAAGAAAGTTCGTATGAGCTTTATGAAGCATTGGCGAGATTAAAGGATTCGTACAGGGAAGTCATTATTTTAAGGAAAATAAAAGAATTCACGATTGAAGAAACAGCGGCAATTTTAGGGTGGTCAGCAAGCAAGGTGAAGTCAACATTGTTTAGAGCGATACAAGCATTGGAAAAGCAGTTAACGAAGGAGGGGTATGTTCATGAAGGAACAATTCGAGAGAAGTATGCTAGACATTGATTTATGTAGGTTAGAAGCAGATATTGTATGGAAAAAAGCGAATAATGAGGATTTGAAATTTAAGCTTGTAAGGGATATGAGAAAACGACATAGGAAATCAAAGCTATATGATTTGTCTAGCTACTTTGTTCGAATAAGTGCATGTGCTGTCGCATTAGGAATAGCATTTATTCTTATAAAGCAGGACGATTTTAAAGAGCACACGACCTCACACGGTTCATACCAGAGTGATCTATCTTCATTTGATGCAGAGGATCAAGTGGTTTTTTTCACTAGAGCGGAGCAGGAGCTGACGAAATCGGTAAATGGGGTTGAAACAGTGATTTTGTCTGGAGAAGCAACCGTGCCGTTAAGGATTCCTACTATAGAGGAGAAACCTGAGATTATCGCGAGGAAGGAAAATCAACATGTTTTAGTAAATGTCAATTATTTGCTTATGGGAGGTGCGAAGCTATCTATTCGTTCGGAGCTTAATCATGAGGGAACTGCTAGAGAAGCATATGAAGCGTTAATGAGAAGGCACTTTAATACCGGTCAACAATTAATGATATCGAATCATCAGGCAATGCTTGTTAAGTCAAATGATGATGGATTACAGCAATTGGTTATTGTTGGTGATGAATGTATTTATTACATTGAAGGTGGACAAAGTAGTGATGATTTAATTCGGCTTGCTGAATTGATTACATTCTATTAATAAACTGCTACAAGGGATAAATGAGAAAGAAGTAGGTGTGAAATACAGCTGTAAACCTGAACAAGTGAGAGGGGAATTTTTGATGCTATAGTTTGCCCCTTGTTTAGAATAGCGGTCCAAAGAAGACCCCACAGGCACGCAGTGGGGAGGCTTTTGGACCGCATTCTTATTTTAAATGGACTTTTTTCAGTGGCCTTGTATTCGTTAAAAACCGTGGTCCAATTCATTTATGGCTATATGATTCCTCTTGTGATAAATCGCTTTAAATTATAGGCGTGATATTCCTTTATAACTGTTTTCGCATGCTCGTATTTCTTTGCAACGATTGCTTCATATATTTTTGAATTGATTTCGTTTGCAGAATAATGTTTTTCGTTTGGTCTTAGCTTCCAGTTAACCATAGCAATTCGCAACGTTTTGTCACGGAAAGAATCGTAGGTTTGTAGCATTACATGATTATTTGTTGCTTCAATTATCGTCCGACCAAATAGAATCGTTTGCTGAACATATTCATAATAGTTGTCGTGCTCTTCCGCGTTTAGTTGATTTTCCAGATGTAGCTGAAGCTTTTCTAAATTAAATGTGGAATTTCCCTCATTTACTAAATCAATAGCAAAACTACTCATACAGTTATTCAGTTCGTTAATTTCAAATAGCTCCTTGTAAGAAAGCTCCTTTACAAGAATTCCTCGATTTTTTAATGTAACAATAAAACCCTCTGAGTCCAAACGGAGTAAAGCATCCCTTATCGGTGTTCTGCTCATTTCCAATTCCTTTGATAGTCCGTTCTCTGATAACACATCTCCTGGTAGATGTTTTCCGGTTATAATTTTTTTACGAATTTCCTGGTATGCTTTTTCTGCCAAAGATTTCGATTGCATACGTTTATTTCCTTTCAATGAATTTATAAATTCTTCTTCAAATATACAGAATCTTAATTAGTAAAACTCCATAGGAGCTTATAAAAAGCACAAAAATTATTTAACAATTACTTTAAAATCTTATCATTATTTTAGTTGTATACAAGATGTTTTTATAAAAAATTCCAATTTTAGTTATTACATAAGATGGGCCGATTATCAATTTACAATTATTTTCTAAATCTTTACACAAGGAAAATATCCACTTAATAATCGGTGTGTATATTGTTCATTGAGAGTTGTATACAAGTTGAATACCACTAAAAGGAGGAGAACGAAGCCTTTAGTAAAGATAGTGAAGAAGAAAATATATGTGACGATACTTAATAGAATGATAGGAACCAACTTAATCGAAGCAAGTACCAAATCATGAATGTTCGATAAATTTTAAAAGGAGACTGACAAAACAATGAATAAAATATCAAAATTCTTTTTAACAGTTGGACTAGTTTCTACTTTGGCGGCATGTGGCAATGAAGGGAGCTCATCGTCCGCTTCCGCTAATACGGAAAACAAAGGGTGGCCAGAAGAAATTACGTTGGTACAAATGCCGAATGAAAACAATCCACAAGCGGCTTCTCTGCATACTCAGCTTAGAGAACATCTTTCAGAAGAATTAGGGATTAAAGTAAATGAGCTAGAAGGAGGCAGCTATGCTGTAGGAATTGAAGCGATGGCGAGCGGGAATTTAGATGTAATGCTAGCTTCACCAATGAGCTATTATCAAGCGAAAGAACGTGCGGGGGCAGAATTACTCGTTTCACCTCAAACATCATCAGAGAAACATAACTATTATACGGCCTTTATTACACAAGGGGATAATGAAAAGATTAACAGTATGGAAGATTTAAAAGGGACGAACTTTGCGTTTGTAAATGCGGCATCTTCCTCAGGCTATCTTTATCCAAAAGGAACATTAGTTCAAGAATTTGACCTTGATCCAGATTTAGTCGAACAATCAGACTACTTTTTCGAAAATGTAACCTTTTCAGAATCGCATCCTAATAGTCTTATGGGTGTGGCGATGGGTGACTTTGAGGCAGCGGCAGTTGCTGCTAGTGTCATCGATAGCATGATAGAAGCGGGAAATATTAAGGAAGGCGATATTAAGGAAATAGGTCGTACAGCGGATATTCCTGATGCATCGTATATTGTTCGTGGGGATTTACCTGATGATTTCAAGGAGTCTTTAAAGGATGCGTTCATCTCATTTGAAAACGAAGAGTACTTTGAAGCAATCCATGAGGATCCAAAGACGCGCTTTGTTGCAGTTGAACAGGATTATTACGATCCAGCAATTGAAATGCTTGATGCCATTAATGCTTTAGAGGAAGTGCAAGAATAATGAAACCATTATTATCGATTAAAAATTTAGTGAAAGTGTATGGGAAAGATACTCGTGCTTTGAATGGAATCTCATTAGATTTTTATCCAGGTGAGTTTATTGTCGTCATTGGACCATCTGGTGCTGGAAAGTCCACTTTTATCCGCTGTATTAATCGTCTTGTGGATCCGTCAGAGGGAGAATTGATTTTTGATGGACTTCATATGGAGAAGCTGAGCGGGCGGAAATTGCGAAAACAGCGAGCACAAATAGGGATGATTTTTCAGCATTATAATTTAGTTGGCAGAACAAATGTAATAAAAAATGTTCTCCATGGCCAATTAAGTAATATTCCATTATACAAGAGCTTACTTGGGCTCTATCCATATGAAGATAAGAAGGAAGCAGTTGAACTGCTAAAAAAGGTTGGCCTTGAGGACCAAATTTATAAAAGAGCTGATGAGCTATCTGGTGGACAAATGCAGCGGGTCGGAATTTGTCGAGCAATCTTACAGAGACCAAAGCTGCTACTTGCTGATGAACCAATTGCTTCGCTAGATCCAATATCAGCCAATATTGTTATGCAGCAGCTTCATACTATTTCGATTGAAAAGAAATTAACGTGTATCGTGAATCTTCATCAAGTGGACTACGCAAAAAAGTATGCAACTAGAATTATTGGGATTAAACAAGGAAAGGTTGTCTTTGATGGAGCACCTTCCCAATTAACAGATGAGATGGTTCGGAACATTTACGAAGGAAAAGAATCACAAATGACACTCCAAGCTGGAAATCATCCGGTGTCATTGGCTGTGGGGCAAAACAATGAATAAAAAGAGTGTGTATAAGATCCCAATTGAACAAAAGGATTATAAAAAAACCGTTGCGATTGTGCTTATCATTATGGCAGCTCTACTATTTTCCGTTATTTATCTGGAAATCTCAGTTTTAGAAATGCTTATGGGACTGCCTCAATTTGTGATGTTTTTCTTTGAGAAATTTCTTCCAGCGAATTCGGACAATTTAAAGCAATATATTCCATCCGTAATTGATACACTTGGCTATGCGATTATCGCAACCTATTTTTCTACGATATTAGCGTTTATTTTTGGCATCTTGATTTCTGAAAATACGAATAAGTTTAAAACGTTACGGGTGTTGACCCGTGGTTTTGTATCGGTTTTGCGAAATATTCCTTTTATTATTTGGGGATCCTTACTCGTTTATATTTTCGGTCTTGGTGGGATTGTTGGTGTTTTGGCATTAATACTTGTCACGATCGGGTTTTTAAGTAAGAGCTATGCCGAATCAATTGACGAAATTTCCGGGGATAAGCTTGAAGCGTTACGTGCCAATGGGGCTTCTTATTTTCAAATCTTGTTCCATGGAGTGATTCCACAGTTTGTTCCTGCATGGATAAATTGGACGTTATTTTCGTTTGAAATTAATGTCCGTGCCTCCGTTGTTTTAGGATTAGTCGGTGCAGGAGGAATAGGTGTTTTAATCGATACAAACATTAACCTATTTAAATATGGTGAAGCATTAACGATTATTGCTGTCGTTGTCAGCATTATCCTGCTAACAGAATTTATAACTAATTCGATTCGTAAACGTTTCATTTAACTTATTGTAAGGGATTGAATCAAAATGAATCATATTCGAGTCACTTCAAAAGGAAGTGTCATTAAAGCGATATTACTTGTTTTTATTTTAGGAGCTGTGTTTTTTACAGCTATAAGCTTAATTAACTTAGATATGACTAAATTTTTTGAACGGCTAGAGAATGTTCCTGGTGTTTTAAGCAATATGATGGCCATTGATTTGTCGGTTATTCCAGATGCACTTTTAAGTATTGTGACAAGTTTAGCATTGGCTTTTTTAACATTAGTTGTCGCTGTTTTTGTGGCGATGCTGTTAAGTTTTTTAGCTGCATCTACGATTACACCAAATCGGTATTTAGCGATTTTTATTAAAGGTTTTTTTGCGATAATCCGTGCTGTTCCTTCCCTTGTCTGGGGATTAATGGTGATTGCAAGCTTAGGATTTGGTTATACGTCGGGCTTTATTGCGATGCTGCTCCCGGCTGTAGGTTATCTTTTTAAAAGCTTTACAGGGAGTATAGAAGAGGTTGGCAGTGAGATTATTGAAGCGATGAGGTCAACGGGGGCCTCCTGGTTAAGTATTATCTTTCATGGATTGCTTCCGCTTTGTATAACTTCTTTTGTCTCCTGGATTACAGTTCGGTTTGAGGGCAATGTTGAAGAGTCAATTGGTTTAGGAATTATTGGTGTCGGAGGGATTGGTCTTTTATTGACACAGTCTATTAGTACGTATAATTACGGGCAAACAACGACAATTATCATTATGATTTGTTTGCTGATGTTTATGATTGAGCTTATGGCTACGAAAATTAAAAACAAAATAAAATTTGGGAACATTTGATCCTTAGGAGGACGTTCGTTAATGAAAAATGCAAAATTAAATTGGGTTCGTTTGCCACTAGATAGCATTGAAAACTGTCGGGAATTAGGTGGCTATAATACGAAGCATGGTGAACAAACAATGTGGCACGCTTTTTTAAGATCGGCGGATATGAGCAAGCTTACTAAAGATGACACCGAATTTTTAAAGGAGTACGGTGTGAAAACCGTCATTGATTTGCGTGGAGAGGATGAGATACAAACTCATAAAAATCCGCTTAAAGAAGAGAGCTTTTGTGCTTATTATAATATTCCATTTTTAACTAAGAATGTATCGGATATTACTTTTTCGACAGAAACGATATTTATGGGGGATTTTTACATTGAATTATTAGAGCAATGTGAGTCAGTGAAAAGGATTTTTGAAGTCATCGGTCAGGCTGAAGAAGGCTGCATCGTCTTTCATTGCATGGCTGGAAAAGATCGCACAGGGGTCTTGGCAATGCTACTGCTAGGATTAGCAGGAGTGGAGAAAAAGGATATTATCTCGAATTATGAAGTTACATATACAAACTTGGAATCGTTTCACGAGATGGGAAGCGTGAATCGGAAATTTCCAATCGAGCTTTTGTATTCTGACCGAGACTACATTTTAAAGGCATATGAGTATATTCAAAATACGTATCAAACATTTGACAATTATTTAATCGCAAAAGGTGTAAATCAGGAAGTAATCGATCGTGTCAAGGGTCGGTTACTAGGACTAAGTGAAACTGTGAAATCCAATTAATGCTTTAAAGACTTGAGAAGAAGTGCTAGTGAATTAGTGCTTCTTTTTTTATTTTGTCATTCTCTAGTCTTTCTGTTTAGATTACACTTAATCATAAAGAAGTAGGAGCTAATTGATGGTTACAGATGATAAAGGGAGGACTAGTACAATGAGAAGTGAACGAGAAATGATGAGTTTATTTGTTGAATTTGCAAAAAGTAACGAGCGAATTCGCTTAGTTACGTTGGAAGGGTCACGGACGAATAAAAACATACCTCGTGATTCCTTCCAAGATTATGATATTTCCTTTTTTGTAACAGATATGAATGCCTTTAAAGAAAATGATCAATGGTTGGATTGTTTTGGGAAAAGAATGATGATGCAAAAGCCTGAGGATATGGAGCTTTTCCCTCCTGAATTAGGCAATTGGTTTTCCTATATAATTTTGTTCGAGGATGGAAATAAGCTAGATTTAACCTTAATTCCGATAGATGAGGTTGAGAATTATTTTTCGATCAGCGATGGGTTAGTTGAAGTTCTTCTTGATAAAGATGAAATAATCAAAAGCGAAATCCATGCTAATGACGAAAAATATTGGATAAAAGAGCCGACAGCGAGGGAGTTTGATGATTGCTGCAATGAATTTTGGATGGTTTCAACCTATGTAGTAAAGGGATTAGCAAGACAGGAAATTCTTTTTGCCATCGATCATTTAAATGAAATTGCTAGGCCCAATTTATTAAGAATGATGTCTTGGAAAATTGGCCTGGAGCAGGGATATTCATTTAGTTTAGGCAAAAACTATAAATTTATTAATCAATATTTATGTAAAGAAGATTGGGAGACATTGCTTTCAACATATTCTGTTAATTCCTATAAAAGTACGTGGCAAGCATTATTTACATGCTATGAGTTATTTAGAAAATACGCTAAATTTGTAGCAGGAGAGCTTGGATATACTTATCCTCATTATGATGAAGCAATTACAAAGTATACTCGAGAGATTTATCAATCGTATTAGAGGTGTAATAATGATTCATCCACCTTCATCCCTTTTTGAACAAATAATAACGAATTAAGATTTTTCTACTATAAGAGGATGTTGTTTATAGAAGCAGCATCCATCCTCTTATAGTCTTGAAATTATGACCTGTATTCATACTTCTTTAAAAATAAATGATTTTCCTTTTTTAGAGAAAACAATACTTTCCGACTATTATTATTGAAAAAATATCATACTTTAAGTTGTTGTATTGGAGAAAAATTTAGGAAAAGATGTGAAAAAAGAAATATTTGTAGAGTTTTTGTAGAGGGGCTTTTGGTATATTTCGTTCAGTGTGTGGATTTTGGATTAGTCCTTTTAAAGTGATCGGGCGATTTTCTATTAGTCCAAAAATTGAAAAGATTGGGGTGAGAATAATAAGTGGGGAAGGAAAAAGCTAATTTAGTAGTTTTCTTAACTGCAAGTTTTCTTAGCTAGAAGGAGTCCGTCATGTATAGGTGGAATTGTTGTATATACCCTACTGTCATGGCTCCACAAAATGCGGTAAGTATTGTTGATAATGAAAATGGTCCAGATGAAACAGATACACCAGTTGTTGTAGCAACTGATTATCTATATCTGCTGAGGAAGGGGAATGATTTTTAGGTAGTAACATGAAGTTTGAAGTTGCTGAAGGAAGTGCCACTTCTAAAAAAGCCAACTATTCTAGATAGTCTATATTTATTAGATAGTGGACAACATCCTCGTGAAATGAATTTACACTATAAGTAAATGATGTTATTAGGCCCTTCACAAAATAGACATACCTATTTTCCTACATAAGAAATCTTTGTCATCCCTTCCTAAAATGATACAATATATATTGTTGCATTTGTCTAACGATGTACGTAAAGGTGAGGTTGAATGAATGGCATATAAAGCAGCATATGATTTATTAAATTTAATCAATTTAACGATCGATGGAAAGATCCTTTTCTTGGGGAAAACGACTGAAGAAACCTTTACGATTATTCAATCGATAAATTTAGGTAATTCTGAAGTGGCAATATCGGATATTCAATCAATGGATATTAAAGAATCGTATTGTCAGCAAATTTTCTTTGGTAGTCAAACACCTCTTATTATTAACGACACTCGTACTCATCCAATAACAAGCAAATTACCCTTAACTTCTGAACTAAACATCCGTTCCTATCTAGGTGTTCCAGTATTCTATCAAAATGGTGAAATGTACGGCACATTATGTGCAATAGACTCCAAAATATCAAACTTTACCGAAAAGGATATCAAAATTTTAGAGAGGTTTTCTAAGCTTTTCTCATATGTTATTGAATTAGAAAAGCGAGTTAATCTTGATACATTGACTAACCTATATAATCGTGGCTACTTATTTGATAACTTTGACTATATTGCAGATAAGGGGACGCTTATGCTGCTTGATCTTGATGGGTTTAAACAAGTCAATGATAGCTATGGCCATGATGTAGGGGATTCAGTCCTGATGGAGATTGGTCAAAGATTAAACAAAATCAAACAATTCAATATCCCTTTTCGATTAGGGGGAGATGAGTTTGTCATTTTATTTCCAAACTTATTAGATAACAAAAAAATAGCTGTGGCTGCAAAGCAGATATTAACAACATTATCTAACTGGGATAGCTTTAAATATCCAATTGATATAACTGTAAGCATAGGAATTGCTAAGTTCCCTCAGGATGGAACTGAATTGCAAAAAGTATTAAAGCATGCGGATATTGCAATGTACCGTTCGAAACAAAGAGGGAAAAATTCTTATATGTATTATGAATGAAGATCGAAAAAACGAGAACAAAGTCAACTTTTACAAGAGTTGACTTTGTTCTCGTTTTAACCATTTTTAGATCTTTGTATGTTTTGAACCTTTCTTTTTATCTCAATCAATTTTGCCTACCTGTAAATGTATTTCCCAACAAGATTTACCACCATATATTCTTACTGAACCTCATGTTTTGATAACTTACTAGGCGCTTTTGTTGCTCGTGTTTAGATTAAGGAATATTTCTTCAAGAGAGGGCTCGTCAACTTCTATCCGATATACATCAATGTTTAATCTAGCAAATGCCCTATGAATAATTGGGATAATCGATTCTTCATCTGCTACTAATGTCGTATATTCTGTCTCCCATACGATATCCCTTGCAATTTTGCTAAAGATTTCGTTTAAAACTGTTTTCTGTTCGCTCGGAATTTTATGATGTTTCACTTTTACTGTAACTTGTGATTGATATTTTTTTCTTAATTGAGCCATGCTTCCTTGCTCTTGTATCATCCCTTTATCCATTATTGCAATTTCATCACATAGTTTTTCGACTTCATCTAAGTTATGGGATGTTAAAAATATTGTTTTTCCACTTGCTGCTACGCTTTTAATTAAGGAGTGAATTGTTAGAACGGCGTTTGCATCTACACCAGAGGTTGGCTCATCAAGAAAGACTAAATCAGGATTATTGATAAGAGCTTGAGCAATCCCTAGTTTTTTCTTCATACCGAACGAGTATTTTTTCGTTTTTGTTTTTATGGCATCTCCTAGTTCAGTTGCTTCTAACAGCTTGATTAAGTCTGCTTGGGAATGGGATACTCCTAATATTTTTCCGAAATACCGCAAATGTTCAATCCCTGTTAAATCATCATAAAAGGTTGAATAGTCTGGTAGAACACCAATTTTTTTCTTCACTTTATCATCTGTACCTTCTATTCCTAAAATTTTAAAGCTACCAGAGGTTGGCTTAATAATACCTGTTACTATATTAATAAAGGTCGACTTACCGGCACCGTTTTTCCCTAAGAAGCCAAATATATGCCCTTGGGTAACTTTTAAATCAACATGATTGACAACTGTACGATATCCATAGGTTTTTGTTAGCTGATTTGTTTCAAACGCATACATTAAAAATCCCTCCTTCTATTAATGATGACACTTGTGATAAGAAATAAAAGCGTCCATATTGGAATGAAAAATACGTAAAAGGTTTCTTCCTGTCCAACGTAAAAATAAGGTGTAACGTAACTAAAGATTTTTAATACAATTAAATCTTTAGAAAGCATCCCCCAAAAACCGAGAATCGGAAAAGCGATTGATAGTGTAATACCGATAAACATACTTAGTCCAGGCTTGCTAATAACAGTCGAAAAAAGTAAGGATAGGGCAATAAAATAGGTAATGAATAAAAATGCTACGATTAAATCAAAAAAGTAAAACGTTTTAGAAAAAGGAATTAGCAATAGTAATGAAACGAAAATACAGATAAACCAGAAAAAGGAAATCCCCAAAAACTTTGCAATGACAATTTTATCTCTTGATAGCTTTGTTACTAAAAATCTTATTGTTCGAGAATGTGTCTCTCTATTTATCACATCATGTGATAGGCTTGTCACAAATAATGGACCGAGAACTAACAATAGAAAAAATAGTCCCGCCACATAGGCATTATCAAGACCAAACTCCTTTAACTCTGAGTTAAATTGGCTAAGTAACTTTGCTGTACCTAATGTCCCGCCAAGCAAAATGAAAATAATGATAATAGAACGAACGCTTTTAAAAAGGCTCTTGAATTCTCGTAAACAAATAGCTGTCATGTTAACATCTCCTTCCATTTCCTATTATATAGGGGGTGGATTATCACTACATGAAGGGGATATTAACAGAACCTTAATAAATAGGAAACGCGTTTAAGGAATATGTACAACTTGCAAATCGATTCATTATAATAAATAGTAAATAGACAGATAACTTTAGGAGTGGAATACGTTGCAAAATATGAAGATACATGCATTAGCGAACATCGAACATTTAAAGGTCCATGGTCGAACAACAAATTCACTTTCACCATTAACATTGTTTTGGACAGGAAGTGCACTTGAATTAAATGCAAAAGGATCAGAGCTTTGGATGGAAGTTGAGGTAGATTACGATTTATATGAGCCATGGATAAGTATTATCATTAATTCGGCACCTGTTGGGAGACAGATGCTAACAAAGGGAAGATATTGGATTTGCTTATTTAGAGGAATGAATGAAAGCGTTGTAAAAAATGTTCGCGTTGTAAGAGATGTCCAAGCAATGAACGGAGATGAAAGCTCTTCATTGCAAATACATGCTGTGAAATTTGATGGGCAATTTTTACCTGTTGAAGATAAACAATATAAGATTGAATTTATCGGAGATAGCATTACTTCTGGTGAAGGAACAATAGGAGCAAAGGCTGAAGAAGACTGGATTTCCATGTGGTTTAGTGCCACCGACAATTATACGGCTTTAACAGCGAATGCGTTGAATGCAGATTATCGGGTCATTTCTCAAAGTGGATGGGGAGTTTTAACAAGCTGGGATAACAACCCTAACTATAATCTACCTGACTACTATGAAAAAGTATGTGGTCTGCTTACTGGAGAGAAAAATGAAAGATTAGGAGCTTTACAGGAACATGATTTCGATGCGTGGCAGCCTGATATTGTTGTTGTAAATCTAGGAACAAATGACTGCGGAGCCTTCTATTCACCAGAATGGAAGGATGAAGCGACAGGAAAGATTTATAAGCAACGTTTGAATGAAGATGGTACGTTCAATGAAGAGGACATAAAACGGTTTGAAGCAGCAGCAGAGAAGTTTCTTACTAAGCTACGAGCCTATAACAAAAAAGCACAAATTGTTTGGGCCTATGGCATGTTAGGTAACGAGATGATGCCGTCGATATACCGTGCTGTTGATTCGTATAAGAGGACAACAGGGGACCTTATGGTTTCAGTTTTTCAGCTTCCAAATATGACGGACGAAACAGTAGGTGCAAGAAGTCATCCAGGCAAGCTAGCACATGAAAAAGCAGCAGCTGAGTTGTCGGCGTATTTGCAGGAGTTATTAAAATAGTTGTTACATAGCTCGATTTGTATCATCCCCGGAGTTTGAGAAGGCAGTCGTTTCGAACTCCGGGTTATTTTTATGAAAAAATTAATCCTTTATTGAAACTTTTTCTTTCCATCTTATCCACTAATAAGAAGAAGGGAGGAAAAGTAATGAGAGAAAAAGAACAGCGTTTAGTAAAAAAAGCGATTAAGGGTAATCGACATGCCTTTGAAAAGTTAATCAAAGAGCATTATGAACAAATTTATCGGACGGCTTTTTTATATGTGCATAATGAGGCAGATGCTCTAGATGCTGTGCAAGAGGCGACATATCAAGCAATCATATCCATTCATACTTTAAAGAAACCCGAGTATTTTCTTACCTGGTTTACTAAAATTGTTATCCGTTGTTCATCGAAGATAATAAAGAAAAGAACGAATGTTGTACAAATGTCAGAAGAGGTGCAAAACCAACTTCAACAGCAAGTTATTCAATATGATGATTCCATTCATATTTTAGATGCTGTTAGACAATTGAAAGAGAATTATCGAATGACAATTATTCTTTTCTACTATCATGATTATTCGATAAAAATGATTAGTGAGTTTATGGGGATTCCTGAAGGTACGGTAAAGACAAATCTAAGTCGAGGCAAGGAAATGTTAAAAAAGTATTTACAGGAGGAAGAAAGCTATGGGTGAAAAAGAGATAAAACATGCAATGGAGCAAATACCAGTTCCGAGAGATAAGGTATTCGAAGCAATAGATAGAGGTCTTAGAAGGGGGCATGAACAAAAAAAATTATCAAATAATAGAAAGCTTCTTATTAGTTCAGTCGCAGCATCATTATTAATTGGAGGAACAGTCATTTCTGGTTTTGTCCATCCTAGTATGAATAAAGTTCTTGCAAAGACTCCTTTCATTGGTCAATTATTTGTCGATTTTGGGGATTCTTTAGGAATCAATCTTGCCAATCAGAACATGGTAACAGAGCTTAACCAAGCGTTAACAAAAAATGGTGTAACAGTAAAAATGACGAGTGCTTATTTTGATGGGAATGTGGTTTCAATTACTGGACATGTTAAAGGTGAGCTAGAGAAAGGACATAATGAGCCAGGTGAAATAAGCTTTGATGTCAACTTTGACAATAATCAGGGTGATCAAGATCCATGGCTAGATGGGAAAAGTACAGATGTAAAGCCTAATAAAGATGGATATGATTTTCAATGGATTATGGCATATCCTTATAAAGAGATTAGCGAAAACCTAACAGTTCCAATTTCAATCCATTCGATTAATGGGATCAAAGGTGAATGGAATTTTACAATTCCTATTTCTCAAAAGAAATCTAATTTGATTTCCTTTGATGAAGATGCCATAACATACCAAGAAGAAGGGGCAGCGATCAGTGTAAAAGAGGTAAGCATAGCCCAAGCATCTTCTTCTTTCGTATATGAAACGATTACGACCTATAAAGAGGATGCAATTGACTTTGTTAAAGTAATAGACAATAAAGGACGGATATTGGGGATAGAAGGAGGAACCATCTTATCTGAAGGGTATCAAGACGAAAAGTACCATAAAACATTACGAGGAACGACTAAAAAAATCGATAAAGATATTACAGCACTTACCTTCTATCCACAATTATCAATTGCAGATCCAAAAGTTGAACATTTACTCAATACTAATTCCTTTACTTTAAAAAGCGAGAGAACAGACTTGATGTTAAAGGTTAATCAGGTTAAGCATGTTGGTGATAAGTTAACGTTAGATTATCAGTTATTAGGGCTACCATACTCATTAAGTAAACATAAGCTTGATTTAGTATCACATAATTTAGGTTATATGTTTACGTTAGTTGACAAGGAGTACGTAGATGAAATAGATAAGGATAACCCATTTCCACCTGAAAATCACAGTGTGTCAAGAAATACGGTTAAAATAATAGATAAAAAGAATGCAAGGTTTCGCTCAGAATTTCAGCTTAATGGTGAAGAAAAAATCAAACAATTTAAGTTGGAAAACACGGTTGTACAAGTAGATTTTACATCCTTAATTGAAGCAAAGCAGTTAAGACCATTTACTATTGAATTAAATCAAAGATAAATGAAATGAACAAACCTGATGAAGTTACAATAAGAAGGAGGGCATGAAGATGAGGGATTCCTCATCTCCATGCCCTTTTCTGTTTTATTGTAAAAAGTCAGGCTTCATATAGCTTGGATTTGGATATGTATAAAATCCTTCACCAGATGCAGTTCCTAGCTTTCCTTTATCAATATATTCCGTTTTTAAGTATGCAGCTAATTTTTCAAATTCTTTTTTGCCTGCCTGAGCTTTACCGTTAGCGATATTATAGGCAGTAGTAATTCCAACTACGTCTAAAATGGCAAATGGACCTTTAGGAGAGCCTGTTGCGATCATCCATGTTTTATCAATGGTTTCAGGGTCGGCTACTTCATTTATTAATAGCATTTGGGCTGCCTCTAAAAATGGAACTAATAGCGAATTTAAAATATAGCCTGGCTGCTCCTTTTGCAATGGTAAAGCGACCATGCCAATTGCTTTTGCAAATTCGATGACGTCTTGAAAAACATCCATATCTGTCCCAGGATGCTTCATAATTTCTGCTGTATTGTTTTTCCAAATTTCATTTGCGAAGTGGAGAGCAAGGAATTTCTCAGGACGGCCTGTTGCTTCTGCAAATTGACTAGGTAGCATTGTCGAGGAATTCGTAACGAAAATTGTTTTATCAGGTGCAACTTCTGCAAGGTGTTTGTAAAAATTGGTTTTAATATTTACAACCTCAGGAACAGCTTCAATAACGAGGTCAGCATTAGCAACGGCTTTAGCTAGGTCACTATGAAAGGAAATTCGGTTAAAAGCATCATTAACTGCATCATCTGTTGCTCCTAGATCCTCCTGATAACGTTTTTTAAGCTTTGTGATTCTTTCCTTTGCACGTTCAATTGCATCATCATTAATGTCATAAATTGATACCACAAATCCTTTAAAAGCAGTTTGAAAGGCAATTTGACTGCCTAAAACACCACTTCCGGCAACTGTAATATGCTGATAATTCATTTTTATCCTCCTTTTTTACTGAATGTCTCCTTTATTATGTACATTCATCTTAAATACATGAGGAGTGATTATTACTATCTCTTGTAAGCGTAATATGCTATTAGTCTGGTATAATGACTGATAAGTAACAAGCTACAGAATAGGAGCAATAGATGAACAATGAACAAAACGATTGGGATATTAGCACATGTAGATGCAGGAAAGACAACGTTTTCAGAGCAGCTGCTTTATCATACGAAAAGTATTAAAACGCGCGGACGTGTCGACCACCAAAATGCATATCTTGACAGCCATGAAATCGAAAAACAGCGTGGCATTACGGTGTTTGCTGACCAAGGAATGTTTCAATATGAGGACTGTACATACTATTTAATCGATACTCCTGGTCATGTCGACTTTTCCCCTGAAATGGAGCGGGCTATTCAGGTGATGGACTTTGCGATAGTCATTGTAAGTGCAGTAGAAGGAATCGAGGGACATACAGAAACGGTTTGGAACCTATTAAAGAAACATAACATTCCGACCTTTTTCTTTATAAATAAAACAGATCGTACTGGTGCAAATGTCGAGATGGTCTTGGACGAAATTCGGAGTCAGCTTACAGAAAATATGATTGATCTTTCCGAAGGATTTTCAGATGAAAAAATGACGGAAGAGTTAATTGAATTTATCGCTGAGCGAGATGAAGAGCTGCTTTCTTACTATATAGAAAATGGCTATGATTCTAAGCTATGGCTATTGAAAATGAAAGAAATGATAAAGTCGTCGAAAATTTATCCATGCTCAAGGGGGTCGGCATTACAAGATATTGGTGTAAAGGAATTTCTAGAGAAGTTTCACTTATTAACTGTCACAAATTATTCGACAAGTGAGCCGTTTGGTGGCCGTGTCTATAAAATTCGCTATGATGAAGCCGGTACAAGAGTAACGTATATAAAAGCATTATGTGGAACGTTGAAGGTTAGAGATGATTTAGTATATGGTAATGGAGATATCGAAAAGGTTACACAAATTCGCAAATATAATGGCAAGCAATTTCAGCAAGTGAATCAAGCAACTGCAGGTGAGCTCATTGCTGTGGTAGGTCTTTCGAATGCTGTAGTTGGAGATGGGGTCGGTGTTCTAAAGGAAGCCTCCATGTATGAAATGGTTCCAGCCTTAAAATCGAAGGTTGTTTTTGAGCCTGGAGTAAACGCAAAAGAGGCTTTAAGGTATTTTCGCATTCTTGAAGCGGAGGACCCTTCCTTAAATGTTACTTGGGTGGAGCGGCTTCAGGAAATTCAGCTACATGTAATGGGCACGATCCAATTAGAGGTACTAGAACAAATGGTGTTGGAACGTTTTTCGTTAAAAATTCATTTTGAACAGCCAGAGATTCTTTATAAGGAAACGATTGAAAATGAAGTAGTTGGATACGGACATTTTGAGCCATTGCGACACTATGCTGAGGTGCATCTGAAATTAACGCCTGGGGAACGGAATAGTGGCATTGTTTTTGAAAGCACATGCCATACGGATAACTTATCGGTTGGCTTGCAAAACCTAGTTGGTCAGCATGTATTAGAACGGGAGCATCACGGTTTGCTTACAGGTTCACAGGTAACGGATATAAAGGTCACATTGCTAACAGGCAGAGACCATAATAAGCATACACACGGCGGCGATTTCCGCGAGGCAACATATCGCGCGTTAAGACAAGGCTTGGAAAAAGCAAGCAATATTTTGCTCGAACCATTTTACAAGTTTAAGATAAAGGTAGATTTAGACCAAATGGGTAGGGTGTTATCGGACATTCAGGCTGCAAATGGACGGTTTGAAGCACCGGAAACGGAAGGAGATAAAGCAATAATTACCGGATTTGCTCCTGTTGCTACGTTTATGGACTATAGTACAGTTCTTGCTTCCTTTACACATGGAAAAGGGAGGATAAGTTTAACGTTTGGAGGCTATCATCGTTGCCATAATGAAGAAGAGGTTATCGAACGAATTGGCTATGATAAGAATGCGGATCCAGAGTATACATCGTCCTCGATTTTTTGTGCGAAGGGGCAGGGCTTTACTGTCAAATGGGATGAGGCCGAAGCGATGATGCATTGCTTGTAAAGCGTGTTTTCGGTCATCCTTTAAAGGGAACGAAAAAGAGCTCCTCGTATTTATTCCTCATAAGCTATAGAAAACGGAGCTGACTTTAGGATGATTCGGTCAGCTCCGTTAGAATTATTTCATCAACTTTTTAGTATTTCTTGTATTTAAGATAAAATATGCTGTGATACATGATGTAATCGGAATAACTAACGCTACACCAATTCCACCAAAAAGGATCGTTATCATTTCGGCACTAAATACTTTTGAATTAACAATATCTCCAAATGAATAAGATAAATCCTTGAACCATATTAGTAAACCTAAATAGCCGCCGAAGAAAGCAAAAAATAATGTATTTGTCGTAGAGCCTAAAATATCTTTGCCAATACTGATTCCAGATTTAAATAATGCCTTCCTACTAATCTCAGGATTATGAAGTACAATTTCACGCATAGGAGAAGTAATCGAAATGGCAACATCGGTAATCGCACCAATTGTACTCATAATAATCATAGAAGCACCTATTTTAACAAAATCAACTCCAATGTACAGGGAGAATGCGTCCAGCTCACCAGCCTCCTCTTCCCCGAAGCCTTGAATCATTGCTTTCTCAGTTATAATCACAATCATGAGGATTAAAATAGAAGTCGTAATTATGGTAGATAGGAAAGCGATCGTTGTTTTTTTGTTCACTTGATTAATGTAAAATAAATTGGTGCAGCTAATGATAATACATGCGATTATCGTTAACAATATTGGATCAACATTTGGATCCGCCATGAAAAGGATCGTTAAAAAAAGCACCGCAAAATTTATGAAAACTGCAACAAAAGACCGAGCTCCTTCTTTACCACCGATACAAATCATCGATATAAATAAAATAGCTGTTAGGATAACTAGTACATTCATACTCTTTCCCTCTTTCGATTAATGAAAAAAATAGTCGTATATAAAGCGATTGGAATCGTTAAGACAATACCGATTCCCCCTGCAAGGGCCCGTGCTATTTCTAAAGAAAGGTTCATCGATAGAGTAAACGACAATGATGAGGAATTTTTAAAATAAAGGATAAGCATTGGAATAGATCCGCTTATATAGGCGAAAAATAGAATATTCGTCATGATTCCCATCACATCTTTTCCAATATCTCTTCCTGAGGCTTTCAACGCTTTAACTGGTATATCGTTATTTTTTTCATATAGCTCAAATAAGGAAGATGACATCGTAATCGCAACATCCATCACTGCTCCCAATGAACCAACTAATACTCCGGCTATAAATACTACTTGAGGTGGACGAGTTAAAAATTGCATTTCTTCATAGCGAAGGCCGTTTCCCATCGTGATTTTCATCACAAAATAGGTGATGATCATCGTAATGAAGGTTCCTAGCAATGTAGCAATAATAGCTGCATAGGTTTTTTCTTTAAAACCACTAACGAGTAGTAAAGAGATGACTGTAAACAAAATCGCACTTATACTGCAAATGAAAAGCAGGCTAATATGTGATGTATTTAAGTAAATGTCTAAAGCATACGATAACAAAATCGCATTAACAACTAAGCTAATGATCGAAAATAACCCTTGCTTTTTTGCTACGAAAAGTAAAATGAAGATAAAAATCCATCCTACCGTTAAAACATATTTATCTCGTTTAACATCTTTTATTGTTCCAGTTAAATCCTTCGTTCCGTCAGCTTTTTTATCGATTGAAACAAATAGCTCATTCCCGACAACGTATTCCTGATCATAGGCTCCAGATGATGTGAATTCATTCGTTAAATGAATGAACTTTCCTTTATCTTCTCCATTTTTTATTTTCGCAACGATATGCTGAGTATAAAGCTTGTCATGATTTTGATGTTCATCTCGTATTTCTGATGATTTTTCAATATTTGTTTTGATGACCTCCGCAATTGTCCGGTCATAAAAAGAATAGTTGTGGTGTACAAAATATACGGAAATAACGAAACAAAGACCTAAAAGAATATAAAAAGCAACACGCTTATAGGACATTCCTTTTATATAATTTGTGAATATTTTCAAAAGATAACCTCCACGTAAAACCGATTTTATTAGGAAGATCAAGGATGTGAATTGTTAACTAGATTAACTAATAACAATGACTTAGAATAACAAGAATATCCTTTAACCGTCAAGGTAGCTATGTAACAGAAATGTAGACAATTGATGAATTTTAATAGAATGTAATTAATGAGATTGAGCTTTTTAGCAGAGTGGGTTGTGAGCAATACGTGAAGTTATGCAGTTGTCGCTTATCTTCTTAGCGAAGGAGAGTAGTAGTCTGGGCTTTACAATGGCAAACTTTAAAATCTACAAAAAAGCAAGGCAATAGATGGTGGAGGTTACCACTTTATCTATTGCCTTTTTAGCTATTTAACCGAATTTTAACCAAACTTAGGAGTCGTTTTTAAACTCGGGACATTATGATTGATATCAAAGTAAATGGAGAATTCCTATAAGGAGAATGAAAAGATGAGAATATTAGAATTGCTACTAGTTTTATCATGTATAAGCTTGTTAGTAAATGTTTGGTTTCGTATGAAGATTAGCCGTAACATAAGGATAGCGACAATATGCTTTAGCCTTGGAATATTCGTTTGTCAGCTCATCTTTGAAGGCTATCGTTGGCAAATGGTGTTTCTTTATTTTCTCACCTTCCTGCTAATGATTATTTCGTTCCTTCGATTAAAAATAAAGGTGAGGTTTATAAGGGTTTGCTGCCATTTCTTTGCAGTACTGCTCATAGCGGTCTCCATTTTTTTATCTTTATCTTTTCCAGTGTTTAACCTGCCAGAGGTTCAGGGACCATATAAAGTAGGTACACAGACATTTCATTTTATTGATGAAAAAAGAGTGGATCCATTTAGTGAAAGCGAGGATGGAAAGAGAGAGCTTATCGTACAGGTTTGGTATCCAGCAGAAAATGTTAATAAGAGAAAAAGGCAATATCTGATTCCTCAGGATAAAGAAATTTTACAAAAGTATAAAAAGGCTTTTGCAGAATCATTAGGGGTTCCTTCATTTATGCTCGACTATTGGAAATATATAAAAAGCAATGCTTATGAGGATGCACGTTTAATAGATACAAAGACATCGCTTCCGGTTGTTCTTATTAGTCATGGTGGTGGTACGAGTAGGGTATTGCATACAACTCAGGCTGAGAATCTTGCCAGTAACGGCTTTATTGCGATCGCAATTGATCATCCGTATTTTACAGCAGCAACTGCTTTTCCTGATGGAACAGTCACTGGATTTAAAGCAAAGGATGCGCTAACCGACTTTTTTGGCACTAGCAAGAAATACGGAGAGGTTTGGATGGCGGATTTACAATTTGTTCTTGATAATCTAGAGAAAATAAATAACGGAGCAATTCGAAGTAAATTTGAAGGAAAGCTAGACTTAAACAATATTGGCATGATGGGGCATTCGTTTGGAGGAGCAACAGCTTTCAATGCGGTAGCTACAAATGAACGAATAAAGGCAGGGATCAATATGGATGGTACGCTGTATAACATGGATAGTATACCTAGTTCAACAAAACCATTTATGTTCATTCAGCCTGAAGAATTTATCGTTCAGAAGGAAGAAATTGAAAAGAATCAAGTGACAAATACAAGTAATATGACAGAGGAAGAATGGAATGAATTAATGAATTATAAGCGAAAAGAATTTGAAGTAATTAATCAATCTCTCGCTTCACGAGGGGTAATGATCTCTATTAAAGGAACGAAGCATTATAATTTTACAGACTTCCAGCTTTTTTCTAATCTATTAAGCTTAATTGGCTATACAGGCTCAATCGATGGAAAACGAGGTACTGAAATTTTAAACAAATATGTAGTCGATTTCTTTTCTATCCATTTGCAAGGGATAGATGGAAGGTTAATATATAAGCAAAACGCTAACTATCCCGAGGTTCGCTTCCATTCTATAGAGGAATGATTTTTTGATCCGTTAATTACTAGAATAAAATGAAGAGATAAGAGCCAAAGGTTTAGTATGACAAGTATCATCGCTAATAATATAATGGATTTATATGTAAAAAGTTGAAAGGTGGATGGGTATGGTTTATGTTGCTTTGCTTCGGGGGATTAATGTTGGTGGAAAAAATAAAATTGACATGAAGCTGCTTAAACAAACGTTTGAACAAGCCGGGATGAAAGATGTTGTAACATACATCAATACAGGTAATATTATTTTTTCAAACAAAGTCTTATCAAAAACGGAACTACCTAGCATGTTGGAAGAGGCAATCGAGCGTGATTTCGGATTGCAAATTAAAGTAGTAGTTCGCAGTATAGATGATGTCGGGGGAATAATTAGCGTTATTCCTGACACATGGAAAAATGACAAAGACATGTCAAGTGATGTCATGTTTTTATGGGATGAAATCGATGATGAATCTGTTCTTGAGAATCTTGTCATTAAACCGAATATTGACACAGTCAAATATGTCCCAGGTGCAATCCTTTGGTCAGTCGATAAGCAAAATGTAACCAAAAGCGGAAAGTCAAAAATCATTGGTACAAAGATATACAAACAAGTTACGGTGAGAAATGTCAACACTGCTCGTAAAATTTACGAACTAATGCAGGCTCAAAACAGTTAGTTTTCCTGATGAGCATTTCATTATCACATCCATTGTATCTACATAAAGCTTTTTAAAAAAAGAGGGTCGCTCAAAACCAAAGGTTCAGACCCCTCAAACTCAATTTACAAGGCGGTCAGACCCTTTTGAGTCACCCTCTTTTCTCATTAAATTGCTTTATCAAAAGGCGGCAAAGCGAAAGGCCCGACTCATAATTGTTGGCACGACAGATGCATGATTTTCATCCGGTGCCACATAGATGCTTTTATGTAATTTTTCGATGTTATAATCATTTAAGCTTGAAACAATTTGTTTCGCATCTTCCACCATAAACATTTCCTCGCTGCCAACTGACACAAATAGTTTACGATCAACGTTGATTTTCTTTTCACAGAACTTCCCCGCGTACTTTCTGATTTCGTAATCATTCCACCATGTTGAAGGGCTTGAGGCCAAATAGACTTGAAAAAGCTCTGGTCGAGTAAATAGCGTCCAAAGTACGAATAAGCCACCTAGTGAATGACCAAATAATGCTTGTTTTTCACGATTGATGTGATAGGTTTTCGAAATGATTGGCAGTAATTCACTTTCTAAAAAGGTGAGAAACTTTTCTGCTCCACCGTGTTTTCCTAAATTTAAGTTCTTTTCCTTTATCCGATCAGGATAAACATATTGTGGTGCAGGGGGTGTAAAATCATAAAAACGCATTTTTACTCTTTCCTCAAGATGCTTATGTCCAATACCAATGACGATGGCAGGAGAAATCGCTGTTTTTTGTGTGTTTCGAGATTGTAGCTTAACAATGTCACGTCCGAATTGAAAATAATCATTTCCGTCCAACAGGTAATAAACCGGAAATCCCTTTTCAGGCGGCTCCTCATCTGGAAGATAAACCTTTATCTCATATGTGTAGTCCATGATTTGCGAGTAGATTTCCCATGCTTCTGTTTGAGCTAACTGAACGTTAGTTTTCAAAGAAATATCACCTCTTTTAGACTATCCTCCTATAGATAGCCGAAAATTTTAGGCCTTTGCCTTAGCTAATAAATATAAAAAGTACGGGATGCCGACAATTGAAATAACAATTCCTACAGGGAGCTCTGATGGTTCAAATAATGTTTTCGCAAAAAAGTCTGAGACAATGAGCAAGAACATCCCAATTATCGCACTTGCTGGGACAATGAAGCGATGATCAATTCCGACTAATCTTCTCGCAATATGTGGGGCGATTAAACCGATAAATCCGATTCCACCTGATACAGAGACACATGCACTTACAATGCCAATGCTGCATAGTAAGAGGATCGCCCTTTCTTTATTTACCGAAATTCCTAAGCTTCTTACACTTGTTTCTTCTAATTGAAAGTAATTGAGTAAATAGCTTTTTCTTATAATGATTGATCCTAATAGGATAATCCAAGGGAGAATGGCAATGATAAAGGTCCAATTCGCCTGATAGATGCTTCCAGATATCCAAACAGCAGCCATTTCGTAATCCTTTTCATTCATTTTTAATGATAGATAAAGAGTAACAGCACTAAAGCCGCTGCTAATGGCTATTCCTGTAAGAATGAGCCTTTGCATATCTAGAACGCCTCGACGCATGGCAAAAAGAAAGATGATTAGTGCGGCAAGGCAACCGCCAACAAAGCCAAAAAGAGGCATCATCAAGATCGATGTCCAATTGTTTTCACTCATGTTTGTATAAGCGAATTGAAAGAAAAACATAAACAAAACAATTGAAGCGCTAGCGCCGGCATTAATACCTAATATTCCAGGATCGGCTAAGCCATTTCGCGTGATTCCTTGAATGACAGTTCCGGCAATCCCTAACCCTATTCCAACTATTGCAGCAATGATAATTCGCGGTAAGCGAAATTCAAAAATAACTAATTGGTGATGTTCATTTGCATCAATGTGAAGGATTGTTTTGATAACGTCGGCAACAGACATATCAAAAGCGCCATTTGTTAAATGAAAATAAAAGGCGATAAAGGTTAATCCTAAAAAAACGAGCATTGTAATGATAAATCTACCTAGTGCTTGCTTACCCATGGCGTCCTCCTCCTTTTGTCTTTATTAAATAAAGAAAGAAGGGAATGCCAATCATCGCAGTTACAACACCGACTGGGGTTTCAAAAGGATAATTAATGAATCGGCTAAATATGTCGCAAAACGCTAGGAAAACCGCGCCAATCACAGCTGAGCACGGGATGATTAAACGATAATCAACGCCAACAATAAAGCGGGTAATATGAGGGATGACAAGTCCGACAAAGGCAATTTTCCCAACTAATGCAACAGCTGTTCCGGTCAGACAAATGACAGAGAGAATGCTAATCGCTTTCACCCATTTTGTTCGCAAGCCTAACCCGAGAGCAACATCTTCTCCTAAAGAAGCGATCGTAACTGATTTTGCTATGAGTAAAGCGAGAAGAAGACCGACTATCCCAAAAGGAATTGATACGAGCAATAAATCTGGGTTTACTGTTTGAAGCTTTGCATTATACCAAACACTAATCGTTTGGGAAACTTGGAAATACATAGCGATTGCTTGAGCAATGCTGCTTAAAAAGGTCCCAATTACCGTTCCAATAATGGCGAGGCGGACAGGTGAGAGCCCGTTTTTTACAAGGGAGCCAAAGCCAAAAACTAAGCCAGCACCTATAGCAGAGCCAACCATTGATAATAAAATCATCTGTACATTTGAAAGCCCTGGGATAAAGACAGTTGCCAACGTAATAACAAAGGCTGATCCGTCATTTACTCCCATAATTGAAGGTGAGGCAAGGTAATTTCGCGTCATTCCTTGCATGACTGCACCGGAAACCGCTAAAAATGCCCCTACTAATAATGCGGCGATTACACGAGGTAATCGGGCTGTTGTAATGATAGTATGATCGACATTATTTCCATTGAATTGTGTTAGCGCCTCCCAAATAGTGAAAGGAGAAATATCCTTTGCACCATATGAGATAGAAACGATAATCGCTAAAACAATGAATAATGGAGAAATGACGAGAATCATCGTTGCAAGCCAATTGTTTTTCGTCATGACCATTCTTCACACCTTCGTCATTCCTTTGAGAGGCTTTCGATGGCAGCATCTAGAAATTTAACTTTTGACCAAGCAGTTCCACCTTGTGCTAACGGATCAACGACATTTACGAAAACATGATCATTTTTTGCGGCCTCAATACTTTGGAAAATTGGATTTTCCATTAATTCATCAAGTGCAGTTGGATTTTCACTGTTTTCACTTGTCTCAAATTGTAAAAAGATATAATCTGGATTGACCTCTGCTAAAGCCTCTAATGAAATTTCTGCCTGTGCCTTTGTGTTGCTAATAACCTCTGGAATTTGCGCACCTAAATCTTCATATAGTACTGGATTTAAATAAACATTTGCAGGATAAACGTTCATAATACCTTGGCGTACACGAATAATAAGGATTTGCTTATCCTTTATTGAGCCTTCTATTTTTTCCTTTGCCTCAGCTGCCTTTTTTTCATAATCAGCAATGATGCTATCAGCCTCAGATTCCTTTCCAGAAAGCTGTCCTAATAGCTTTAAATTGTCTTTCCAATTTGATGAAATATGAGAATAAGGGATCATCGTTTGAATTTTATTTAATTGAGTTACAACTTCCTCCTGAAACTTTGATGAGCCGATAATGACGTCTGGTTTTAATGCAAGGATAGCCTCGTTATTTGGAGCGAATTTATCACCGATTAACTCTGCACCTTCTAATTCATTTGCTAGATATGTAGGAATTTCGTTGGCAATCGCTAGTACACCGACTGGTTTCACCCCTAAAATTGCTGCATCCTCCATTGATTCAAGGCTAGCAGTGACAATATTATTAACCTCCGCTGGTAGCGTATAATTTTCTCCTAAGTAGGAAATAGTCTGTTCAGTAGCTTGACCTTCTTTTGTTTCCTTTTCTGTTGTTACATCCTCCTTTGCTGTCGCAGGAGTGGTCTCCTTGTTATCACTACATGCTGATAAGCTAATTGCTAGTAATGCCGCTCCACCTAAAAGCCAATATTTTTTCCCTTTCATTTTTATCCTCCGTCGTATAAAGATTTTATTTTTTTTGATTGTTTAGTTCCAACTAGTTGGTCGGTAATTTATATGAGAAGTAATTCTCTAAGTGATATCGATAATCATTATCAATGATAACCTATTGGAAAAACTTACACAATATGAAATTATGAAATGCTTATTAAGGAAATTATTTAGAGTAGCAGATTGATAGGAAATAAGGCTGATGATTGATGAAACCTTTTTCCCCTATTTGCGTATTAATTACTAGTACTAATAGGAGGGATCTCCATGTTCACAGAAATAAATGAAAGGCTAGTTGAAATACGAGGGGATTTACGGAAGAAAGAGAAGTATGAGCTCCAACTAGCAGATTATTATAAGGAAGCAGAACTACTTGATGAACGATTATCAGAGCTTAGAATCCAATTTAAGGCAGAGAAGGTAGATGTTGAGAAGCTAGAAGGCTTTAGCTTAACGAACTTATTTGCAACATTATCTGGGTCGAAGCATGATAAATTATCAAAGGAAAAACAGGATTTGCTTGCTGCCCAGCATAAGCTTGAAGAGGCGGCAAAATCGAAAATGGAAATTGAAGAAGCAATACAGAAGCTCAAGCAAAAGCTATTCCATTTAAAAAATACGGAATACGAATATCAGCAGTTATTGCTGCAAAAAGAAACTCTTATTAAAGCGAGTTCGTTGTCTTATGCGAATGATGTGTTTGAATTAAGTGAAAAGGAAGGTAATTTAAAAGCATACATAGCAGAGCTTGAAGAAGCAAAAATCGCTGGAGAGCGGGTTAAGCATTCTCTTAAACAAGCAATTACATCGCTGGAAAACGCAGAAAATTGGGGAGCTTTAGACATGTTCGGCGGGGGGACAATATCAGGATTTGTAAAGCATCAGCATATTGATCAAGCTGAAAAGGATTTACATGAAGCTCAAACAAGAATGCGCCAATTCCAAAAGGAACTATTAGATGTCAAAGAAGCTGTTCAAGTGGAAGTAAATATATCTGAGATGCTAAAGTTCGCTGATTTCTTCTTTGATGGATTTATCACTGATTATATGGTTCAAGGGAAGATTACTGAATCACTAAAACAAACAAGAGAGCATTATGAAAAAGTAAATCAAATTTTAATAAAGTTATCGAACCAAATTGACCAAAAGGAAAGTGAATTAAAGAATATTCAATTAGAAAAGAACGAGATGATAATCAGTTTATAAGATAAATACATCTAAACAGAATGACGTAAATTTCTTGCCGTTACGATAAAGTGTTTTTAGTGAAATAGCCTATCTACAAATGGGTATTTTTGTCATCTACTATATAGAGCATAATGGAGTGGAGTTGAGTATGATGACAAGAAAACTTGAAAAATTTGTTGATATGCTTCCTAAAATGTCAGTAGCTACTCCTCTTAAGAAGGATAATCATACAGCATATTATGAAGTGACGATGGAGGAGTTTACACAAAAGCTGCATAGAGATTTAGAAGAAACTAAACTATGGGGGTATAATCGTCAGTTCCCAGGCCCGTTGTTCGATGTTAAACAAGGGGAGCCTGTTGATGTGAAATGGATAAATCAGCTTCCAGATAACCATTTCCTTCCGGTCGATCATTCTATTTTTCATGACGGGCATGATGCGGAAGTTCGAACGGTGACACATTTACATGGCATGGAGACGGAGCCGGATAGTGACGGCTATCCAGAAGCTTGGTTTACAAAGGACTTTCAACATGTAGGTCCGTTTTTCAAAAGGGAGATTTATCATTATCCAAATCATCAGCGTGGAGCTACGTTATGGTACCATGATCATGCTATGGGGATGACTAGGCTTAACGTCTATGCAGGTCTTGTTGGGATGTATATTTTACGTGATAAAAGGGAGGAAAGCTTGAAGCTTCCAAAAGGGGAGTATGAAATTCCTCTCATTCTATTAGATCGTTCCTTTCATGATGATGGGTCTTTGCTTTATCCTAACCAGCCTGATAATGCCTCGGAAAATCTGCCAAATCCATCGATTGTTCCGTTTTTTCAAGGTGATACGCTTTTAGTAAATGGCAAGGTATGGCCTTATCTTGAGGTTGAACCCCGTTTATACCGATTCCGCCTATTGAATGCATCGAATGGCCGTTCCTATCAATTATACCTTGATTCAGGCCAATCCTTTTTTCAAATTGGTACAGATGGAGGGTTATTGCGTAAGCCAGTGAAGCTTGATAGGTTCACACTAGAGCCAGCGGAACGAGCAGATTTACTAATTGATTTTTCAAATTATGCTGGTGAAGAGATTATTTTGAAAAATGATTTAGGTCCAAATCCAGATCCTGAGGATGAAACATTTGATGTGATGAAATTTAAAGTTAGCCTACCTCTTTCAGAAGAGGGTACTAACAACATTCCAAAGCGTTTATCTTACATCCCTTCACTTAAGGGAAATCGAATTACTGCACATCGGAATTTAAAGTTAACTGGAACAACGGATGAATATGGTCGTCCACTTCCATTGCTTAACGGGAAAAAATGGGCGGATCCAGTTACAGAGAAGCCAGGTTTAGGTACGACAGAAATATGGTCATTTATTAATATCATGGGCTTTACTCATCCAATACATCTCCATTTAATTCAATTTCAAATTTTAGATCGGAGACCATTTGATTTGGCGCATTATAATGAGACTGGAGAAATCAAATATACAGGGCCAGCTCGACCTCCGGAACTTAATGAACGGGGATATAAGGATACAGTTGCTGCACATTCTGGTGAAGTAACTCGTGTTATTGTCCGTTTTGCTCCTTATTCAGGTCAATATGTGTGGCATTGCCACGTTCTTGAGCATGAGGATTATGATATGATGCGGCCATATCTTATAATCGATTAATTGTTCCGACTAGCAAATATAAGAAGAAAAGCTCTTATGAAGCTTAAACACTTCATAAGAGCTTTTTTTATCAATCTTCTTATTGCCAGTTTGTATGGAAAACACCTTCACGATCAATTCTCTCATAAGTATGAGCGCCGAAGTAATCGCGTTGAGCCTGAAGCAGACTAGCATTTGAGCGACCATTGCGATAGCTATCATAGTAAGTAAGTGAGGAGCTAAAGCATGGGAACGAGATACCAGACAGAACTCCATCGCTAACAACCTTACGTAATCCCATTTGGTATTCCTTAACCTTTTCAGCAAAGAATGGAGCAAGAAGTAAATTCGATAAATTTTCTTGCTTACTGAATGATTGGCTAATAACATTCAAAAAGTCTGCACGAATGATACATCCACCACGGAAGATAAGAGCGATATCCTTTAATGGTAAATTCCAGTTATAAAGGTCAGAGCTCATTTTATATTGGGCAAAGCCTTGAGTGTAGGCACAAACTTTTCCCATGTATAATGCTTGGCGAATATATTCAATCCACTGCTCCTTATCAAGCTCTTGTAGCTCTAGTTCTGGACCTGCTAAAACGTCCTCTGCTTGAACACGTTCTTCTTTTAACGAGGATATATAGCGGGCGAATAATGATTCAGTAATGATGGAAGATGGAATTCCATTATCAATCGCCTGCATGCTTGTCCATTTTCCTGTACCCTTTTGACCAGTTTTATCAAGGATGACATCAATTAATGGAAGGCCTGTTAATTCGTCCTTTTTTCTTAAAATTTCAGCTGTAATTTCGATTAAATAGCTTTTAAGCTCACCTTTATTCCATGTTTCAAAAATCTCAGCAATTTCATCAACCTGTAAATGTAGTCTGTTTCGTAAAAATGTGTATGCTTCAGCAATTAATTGCATATCAGCATATTCAATTCCGTTATGTACCATTTTTACAAAATGACCGGCACCCTTTGGACCGATATAAACACAGCAAGGATCTCCATCAACTTGTGCAGCGATTTTTGTTAAAATAGGTGCTACTTTATCGTAAACGTCTTTATCTCCGCCAGGCATAATCGAAGGGCCAGTTAATGCACCGACCTCACCACCGGAAATTCCGATGCCTAAATAGCCGATTCCTTTTGCTTTTAATTCATCATAGCGACGCTCAGTATCTTTATAGTGGGAGTTACCGCCATCCATAATGACATCGCCTTCCTCAAGGAACGGAACGACAGAGCTAATAACAGAATCAATTGCTTTTCCAGCAGTAACCATGACAAAGATTTTACGTGGAACCTCTAAAGATTGAACAAAATCTTGAACTTCATAATATGGATGAAGTGCTTGTGCCTCACTTTTTTCCATGAGCTTGTCTGTTAAATCTCTCGTGTAATTATAGACAGCAACCTTTTCACCATGATTCGCCATATTTAGTGCGATATTACTTCCCATAACTCCTAGACCGATAACACCAATTGTATTTCCCATTTTATGACTCCCTTTCTCTCAGATGAATAGGCAGTAAACCCTCATATAAAAAATGGGGTTTACTGCCTTACCTATAAGTAGTATGGACTTATACAAATAAACTTAGTAATAAAGTAAATCCTAATCCTGCTACAGCAATGATTGTTTCTAGTAATGTCCATGTGGCAAATGTTTCTTTCATGCTTAATCCGAAGTATTCCTTAAACATCCAGAAGCCCGCATCATTTACATGTGATGCAATGACACTACCAGCTCCTGTTGCCAGAACAACTAAAGCAAGATTCACGTCAGATTGACCTAACATTGGAATAACAAGTCCTGCAGTTGTTAATGCTGCAACGGTTGCTGAACCTAATGAAATACGAAGGATTGCAGCAATTAACCATGCAAGCAAGATTGGTGATAAATTTGTTGTGCTAAATAGCTCTGCAACATAGTCACCAACACCGCCATCAATTAACACTTGTTTGAAGGCACCGCCACCACCAATAATTAATAACATCATTCCGATATGTGTAATTGCGGTTGTACAAGATTCCATTACTGTTTTGATTGGAATTTTTCTTGCTAAGCCCATTGTATAAACAGCAACTAATAATGAGATTAGCATAGATGTGGAAGCATCTCCAATAAAACGTATTGCAGCAAGTAAACTATTATCCTCAAAGCCCATTGTTTTTTGAAGTAAATTAATAATTGTTGCAATTGACATTAAGATAACCGGAAGCATTGCTGTAAATACACTAATACCAAATCCAGGTGTTTCTTCTAATTTAAATGTTTTTTGTTCACCTAAAGATGCAATACTACCTGTTTTTGTGAAAGAGTTTGGAACGAGCTTTTTCGCAATTTTTGTAAATACTGGACCTGCTAAAATGACAGTAGGAACAGCAACAATAAAGCCGTAAAGTAATACCTCACCAAGGTTTGCTCCATATTCACCAGCAATTACGGTTGGACCTGGGTGTGGTGGTAAAAATCCGTGTGTGACTGACAATGCTGCTGCCATCGGAATTCCGAGGAACAAGACTGAAACCTTTAATTCTTTCGAGATTGCAAAAACAATTGGAATTAATAATACTAGTCCTACTTCAAAGAATAAGGCAACACCAATAATGAATGAAGCTACTACGACAGCCCATTGAATATTTTTTTCACCGAATTTATTAACAAGGGTCATCGCAATTCGTTGTGCACCACCAGCGTCAGCAATTAATCTTCCGAGCATCGCGCCAAGTCCGAAGATTAATGCTAAATGTCCGAGTGTTCCGCCTAATCCAGCCTCTATCGTTTTAACGATTTGATCAAGTGGCATTCCAAGCGCTAAAGCAACACCGAAGGAAACAATGATTAATGAAATAAACGTATTTAGTTTCAATCCCATAATTAAAATGAGTAATGCTACGATTCCGATAGCTACGATAACTAATGGCATGATAAATCCTCCTATTGTCTATTCTAGTTGAGTAAACTTCTTTGATAATTCGCAATGCGCGTATAATCTTCTGTTAATACTCTTGATAAATTAATGAAAATTGGCATCAATTCTCGGTATTCCTTTGCAGCCTCTTCCTGTGAAGAGTGCTTGTAAGTGCTGCCAATCATTTCTGAAACGATTTCAAAATTGTCAATCTTTCCAGTTGCATAAAGCCCTAAAATACAAGCACCAAGACATGAGCTTTCAAAGCTTTCAGGTACGACAACTTCAGATTCAAAAATATCGGCCATCATTTGGCGCCACACCTCTGATCTTGCGAAGCCTCCTGTTGCTTGAATCCGTGTTACAGGACCGTCCATACATTCTGTTAAGGCAAGAAACACAGTGTATAAATTGTAAATGACACCTTCTAAGGCAGCTCGAATCATATGCTCCTTTTTATGTGACATCGTTAATCCGAAAAATGAACCGCGGACATCTGGATTCCATAATGGGGCACGTTCACCGGCAAGGTATGGGTGAAATAGCAGCCCATCTGAGCCTGGTCTAACTCTCTCGGCGATTTTTGTTAATACCTCATATGGGTCAATACCTAATCTTTTCGCTGTTTCCACCTCAGAGGATGCAAGCTCATCTCGTATCCAGCGAAGCACCATTCCACCATTGTTAACAGGTCCACCGATGACCCAATGGTTTTCAGTTAAGGCGTAACAAAAAATTCGTTCTTTATCATCTGTCTGCGGCTTATCAATAATTGTTCGAATCGCTCCGCTCGTTCCAATCGTAATGGCCACTTCACCTTTTCGAATTGCATTTACACCAAGGTTTGATAAAACACCGTCACTTGCACCAATAACAAATGGTGTTTCAGGGTCTATTCCGATTTGCTTTGCTAACTCAGGTTTGCAGTTGCTAAAGATTTTTGTAGTTGGTACGAGCTCAGATAATTTATCGCTTGTGATTCCCGCAATACTTAATGCTTCTTCATCCCAATCTAACGTTTTCAAATTCATCATTCCCATAGCAGATGCAAGGGAATAATCAACAACATATTGGTCAAAGAACTTGAAGAAAATATATTCCTTAATTCCGATATACTTTTTCACCTTGTTAGCGATTTCACGTCGGTCATTCTCAATCCAAGTAATTTTCGTTAAAGGTGACATTGGATGAATTGGTGTACCAGTTCGCTTATACACTTGATGACCGTTTAACTCATCCTTGATTTTATGTGCCCATGCTTCACTCCGATTATCAGCCCATGTAATACATGGTGTGAGCGGCTTATCATCCTGACCAATTGCAATCAAACTGTGCATGGCACTACTGAAAGAAACAAAGCCAATCTTTTTCTCAGAATGATTTTTCGTGATCGATGTAATCGCTTGTAAAACAGCTTGAAAAATTTCATTTGGATTTTGTTCTGCTGTCGAAATATCCGGGGTATGAAGCGGGTAACCGATATTTTCATTTGCAATAACTTTACCCTCTTCAGTAAATAAAACAGCTTTTGTACTTGTCGTACCAATATCAATACCTAACATATAGCTAGTCATTATTTTGTTCGACTCCTTTGGAATACATTTGTTGTGACATCCATAGGTCTTCAACTTTTCCTTGAACATCATCAAAGTTTTCATGTAAAGATTTAATCATGAGGTCTCGATTTCGAGTTTTAATCGCTTCCAAATAGAGCTCATGATTATTAATAATTCTTGTAAAATCCTCATACTTCTCTTTGAAACGAGTTCGCATTGAAATGAGAATAAAGCCTTCCATAACTGGCTTTAAATTGTCCCAAATCATAAGGATGTATGAGTGGTTAACTGAGCGAATAATCGTTTCGTGAAACAGGACATCCTGATAGGAAAATTCGTCAGCATCGTGATATTTAATGGCAACCTTCATCATTTCTAATATTTTACTAAGCTCGATAACGAGCTCTGTTGTGTCAATTTTGACAAGTCGTTCAAATACAAATGTTTCAATAAGTAAGCGAACATCATAAATTTCTTCAATTTCCTTTTCGGTTAGACCAATAACCACTGCACCCATTCTTTCTAAACGAATGATATTTTCAGAGGCAAGTATTTTTAGCGCATCCCGAATAGGAGACCTACTCACCGCAAAATCAGCAGCTAATTTATTTTCAGATAGAACGGTACCGCTTTCAATTAAGCCAGAAATAATTCGCATTCTTAGCTCATATGCAACACGGTCACCGGCGGAAGCCTTTGCAAGCCATTTTGAAGGATAAAGTAATTCCTTTGATTCTGACATGTATTTCACCTGCTTATTATTCAAGTATACTTGTATACAAGTATTATATCTAAAATAATTCTCATTGCAAGCGTTTTACAAAAGGTTTTTTCTGGGTAAAAATGCCATAATTAGAAAGGAGGGGTTGAAATCCTTTGTTTAATAGGATTTTAGACGTATAAGTTTAAGGTTAATAGATAGGAAGAATTTAGTGAGAATCGATTGACTAATTAGTTAAAATGGTTTAAAGTTCATATATAAACAGTTCGGTATGGAACAATTTGAAAATGGAAGATGGTGATAATGATGGAAAAGGAAACTTCAGAATTACCTCGAGCAATCGAGCTTTTGCAATCCTTTTATCATGTTCAAAAAAACATTATGCGATATGTCCAAAAAGCTGCTGTCGAGAGTGGATTAACCGTCCCACAGTATACAATTTTGACGACGGTTGCCCAATACGCGAAAATGTCACAAAAAAAGGTAGGAGAAGTAACCTTTTTTCCGAAAAGTACATTAAGTCAAGCTGTTGATGGACTCGTTCGTGCGAATTACTTAAGCCGAGCGCAGATGGAAGGGAATCGCCGTGAAATACAGTTAATGATCACAGATGAGGGTGTGGAGTTTTTAAAATCAGTTCATAATCGTGAGGATGGGTTGTTTAAGATTTTTCAATCTGCAATCCAAACTTTATCTGAGAAGCAGTATGAAGGTCTTCTTGAAGCACATCGTCAACTAGCTGATTTTTTGGAAAGGCAAGGTAATGAAAAGGGGGGAAACTGAAATTGTTCAAATTATTAAAGAAGTTAACAGCCTATAAATGGATGATTTTAGCTGTATTAGGTTTGATCTTTTTACAATCGATGGCTGAGTTATATTTACCAACACTTATGGCCGATATTGTTGATAAAGGAGTTGTATCAGGGGATACGGCATACATTTGGAAAATCGGTGGTTTGATGCTTGGTGTTTCAGCGATTGGTGCGTTGGCATCAGTCGTTGCAAGCTATTATTCGTCCCGTGCAGCAATGGGATTTGGTAGAGATGTTCGAAAAAAGGTTTTTTATCATGTCGAGAATTTTTCTTTACAGGAATTTGATGAGGTTGGTACAGCTTCACTCATTACACGGACGACAAATGATATTACCCAAGTTCAGCAGGTCGTCATCATGATGCTGCGTATGGTCGTTAGCGCTCCAATTATGTTAATTGGGGGCATCATTATGGCGGTATCAAAGGATCCGAAGCTTTCTCTAATTGTACTTGTTACAATGCCAGTTTTAATTGGTGCGATACTTTTGATATTCAAGATCGGGATGCCGCTGTTTCAGCTTGTACAAAAGCGACTCGATCAATTGAATCTTGTTTTTAGAGAAAATTTAACAGGGATTCGCGTAATTCGTGCATTTAATAAGGAAACGCAAGAAAAGCAACGTCTTAAGCGGGCAAATCGAGATTTAACAGATGTTTCGATCAAGGTGAATAAAGTAATGGCGTTTATGATGCCTGTAATGATGCTTGTGATGAATTTAACAGTTGTTGCTATCATTTGGTTTGGTGGAATTCGCATCGATAACGGTGCAATGCAAATTGGTGATTTGATGGCATTTATCCAATATGTGATGCAAATTATGTTTGCGCTTGTTATGGCATCGATGATGTTTGTCATGATTCCGAGAGCTGCTGTATCAGCGAAGCGAATTAATGATGTTCTTGAAATGAAGCCATCCTTCCAAGATAATGGAACATCGCATGCAAATAAGAAGCAAGGTACGCTTGAATTTGAAAACGTGTCATTCAGTTATCCAGGAGCGGAGGAGCCTGCATTATCGAACATTAGCTTTACTGCTGAGCAAGGTGAGGTGACTGCTATTATCGGTGGTACGGGTTCAGGAAAATCGACGCTAGTTAATCTAGTTCCTCGATTTTATGAGGTATCAAGTGGTGTTATTCGTGTCAATGGTGTTGATATTCGCGATGCCTCTCAAGCAGAAATCCGTTCAAAGATTGGCTTTGTCCCACAAAAAGCCGTGATATTTACAGGGACGATTGCAGATAATATCCGGTTCGGGAAAGAGGATGCAACAGAGAATGAGATTATTCATGCAGCAAAAATTGCTCAAGCTGATGATTTCATTCAAAAAATGCCTGATGGCTATCATTCTGAAATTGAACAAGGTGGCTCGAATTTATCTGGAGGGCAAAAGCAAAGACTATCGATTGCAAGAGCTCTTGTCCGTAAACCGGATATTTATATCTTTGATGATAGCTTCTCTGCGCTAGACTTTAAAACAGATGCAAAGCTGCGAGCTGCATTGAAGGATGAGATACGTGATGCGACGATGCTATTAGTTGCTCAGCGTGTAAGTACAGTTGTTGATGCAGATCGAATTATTGTTTTAGATAATGGGAAAATTGCAGGAATGGGAACACATCAAGAGCTGCTAGAAACAAATGATGTTTACCGAGAGATTGTAGAGTCCCAGCTGTCAGAGGAGGAGATTGCATGAGTAAGCATAAAAAGCCTCAAGGCGGACATCCTGGTCATGGTCCAGGTGGTGGCATGATGGTGATGGGACAAAAGCCGAAAAATTTCAAAGGGACACTTGGTCGGCTTCTAACCTATCTAAAGCCTAGAAGAAATCAATTAATTGCAGTATTTATCGCGGCAATTTTAAGTACGGTCTTTACGATTGTTGGTCCGAAAATCATGGGTGACGCGATTACCTTACTGTTTGAAGGAGCCTATGCGAAGTTTCAGGGAGTTTCAGGAGCGGCAATTGATTTTCCAGAGATTGGGCGGATTTTGTTATTTTTAGCTGGATTATATGTGTTTAGTAGTTTATTTACTTATGTTCAACAATATATTATGTCTAGTGTTGCTCAGAAAACAGTATATGATTTACGGGAAGATGTGAATGAAAAGCTTGAAAGATTGCCGTTGAAGTATTTTGATGGACGAACAAATGGTGAAATTCTTAGCCGGGTAACAAATGATATCGATACAATCGGTAGCACGCTTCAGCAAAGCTTAACACAATTTATAACGTCGATTGTTACGATTGTTGGGATTATCATTATGATGCTTACAATCAGTCCATTGTTAACATTAATTACTGTTATTACATTGCCAATCTCACTCTTTGTGATTGGACCAATTCTTAAACGGTCGCAAAAGCATTTTTCTGATCAGCAACGGACACTTGGTGAGCTAAATGGTCATATTGAAGAAATGTATACCGGTCATCAGGTTGTTAAAGCGTTTGGCTATGAGAAAAAAGCAGGGGCTAAATTTGATGCCGTTAACGAAGAATTATATGAAGCGGGAAGCAAAGCACAATTTGTTTCAGGGATTATCATGCCGCTCATGTTTTTTATCGGAAATCTCAGCTATGTTGTTATTAGTGTTGTAGGTGGGATTTTAGTTACCCAACGTGCGATTACAATCGGGGATATTCAGGCATTTATTACGTATTCAAAGCAGTTTACCCAACCGCTTACGCAAACGGCAAACATTGCAAATATTGTTCAAGCAACAGTTGCAGCTGCTGAACGTGTCTTTGAGCTTTTAGATGAAGAGGAAGAAGTGAAGGAAGTTACAACAGCAACTCTTACAAATGCAAAAGGTGAGGTTGATTTTGAGCATGTTGATTTTGGTTATGGTGATGATTTATTAATTACCGATATGAATCTTCATGTATCACCTGGTCAAACGGTTGCAATTGTTGGGCCAACTGGTGCTGGGAAAACGACAATGATTAATTTATTGATGCGCTTCTATGAGGTGAACAACGGAAAAATTAAAATTGATGGAATTGATACGAGGGAAATTTCGCGAAGTGAGTTGAGAAAAAGCTTCGGGATGGTTCTTCAGGATACTTGGCTCTTTAATGGAACGATTAAAGAGAATTTAGCTTATGGCAAGGAAGGGGCAACAGATGAGGAAATATTTGAGGCAGCACGAATTGCTCATGCCGACCATTTTATTAGAACATTGCCTGATGGCTATGACACGGTCTTAAATGAAGAGGCATCGAATATTTCCCAAGGTCAAAAACAATTATTAACGATTGCCAGAGCTGTTTTAGCTAACCCGCCAATGATGATTTTAGATGAGGCGACATCAAGTGTTGATACTCGAACAGAGATTTTTATTCAGCAAGCTATGAATCGTTTGTTGGAAGGAAGAACGAGCTTTGTCATCGCTCATCGTCTTTCAACAATCCGAGATGCTGACCTAATTCTCGTTATGAACCAAGGAAAGGTTATTGAACAAGGATCACATGAAGAGTTATTAGAGAAAAAAGGCTTTTATGCTGACCTATACAATAGCCAATTTTCCGAGCAACAAGTGGCAGGTTAAGAAGGAGATATTAGGGACAGTCCCCACTGGGGACTGTCCCTTTCCTATTTTATTCAAAAGTAGAGGAGATTTCGTTCATTTTCTTTTGGATGAGTGGGTAAAAGTATTTTTTTGCACTGGTGGTTGTGTTTCCGCCAAAAAAACCGGTGCCTGGGCATGTTTTAACGTCAAAGCTTTTGGCATTGTCTAATACTCTTTCTCCGGTTTTTAAATTCCACCAATGATGGTAGGTAATGCTATCAATTGATGGGGTTAACCCAAATTTGAGACAAAGTAGTGCTGTCATGTAGACGATTGTATCCTTTTGCTCCTTTGTCATGACGTCATGTCCGATATCGAAATTACCGATATTTTCAATCATTAGTCCGGCATCGTTCGCTTTATTTCCAATTGAACCTTCCGGGGCAATATTAAATGGCCTTGAGACGGCAATAGTCCCATCGGGAAATGTTGTAAGATTTTGAGCGATCGTTTTCCAGTTCATATTTTTTCTATGAAAATTTTCCATTCCCTCGAGCATTGCAAAATGGTTATTTCCAGTAAAATCCTTGTATGATGGCAGCCATGTGTGATGATGCTGAATGAGTGTGATTTTGCGATTAAATGTGTTGTTTTCTAGCCACGTTTTAAATTGTTCCCTTGTCATAACAATATGCTGACCATGCATGCTTAGCTTTTTAGGAACAATCCTTAATTGTTGCCCTTTTTGTAGTTGGTCTGAAGAAAGTCGGTTTGCCTTTTTTATTGCCTCGCTTGATAGCTGAAAGGTTGAAGACAAATGTTTTAGCGTATCTCCAGAGCGAACCGTATACGTAATTGGAACAAGTAGCTTTTGTCCTTCTGTAACGGTATTTGCTTGCAAACCATTGTATAATTTAAGATCTGCTATAGAGGTATGATATTTTTGTGCGATTTTAGATAACGTATCATCAGGCTTTACCTCGTAAAGATTGCTCGGTCTTTGAGCATAAGCAGAATTAGCTACAATGACTAGGCAATAAATCAGACAAATGATGAGTAGAAAATGCTTTTTCATTGTCTTCACCTCTCATAATCGATTTATTGGAAGAATGGAAAGTTGAAATCGTATGATTCTTAAAATGTAAGATAAGAAAATAGGCTGCAGATTAGCAGCCAAATGGACATTACTTATTCGTGCTATGCTGTTTATTTGGTAATTTACGATTAGCCTGTGCTTTGCTTTGGCGTTTTTCGTTTTGTCTTGCCTTAGCTTGATCTTCGTGTAATTTTTCTACAAATTCATGTGTGTTTTCCATGTGAATCCTCCTTTAATAACCTCTTTGTTAATGTATCCTGAGACGATGAATTCATTCATTTTCATGAAGCTAAAATGAAATAAGGATGAGATTTAAAAGGAACTTATCGGTTTTTCACTCGTATGCATTAATAACATTTGTTCTTATATAAAGGAGATAAAAAATGATAGTTGCTATATTACAATTAATTGTCGTCCAGTTTATCCTGCCAGCTTATTTTATTTATTCATTATGGAGAGGAAAATATCAAAGTAGGCTTGATTGGATATTACATGGGTTACTGGCACTTTTAGTAATAAGCTGGGGATTTTTTTCATCGCCATGGAGCTGGTTTAGTTATTACCTGCGGTTTGCTTGGGTTCTTTTATTTATTGTTGTCTTCATTATTTCATGGAGAAAGGCTCGCGAGTTATCATTTTGGCTGAATGATACTGGTAAGCAAAAGCTTTCACTTGGAATTAGTGTTTTGTTAATCAGTATCTTCGGTATGTATAATGTATGGGTATTTAACGGATTTTCAACAAATGAGCAAGCGATCGAACTTGACTTCCCATTGAAGGATGGGTGGTATTATGTTGGTCAAGGTGGGAATCATGTGCAATTGAATTATCATCAATCTTATCCAGAGCAAAAGTATGCACTAGATGTTTTGAAACTGAATCAATTTGGGATGAGAGCAACGGGCATATACCCTGAGCAGCTGTCTAAATATGAAATTTATGAGGATACATTATATAGTCCTTGTACTGGTGAAATTATCGAAGCAAGAAATGATTTACCGGATTTAGCTCCACCGAAGGCTGATCTGAAAAATCCGGAAGGGAATTATGTCAAAATCAACTGTAAAAATGAGAATACAACTATCCTTATTGCTCATATGAAAAAAGGGAGTATTCTTGTGGAAGCAGGTGATGCTGTAAAGACAGGTCAACCGATTGGTCTTGTCGGCAATTCGGGTAATACAACCGAACCACATTTACATATTCACGCAGAAAAGGATGGTAAGGGAGTCCCGATCCGATTCGATGGTAAATTTCTCGTCAGAAATAGTTTAGTTTGGTAGGAGTAGGATTTTAAGGAGAGCAAAATCAACAGTAATACGAAAGATAAGGACGAACTAAAGGCAGGTTAACAAAACCTGCCCTTAGCAATTTACAGCTTATTTAATTGCAATCCAAATCTCATTTATCGAATCTGGTTGATTAACATCCTCGCTTATATAAAGCTCAAATCCAGCGATGTCTGCTGGCTCATACCTATTCGACGGGAACCATTCTGAATAAATGCTGCGCCATGTTTGAATAAAAGCATCTGGTACGGGGCCGCGTACCTCAAACACGACCCATTTTGAAGCTGGAAAATGAAACGCACTCATGCCTTCTGGTACGCTTCCTTTATGTTCAGTTGCAATCCAATAATCAAGCGTATTTTGTTCATCATTGTAGCAGTCATTAATACCTAATAATCCTTTTATTTGCCCGTCATTTTGCTCAAGTAATTGTTTGATTACACCTTGTTGATGCATATCAGCCCAAAAATCTGTAATACCTGGTAAACCTTCATTTGTTGTCTCTGTAGTACATGTACGCTTGACACCGACCACTTGAAAGGCGTTTCTTTCAATCATTCGATAATTCATGGGATCTGCTCCTTTCAGACTAACCTGTATTGTTAGGCGATTATAAGCTTGCAGCCTTCCAAACCCTTTTCGCGCTTCAGTTGGAGTAATCTTATGCTGCTTTCGAAAAGCCTTTGAAAAAGCCTCGGGAGTTTCATAGCCGTAGCGGTAGGCAAGATCGATAACTTTTCTGTTTGTACTTATTAATTCTTGAGCAGCTAATGTCAAACGGCGCCGGCGTATATATTCTCCGATTGATATATCTGTCAGAATAATAAACGTACGCTGGAAATGGAACGGCGAAATATTAGCTTCCTTTGCGATATCTTCAATTTTGATATCTTCTAATAAATGGTCCTCCATATAATCGATTGCCTTTTGTAATGATTCAACTAGTGCCATGCTTCTCAACTCCTAACAAAATTGTAGCAGCATAAATGAAATCCATCCTGTCAATTTATGCTCACCTTAGACAGTTCGAACGATTGTATAGGATAAAACTTAAGTTTTATTGACTTAGACGATAAAATAATTGTAATAATATTACAGAAATGGTACAAATAAAATTGTTAGAAAAAGGAACTTTGTTCGATGGGATTCGTCTTATTAAGAAGAATATAAATGCAAATAGAATCGAGGGATTTGAGCGTGTTGTTAAGTAAATGGACTCAATTAGGAACAGCTTTTCTTTTATTCCTTATCTCAACTGCTGCAGCTTGGTATGAAGGTAGTCAGATTTTAGATAATCCATGGGAATGGAAATATTCAGCAATATTTTCTCGGATGATGAACGGTTCGGTGGAACAAGCAAATGATATATTACCTATTGATCATGTTGTATACGCAGCAAAGTTTCTACCGCTATTCCCGCTCATGATGTTTTTTAGTGGTATGTACATTATCGTTTTATTAAGCTCTATACTATTCAGGCGTAATGGCATGTTCACGGTGCTTTTAACTAGTCTTGGGCTGCTTCTTCTTTGTGGGAGTTCTGTAATAGCAAATTCGCCAACAGTAGGATTAAAAAGCTTCCACTATTGCTTTTTACTACTTGGCTTGGCAATGCTTAGTTATGTTGCAGCAACCAAATTTATAAAACCCCACTTTACTAAATTTAATGAAAATATGTTAAACGGAGATGAAAAATGAACAGAAAAGAACATGATACATAACAATTTTTCGTATCACAAAGAGGTCCTCCAAATAGACAAATTTTTATAACGTTAACAATAAATTTGGAGGGAATCATAATGGATCATTCATTTCGTGCTTTTATTAAACAGGCTGATGAACCATTTGTCGGCTGGGATTTTTCGTATATTACAGATTCAGGCAGAATGAGAAGTGAGCCATTGCCATGGTCATATGGAAGTATGGCTATTCGAGCGATTCAACAGGCATCATCTATGTTAGATATGGGAACAGGTGGTGGAGAGTTTTTAGAATCGTTAAGACCTTTTCCACCTTCCGTTTATGCAACAGAAAGCTATTTGCCTAATGTAACAATTGCAAAAGCTCGTTTAACACCATTAGGAGTAAAGGTGGTTCAGATAGAAGAGGATAATAGGCTTCCATTTCAGACAGGACAGTTTGACCTTATTCTGAATCAACATGAATCCTTTTCAGCGAAGGAAGTAAGAAGGATTCTCAAAAACGATGGAATGTTTTTAACGCAACAGGTTGGTGGTCTTGACTGTAAAGGGATAAATGAGATGTTAGGTGTCTCGATTAACCATGAATATGCTGATTGGAGCTTAAAAGCAGCTTTAAAAGAGTTAAAGACATATAATTTTGAAGTGATAAAAGCTTGTGAGGATTATCCAGCTCAACGGTTTTATGATGTTGGCGCATTGGTTTATTATTTAAAAGCCATTCCTTGGCAAGTCCCTAATTTTGATGTTGAAGCCTTCCTACCTAGTTTATATAAGATTCATCAGAAAATTGAGCAAAAGGGTTATATTGATTTTACACAGCATCGCTTTATGGTGCTGGCAAAAGCGAAATAGTTCATGTGAAAGGCCTTCCTAGTCGGAAGGTCTTTTTGTTATTGCTTTTTAAAGGGTGATTGGTGCAGAAAGTGAGCACTGCATCATTAATAAAACAACCGCTAATAAAAAGCAACAGAGCTTAGAAATAAGTCATTCGTTATATCATGGATTCCATTTATTTTGTATGAATGAGTATAAAGACAGAGAGACAAGGAGAATTTGAGTATATCAGTTAAAAAATAGTGAAAAATAGTATTAGAAAATAAACATTAGAAGGAGGCATGAATCTTTGAAAACATTCTCGATTGAAATAAACGGGAAGACATATGAGGCCAGCTCTGAGCAATCGATCTTTGAAATTGCGAAAAATCATAGTGACTTATACATACCTGGAATTTGTTCATATCAGCCACAGGTTGGAGTTGGTGTATTGCAAACATGTGATACCTGTATGGTTGAGATAAATGGAGAGTTAAAAAGAGCTTGTGCAACAAAGGCAGAGCCAGAAATGAAGGTTAATACAAATTCACAAAAAACACAAGCTGCGCAGCATGAAGCGATGTCGCGAATTTTAAAAAATCACGAGCTTTATTGTACGGTTTGTGATAATAACAATGGGAATTGTGAAGTACATAATACCGCAGAGCATCTCGGCATAGAGCATCAAAAATATCCATTTGAACCAAAACCATACCCTGCAGACAACTCACATCCAATGTATCGCTATGAACCGGACCAATGTATTTTATGTGGAATGTGTGTGGAAGCATGTCAGGATGTTCAAGTGAGTGAAGTGTTAAGTATTGATTGGGAACGGGAACGCCCAAGAGTGATTTGGGATAATGATGTCCCGATAAACGAATCATCATGTGTATCATGTGGCCATTGTGTAACGGTTTGCCCTTGTAATGCATTAATGGAAAAATCGATGCTTGGAAAAGCAGGCTATATGACAGGGATTCCAAAGGATATTCTTGAACCGATGATTGACCTTACAAAAGAGGTAGAGCCAGGCTACAAAGAGATATTTACGATATCAAATATTGAAGCAACGATGCGGGAGGATAGGGTTAAACGAACTAAAACTGTTTGTACCTACTGTGGAGTTGGCTGCAGCTTTGAGGTTTGGACAAAGGATCGGGATATTTTAAAAATACAGCCACAAGCTGAAGCACCAGTGAATGGAATTTCTACGTGTGTGAAGGGGAAATTCGGCTGGGACTTTGTTAATAGTGAGGACCGTCTGACGAAGCCGCTTATCCGTCAGGGAGATATGTTTGTTGAAGCTACTTGGGAGGAAGCAATTGCTCTTGTTGCATCAAAGCTTAAAACAACAATGGATGAGCATGGTCCTGAATCATTAGGGTTTATTGCCTCGTCAAAATGTACAAATGAAGAAAACTATCTTTTCCAGAAGTTAGCCCGTTCAATATTCAAGACGAATAATGTTGACAATTGCTCACGGTATTGTCAATCACCTGCAACAACAGGCTTAATGCGGACGGTTGGCTATGGTGGTGATTCTGGAACGATGAAGGATATTGCAAGTTCTGACCTCGTCTTTGTTATTGGGGCTAACCCCGCTGAATCACATCCTGTGCTTGCAACTCGGGTGAAGCGCGCTCATAAGCTTCATGGACAAAAAATTGTTGTTGCTGATATACGTGAGCATGAGCTGGCACAAATGGCTGATTTTAAAATCCATCCAAACCCTGGTAGTGATTTAGTCATGTTAAATGCGATAACGAAATATATTATCGAACAGGGTTGGCAGGATCAAGAATTTTTACAAAAACGGGTAAAAGGCTATGAGGAATATGTTTCATCATTAGATAAATTCACTCTCGAATATGCAGAGGAAAAAACAGGTGTTAGCAAGGAAGAGCTTATTCAGCTCGCAACAATGATTCATGAGGCAAAAACTGTCTGTATTCTTTGGGCAATGGGTGTTACTCAACATATGGGTGGATCTGATACAAGTACAGCGATTTCGAATCTTTTATTAGTGACAGGAAATTATGCAAAGCCAGGTTGTGGTGCTTATCCATTGCGTGGGCATAACAATGTTCAAGGGGCATGTGACTTTGGAACAATGCCTGCATGGTTGCCAGGCTATGAGCCAGTTGAAAATGATAAGGTAAGAGCTCGTTATGAAAAAAAATGGGGGACAGAAATCCCGAAAAAGCCTGGCTTAAATAACCACCAAATTGTAGAGGCAATTATGGATGGAAAGGTAAAGGCAATGTATTTATTCGGTGAAGAAATGGGGCTAGTAGACTCAAACATTAATTATGTAGAAAATGCGTTTGAAAAGCTTGATTTCTTCGTTGTTCAGGACATCTTCCTTTCAAAAACGGCGAAGTATGCAGATGTTGTTCTTCCAGCTTCACCAAGCCTAGAAAAGGAAGGAACGTTTACAAATACTGAACGCCGAATTCAACGGCTTTACCAAGTATTTGAGCCACTTGGTGATAGTAAGCCTGATTGGGTGATTTTTCAAGAAATTGCAAATGCACTAGGGGCAAATTGGAATTATGCACATCCAGGTGAAATTATGGCAGAGGCAGCTAGTCTTGCGCCAATCTTTGCAGGAGTAAGCTATGAACGCCTTGAAAACTGGAATAGTCTCGTATGGCCAGTTGCTGCTGATGGAACAGACACACCGCTTCTTTATGAAGATAAGTTCGGCTTCCCAGATGGCTTAGCGCGTCTCTTCCCTGTTGAATGGACGGAGCCGCTTGAGGTTGGAGAAGAGTATGATTTGCATTTAAATAACGGACGGATGCTTGAGCATTTCCATGAAGGCAATATGACGTATCGCGTCGAAGGGATTGCGAAAAAGGTTCCAGATCCTTGGCTTGAGGTGTCTCCTGAGCTAGCAGAGGAAAGAGGGATAAAGACAGGGGCATTGGTGAAATTAATTTCTCCGTATGGTGAAGTAAAGATTAGAGTTTGGGTAACTGATCTTGTAAAAGGAAAACAACTTTATTTACCGATGAATACACGAAGTGATGAGTCGGCAGTGAACAAATTAACAAGTAGCTATCACGATAAAATTACACATACACCTAACTACAAAGAGATGCACGTCAAGATGGAGGTGCTCGAGGCTGAAGGTCCTTCACCGATCATTAAGGAAAACTATCGCTTTGGTAATCGTCAGCCACATATTGGTGTAGAGGTTGAGAAAAAGTGGAATCGCCGTGATTTCATACAAATCCCTGAGATGATGGAAAGTGAGGGAACAGATGATGGCCAAGCCTATTCATCACATTGAAAAAAGGGTACCGACGAAAGCGGAGGAACAGGCTGAAGCAATAGGTGAAATTATGTCGTTAATCGCAAATAATCGCGAGGCAATAACAACTAGCCTGGAAATCCTTCAAGAGCTGCATAGCACAGGTGTGTTAGATGCAGTGAAGGGATTATTAAAAACGCGTGAAAAGGTTGGTGTCCTTGCTATGGGACAATTAAATCAACCGAACATGCACAACACGATCAAAAATGCAATTAACATGGTAAAGCTCGTTGGTGAAATGGACCCAGAAAAGGTAAATACATTGATGAGTGCTGTTATGAGCGGCTTAGACCAAATGGGTGAACAAGACGGCAAGGTAAGCAAATGGAGGCTCATTAAATCAATGAATGATCCGGATGTTCTTGCCTCTATCGCAACCATGACAGGCTTCCTCCAAGGGATGGGCAAGGAATTTAATACGAATCAAAAGTCGTTTCATTAACGTAGACAAAGGGGTGTTAAAGATGGTAGTGAAAAAAACGATTTCCCTAAAAGATATGAACACACCAGAGGATGCGAAAAGAGTAAGTGAAACGTTACATGATGTGTGGGGAATTCGCAATGTCGAGATTCAGCTCGATAAGGGTGAAGCAACGATTTCCTATGATGAAAAGGCTGCCTCCATCCAAGACTTTCACCAGGCAATTGTTGATAGCGGCTTTGAAGTGAGGAATGAAGAAGGACCAATTAAACAATAAGAGGTGATAGTATGCCGAAAATTTGTGAGGTTTGCGGAAGAACAGAGGAACACCAGGAGGAAGAGGCGTATGACATCTATGGTGTTTGCGATAATTGTATGAAAGACAGGTATGTTGATGTTGAAGAGCAGGAAGAATAATCGCTCAATAATAGTTGCTTAATCTAAAAATAAAGGTGATGGAAAAATAATGAAGTTTTCCGTTGCCTTTTATTTTTATATATTCGAGTAAGTCTTGTGTATTTTAGGATAAAAATACGAATTTGGAGAAATATTTTAGTTGTTATTATAACAACAAGTGTATAGAGAAAAGATGTACAAGCATGAATCAGGTTCATACTCCCTAATTAACCACTTTATATAAAGATTTTAACCTCTTAAGGTCATCATATGGAAACACAATAAAGGTTTTCCGCCGCGCAAAATTTCATTAGGAAGTTATACTCAATTTCAATATTGAGGACATGTGAATAGTTCTAGATAACTACTATTGAACAATAATAATATCATTAAATACAATAACTTTTTATTGTAAAACGATAAATCGTGTATTATAATCAATTTGAAAATAAACAAGTGAGGTGCTTTTTTTATGAAATCTGGTTCTACACTCTTTTTAAAAATAGCTGTTTTTCTAATTGGAACTCCAGTTCTTGCTTTGTGCATATTTGGCTTGATTAAGCTAATGAATAATCCGGTAAATCCAGCTTATGCTTATTTACTTTATCCAATTTTAATTGGTATGTATGTGTCGGCGATCCCGTTTTATTTTGCATTGTATAATGCCTTTCGACTTTTAAATTATATTGACGAGAACAAAGCCTTTTCACAAATTTCTGTGAAAGCTTTAAAAAATATCAAATATTGTGCAGTTACTATCAGTAGCTTGTATGTCGTATTGATGCCATTTGTTTATCTCGTAGCAGAGAAAGACGATGCGCCAGGACTTATCATATTCGGAATGGTCCCTATCTTTGCTTCGCTGGTCATTGCGGTATTTGCTGCAGTTCTTCAAAGGCTTTTACAAGAAGCGATTGATATAAAATCTGAAAATGACTTAGTAGTCTGAGGTGATAATATGGCAATAATAATCAATATTGATGTAATGCTAGCTAAACGGAAAATGAGCGTGACAGAGCTTTCGGAAAGGGTTGGAATCACAATGGCTAACCTTTCAATCTTGAAAAATGGAAAAGCAAAGGCGATTCGGCTTTCGACTTTAGATGCGATTTGCAAGGCGTTAGAATGTCAGCCTGGGGATATTTTAGAATACAAAAACGATGAAGATATTCAAGAATCATAATTTTGCAGTGAACATTTATCGTTAAATCTAAAAGCTACTATAGTAGTCATGATTTTTATATAGTAAGAAGAAAAAACCGAGGGAGGCTTTAAGTATGAGAGCACTTAAACAGCTCGTTCGTTTTGGGTGGGAGCAGGCCTTATCATGTTTGTTTCCTGTCGTGATTTTTGCTTCTCTGGCGTTGACAAAAATCATTCCGCTTCCCTTTTTGCCAAGGTATGATTGGCTGCTTATCATTTGCCTTTTCATGCAGTGGTTGATGGTGCGTTCTGGGCTTGAAACAAAGGATGAGCTAAAGGTCATTTCATTGTTCCACCTAATTGGACTTGCGCTTGAAATTTTTAAGGTACATATGGGCTCATGGTCTTATCCAGAGGAAGGATATTTCAAAGTTTTTGGAGTGCCTTTGTACAGTGGATTTATGTACGCAAGTGTGGCGAGTTATCTTTGTCAGGCGTGGCGGAGACTTAACGTTCAATTGGTCAAGTGGCCACCATTTTTTGTCGTTGTCCCTCTTGCAGCTGCGATTTATTTGAATTTTTTCACCCACCATTATTGGATTGATGTCCGCTGGTGGTTATCGGGCCTTGTCATAATTGTCTTTTGGAAAGCGTGGGTTACATATGAGGTTGGTGGAACTCTCTACCGTATGCCACTTGCACTTTCCTTTGTCCTCATCGGATTTTTCATATGGATCGCTGAAAACATCGCAACGTTCTTTGGCGCTTGGGAATATCCAAACCAAACGAAGGCATGGAGTCTCGTCCATCTAGGCAAGGTGAGCTCATGGCTCTTATTAGTGATTGTTAGCTTTCTTATCGTAGCGACGTTAAAGCTTATTAAAGGGGGAAATCCTACTAGGATTGATATTAGCAAGGGGAGCATTGTTGAAAATTCTTCTAGTATACAAAAGAGTGAATAAGATATTTTGAAAAAGCAACTTTTGAATGGTTGCTTTTTTTATATTTTTTTAAAGGTGAATTAATGCATATAGTAATAAATCCTTTAAAATGTCGTAGATTTAATGTTATTTAACACATGGGATAACCTCGCAAAACCTCAACTATTTGGAAAGATCAGTCAAAATGTTAGGCTCCTTGATTGAATTCGATGCTATTTTAATAAAGTTTTTTAATTTCCGCTTTTGTTCCTTCTCTCGATTTTCTGCATTCAGTCATTTATAGTAAATTAGAACCAATTTTGCAGAGAGATTCATGGTTAGCGAAATTGAATTCGATTTTTTTTCTTGCAGAATGATACCTTACTCATTTATTCTAAGAAGCAAAAGATCGTCAAACTATTATACTTAGGGTTAAATAGTTGATCCTTTTGATAAAGGGGAAGCAATTTTTATTAGATATTTGTATCATTTCACACCTCGTGAAGTGAAAATAAGAGTACATCCAAATATGTTGGTCGTTATGAATGACATGTTTCTTTTGAGGAGGATACACAAGAAAATGGAAAAATCAAAAGGTTTTATCGAATCAGAAATAAGCAAGGCTATTACGCAATGGGAAAAGGATTTTCTTGGGCGTGGCTCTATATCTGTTAAGACAGATATTTTACGGGATATGATCATTGTAAATTTACAAGGGATTTTAACACCTGCTGAATATAACGTATGTGAAACAAAAGGTGGAATGTTAAATATAAAGCGGACACGTTCGGAGCTAGTTGAATCAGGTATCGAAGAGCTTTATAATATTGTCTTAACGGTAACAGGGGAAAAGGTAAAAAGCTTTCATACTGACCTCAGCTCTCGCACGGGAGAACGAATAATGGTATTTAAATTGTTTAATGATCTTGAGAAAAAATTTTAAAAATCTATTTAAGATAGGCTAGCATATGGCTTTTAAAAAAATTATTTAATGTGTAAAGTATCAATGGCTAAAAGCGATTGACTAATATAACCGAAAATAAAATCTCATCAAGAAGTTGACAAATTAAAAAAATTTAGTTTATATTAAATTTAACATAATAATCGGTAGTTGTTATTTTCAATTACTTTCATGATGATTAGGGCTTTAGCATTTTGTTAATAGTTATATTGACTGAATGAAAAAGTATCCGAAAATCTGAAGGGGATTGAAATATAAGTCTAGAATTCCATAACTTAGACAAATGAGATTAAAACAAAAGCTGTAATTAATTATAAATGGTAGCTCTTCAAAAAACTTCGGTAAAGTTAGTTGAAGTGAAGCCGACAATTTTCAAAATTCAATGATTTTAAAACATCATTGAATTTTGAGGTTGTCGGTTTTTTTATTGGGTAAATATCAAATGGGATTTATGGGAAATGTCAGCTTAATTAAAAGGGAGAATTTTAAATGTTAGTTTCGCTGAGTTCATCAACATTTTTAACATTATATTTTATTATGCTTATTGCTTCTTGCTTAAGTGGATTCATATTTTTACATTCAAAAATGCCATTAAGCTTTGTGCGTATTCATATCTTTATTGTTGCTTTACCTCCACTTGTTTCATTACTTGCACTTATTAATACTAATTCGAATGAAGTTGTCGGTCTTTGGCACCTAGATTCTTTAGCTTGGTTATTGGCTTTCTTCGTTCTTTTTATGGGTTTAATTATTCAGCGCTTTTCCGTTCGTTACTTAATGGGTGATCGCTCATATAGAAAATATTTTACACTTTTTACCTTCACTACAGCTGCAGCTTCAGTTGCCTGGTTAAGTGATGATCTTCGCTTAATGGTCGTATGCTGGGGGATAACTCTTATCGGATTGACCCTCCTTATAAGGTTGAACAGCAGCTGGAAAGTTGCAAATGAGGCAGCAAGAGTTTCAGGACGTTTATTTGCAATAAGTTGGGTTTTACTATCATCTGCGGTAGTTTGGCTTTATCTAGTCACAGGTCAATGGCAGCTATCTTTCGTTCTAACTGATGAAATTTTAGCTCAACTTGGTGATTTGGAGAGAACAGGAATTAATTTATTGATCATGTTTGCTGTGATGATTCCAGCAGCGCAATGGCCTTTCCAGCGATGGCTAATAGAGTCTGTAGTTGCTCCAACTCCTGTTTCGGCAATTATGCACGCAGGATTAGTAAATGCGGGGGGGATATTGCTAACGAGATTTTCTCCTCTTTTTAACGGGGATATAACGCAAATGATTTTACTAATTCTTGCGAGTATTTCCGTATTAATCGGAACTGGAATTAGCTTAGTCCAGGTTGACTATAAACGTCAGCTTGTGGGCTCAACGATTGCGCAAATGGGATTTATGCTCATTCAATGTGCATTAGGTGCCTATTTAGCAGCCATTATTCATCTAGTTTTACATGGCTTGTTCAAGGCTACATTGTTTTTACAGGCTGGTTCGGCAGTACGCAGTTATCATCCTGCAACTAGTTATAATAAAAGACCATCAAAAGTATCGATTATGTTTGGGCGTGGGCTAGGCTTACTAGTTGGGGTAGCTTTTTGGCTGATGGCTCCAGAAGAGGGGTATCAATTGGTTAGTGCAATTATTCTAGGGTGGTCGTTGTCTGTTTCTTGGACACAACTTGTTGCTTTTGGAGAGGGAAAAATTGCTCGAATGGCTGGTTTGTTATTTGTGGTTGTATTTTCGGTGATTTACTTTTTCATTCATAACCTTTTCCATCAGTGGTTGCATACAGTCGTTTATCAAAGTGAACCTCCGATGGCAGCTGTTATCGTTGTTGTCTGCATCTTGTTATTTGGTAGTGCTATTGGGGCTTTAGTTGCCCGTAATCAATCTTCTACTACATTCGCTATCCTTTATCTTTGGTTAGTTCGATTTGGTGAGGCGAAATATAAATCAGTAGAAAGTCATCCAAACTACCTTAAGCAATATTTATTCCAAGGAGGTAATCAGTGATGAGCGTTACATCAGTATTAACTAAAGGACATTTGAAAAATACAAATACTGATTTTCAAGAAAATAAACTGAATGATTTAGTTGAAACAGCTAGCAGAGTCATTACACCACTTTCGCCAATCTCTATGTTTGCAGCACGTAATCCTTGGGTCGGACTTGAAAAGCAAACATTTGAACATGTTGCTGAGTTGCTTAAAAATATCCGTGATGTCGATATCTATCCTAGTTCTAGCGTCATTCTTTCGGCAAAGGAACGAGGTGAGATTGATGAGTCCTTTCTCCAAATGGGATTGCAACAATGGCTAAACTCACAATCGTTTCGTATTCCACGGGAAGCTGCAGAGCTTTTTTGCCAGGCAGCATTAAAGCTTGAACCATTACCTTCTAATCTCGTTTCCTCACCAGAGTTAAAAAGAGTAGTTGAGGAAATCATTAGCCTTGATATGGAAGGCATTGAAGATGTTACAAGCAAACCAATAAGCTCGAAATTAGAAAATGAAAACGGTGAAACGTTAATCAATATTCTCGATCATCATGTTATCAAGTGGTGCAAATTATATTTGGATGATCAACAGGCAGGTTGGACAATGCCGAATCGAGAGGAAGGTTTCTATCGTGCGTGGCATCGTCTCATTCAATATGATCCATCACTTAACAAACTCGAGCGAAAAAGCTTAAAAGACTTACCACAAGAGGCACATGAAGCACTAACAGTATCATTATCTGCGCTGGAAATCCCTTATTCAGAGATACAAACTTATCTAGAAGGCCATCTTCTTTCCTTACCTGGATGGGCAGGAATGATGCTTTGGCGCTCCCAACAATCGAGTCATGAACGACAACTTCTAACCGAATATTTAGCGGTTCGAATTTCCATGGAATTGGCTTTAGTAAAACCTTATGTATCATTATCAAAGCAACAACAATCTGAGGAGAAGATTTCAATTCCATCACTTTTAGCAGCATGGATTCATTGGGGCGGTCTTTCGGTCGAGGATTGGTCACGAATGTCTCTGTCTGAACAAACCGAATATTTATCATTTGCCTATCGTTTTGACGAAAAGCTTCGCAGAAAACTTTGGTTGGAGGCTTGGGAACAAACACACACAGACAGATTAAGAGAGAAGATTACGTCTAAACAGCCTAAAAGTAAAAAAACTGTAATGGCTCAATTAGCCTTTTGTATTGATGTACGTTCAGAGCCTTTTCGCCGCCATCTTGAAAATGAGGGCCCGTTTGAAACGATTGGAATTGCTGGTTTTTTTGGGTTACCGATTGCCACTAGGGAACTTGGGAATGAACATTGTCATCCATCCTTGCCGGTTATTCAAAATCCCAAGCACAAAATAAAAGAGATCGCAAATGAAAATGAATTTAAATCTTTTCAACAACGCAAGCAGGTAGAAAATTCAATAAGCTATACATTTAAGACGATGAAGCAGAATGTACTTACAAGCTTATTTTTACCTGAAATTAGTGGCCCATTGCTTAGCTTGCAAATGGTCGCACGAAGTTTTGTACCAAAAAAAGCAGATCGGTTCATCCGCAATTTTCGAAAGTCATGGTTGCACAAACCTGATACGACACTCTCACTTCATCATGTTCATGACGAAGAGTCAGACATACCTGTTGGCTTTTCTGAAGAGGAAAAAGTGAATTATGTGCGCCAAGCTCTAAAAATGATGGGACTAACAAAGGATTTTGCACCATTAGTCGTGATATGTGGACATAGTAGTCAAAGTACAAATAATCCTTATGCATCAGCTCTTGAATGTGGTGCATGTGGTGGTGCTGCAGGTGGATTTAACGCAAGGGTATTAGCTACCTTATGCAATTTACCTGAGGTAAGGGAAGTCCTTTCTACAGAAGGTATTAACATCCCTAATGATACGGTTTTCGTCGCAGCAGAGCATCATACAACAGTCGATGAATTAGGCTGGATTTACGTCCCTGAACTTTCTGAACCTGCACAAGAAGCATTTAATCGTATTGAGGCAATTATGCCGAAAGTAAGTCAAAATGCAAATGCAGAGCGTCTTGCTCAATTACCGAATTTCAAATCGAAACTTAAAAATCCTAATGCTGAAGCACACCGTTTTGCAGAGGATTGGAGTGAGATTCGTCCTGAATGGGGGTTAGCTCGTAACGCATCGTTTATTATCGGGCAACGTGAATTAACACAGGAGTGTGATTTGGAAGGTAGAGCGTTCCTTCATAATTATGATTGGAGGCAGGATGAAGGCGGTGAGCTCTTATCTAATATCATTGCTGGTCCAGGAACGGTGGCGCAAATGATCAATTTACAATATTACGCTTCAACGGTAGCTCCTCATTATTATGGTAGTGGAAATAAAGCAACACAAACTGTGACAGCAGGAGTAGGTGTTATGCAAGGGAATGCAAGTGACTTATTGTCAGGACTACCTTGGCAATCTGTTATGCTATCAGATCACGAAGCTTTTCATGCGCCAATTCGTTTGCTAATTGTTATCCAGGCACCTAGAAACTATGTAGAGCGTTTATTAAATCATGATTTAGCATTTCGAGAAAAGGTTCAAAATGGATGGGTTAGACTTGCTAGTGTTGATCCAAATGGTCGATGGGAAAACTGGTAACTACTAAAATATTATTGTTAAAAAATCATAAAAATGATTGAGAAGGAGTATGTCTTATGAATTTAAATAAACATAAAAAGGTTTTAGTGATATCAGACTTTGCACAAGAATTAATGCCTATCCTACAACAAGTAACGACCATTCAACCAGAAAACATCCTAACACTACAAAGCTATGGCTGCATCGTTTCACATCCTTATGGAGATTTAATGAGAGCTGTTGTTATTGCTATTTATCAGGACAATGTTGAAGAGATTTTAGTTGTTGGAACAAAAGATCAACGGACTCCCACAGTTAAAATACCAACTCAACTTGAAGCAATAAAAGACAAGATAAATACATTGGATTATCTTTTTCAAAATAGCACACCTGAGTTTCAGGGCGGTACACTAGATGAATGGCTAAATGGAAAAGAAAACATCATTGAGAATATCGAAAAAAGTGTTGATATCATCAGACATCATGCATTAGTTCCGCCAGAAGTTAAAGTTCGTGGATTAGTGGTGGACAATCAGGATGGGAAATTCTTAATTGATGATATTCCAACGAGTAATAGGGTTTAACGTTTGATTAAAAGAACATTTTGAATGACATATGATTATCGAGATAGCTAAAACATCGAAACGTTCTTTGAGGATTGGAATATCCATACCAACATAATCATGAAGTCTCATCCATCAAGGTAATGTGAGCCCATGTCTCTTATTAGCGATTGTCAGCTTTCTTAACCGTAGCGACGTTAAAGCTTTTTTAAGGGGGAATTCCCACTAGGATAGATGCTGACAAGCGGAAACTTATAAAAATTCTCCTAGTACAAAAAAATGAATAAGATAATTAGAAAAAGCAACCTTCGACTGAAGTTGCAATGAGAAATAGGGGGAAGGGAATACTCTTCCCCTTTAAAAATGATTAGTGATTTCTCCAAAGACATTCATCTAAAATAGGTTACACTATCTGGCTACTAAATGATAATTCACCTTTAAGACAAAACGATCGATTCACTTATATAACAAAATAGCTTTCACGATTTCGTAATAATATTCTTTCCACTTGCTAGAGTGCTTTTTCACTCGCTTTCCTCCTTCCTCATCATTTTCTTTATTCAGCCATTTATAGTCATAATGATGTATACGTTCAGCAAAATGGATCCAATTTTAATACCTTGCAGCAAGATTACAAATATTTTATGATAGAATCATAAATCAATAAAGCTGAATATATTGATATAATCAATCGGAAAATTCGATTTATATAATAAAAGAGGTTATGGCAATGGAGATCAAACAATTAATTACGTTTAAAACAGCTGCGGAAAATTTGAATTTTACGCATACAGCAAAAATTTTAAATTTTGCTCAATCAAGTGTCACTGCGCAAATAAAATCATTGGAGTCTGAACTCGGGAAACCGTTGTTCGAGCGTCTAGGAAAGCGCCTGATTTTGACAGAAGATGGGGAAAAGTTTAAATTATATGCTGATAAAATGATTATGCTTAACGAAGAAGCAAAACAAGCAATAAGTGGTGATAAAGAGTCAGCAGGGAGTCTTATTATTGGAGCGCCAGAAAGTCAATGTACATACCGACTTCCTCAAATTTTAAAGGAATTTAAAAACCAGTATCCTAACGTAAAGGTCGTATTTAAGCCAGCATATTCCGACGAGAAAGCTAGGGAGCAGCTCTTAGAGGGGGCGCTCGACTTTGCATTTATAATGGACACCTCAAAGCCTGAAGATGTTTTAAAGGTCGAGAAGCTTATCCAAGAAGATTTCAAAATGGTAGCTTCACCTGATCATCCGTTTGTAACGAAAAAGGAGATCCAGTCAACTGATCTAATCCACGAGACGCTTTTGCTTACTGAAACAGGGTGCTCTTATCGCAATTTGTTTGAAGAAATGCTAAGTGCTGAAGGGGTTTATCCATTAAATAAAATTGAATTTGTCAGTGTGGAAGCAATCAAACAGTGTGTAATGGTTGGGCTAGGTATAGCGGTTTTACCTTCAATGGTTGTTGAAACTGAGCTGAAAATGGGAAAAATGACGGAGCTTGCTTGGAATGGGTTTCCTTCTCCAGTTTTTACGCAAATTGCCTGGCATAAAGATAAATGGATGACACCTCACTTACAAGCCTTTATTCAGTTAACTCGTCACATATTAAATTAAGTGAGATACTTTCATTGTTGCAATTTTACAATTTATCATTACATAACAAAACTCTCTTGTTCAATTTTGAGTAGACAAGGGAGTTTTGTCTTAAAGGAGTACCTTGTTGAAGAGATTTTACTAACTAACGATGTTATTGTAACTAAAAGCAAAGGAGAAACGTCCATTTTGTAAAGGGAGGGAGATTGTGAAAAAGCTCGTAGTTAGTTCAGTGCTCATTCTTTTATCTGCTGTTTTATTTGGCTGTAATTTATTTTCGAAAAATGATTTGCCGATTGAAATGGTTGCCTTCAACAGTTTATCTGAAAAAGAACAAGATTTAATCCCTGTAAGCCCTAAAGATTCACTTGTTAAGAAAGTGGCAGTTGATCACGATATAGAATCATTCATTAATCATGACTATGACAAAGACGAGGTTTACTCTGTTACATTTAACCATACAAATACAGAAACCTCTGGCAATCTAATTGTTTTTGTTGATTTGGACAAAAAGAACGTTGTTGGCAAAGGGGTAGCCAGTAAGAAAAACTAGAATAGAGGGTAAGGTATTTTCATGAAGAAACCTGTAATTTAGGAGTAACTACAGGTTTCTATATCATGACCTTATTTATCCTCATTCATTATGTTCATTTGCTTTAATGCTTCGATTGCTATCGTTTTTGCTTCAGTTCCAGATCCATTAAGATTTACGGCAAATACCCATGTTTCTTTATCTGTTTCGATAAAACCGATGTACCACCCTAATCCCATATCTGAAAGCCTTGTTCCTGTTTTTCCGTGAAGAATATACTCATCCTGTTCATCTTGGATCATCATTCGTTTCACTGTCTTTTGGATCGTTTCCTGAAAGGGGAGTTCCTCTTTAACAAGGTCTTCGATGAACTCAACCTGTTCTTTGGCGGAAATCTTCAATGTGCTGTCTAGCCAGAATTGGTCAATGCCTCCTGATATATCATTGTTTCCGTAGTTTATTTTGTTGATAGATTCCTGCATCTTTTCGTTTCCGATATCTCTTGCCATATCTTGATAAAACCAAACGGCTGATTCTCTCATTGCTGAGGCTAATGAATGGTCACGATTCCAGCCTTCGAATTCTCTTTTCACACCATCCCAACGCTTCACTTCATACTCGTCTCTTACTACACCTGTTTCCAATCCGATTAAAGAATTTGCCACTTTAAATGTTGATTCAGGAGTAAATCTTTTTATGCTTCTTTCCTTGTTATAAAGATAAATATCATCCTTTTTCACATTTTTAAGCACCATAGTCCCGTCTTTTCCATTAAACAAATTTTCGATGTTTAGTTCCTTTGTTTTTTGCGCCTTTGCTTCACTGACATTTACTAGATTTGTTTGAACGAGGAGCATTAAGAGCATAAAGAATGCTGCAAGCTTAAACCACCTTTTCGTTGAATCATTCATCAGTAGAGTGCCTCCCTTTTCCTTTGTTTTTCATTTGTGTATGTTGTTTCATTAGACGTAAATTACGCTTTTCTCAAAATTTCGCCACCCTTCACTATGATTATAAATTGGGAAACTCAAATATTACAAGTGTAATATTTAGATGCCAAAGAATGAAATCCTTCTTTTCATTGCGGTTTTCTCTAAAATTACTCAAAAAGTACTATAATCTAGGAACGTAGAAGAACAGCAAAAGGATCGATTTCACAATGAAATCGATCCTTTATATGTATTTTACTGTATCACCGTAACCCAATCGCGATATAAATGGCTGTTCCCCAGATAAATATTGAGGAGCATTTGTTGAAGATGTTCATTAATGCTCCTGTCCCATCTAACCTTTTCATTGCTGCACCTGCGACCGTTAATCCGAAGAACCAAATCCAGGATACGAGAATGCATGCAATCGTAAATAAAAATTGTTCTGTTCCGACATATTTTAATGCACTTGTTCCAATAACACCGACGATATCTAAGATCGCATGTGGGTTTAATAAAGAAACGGATAGAGCGAAAACAATTTGTTGCCGGATTGATAATGCTTTGCCCGTTTCCTTTGCTTTAGGTACAGACCGCCAAATCGCATATCCCATGTAAAATAAAAACAAAATGCCGACAACCATTAGGCTAATCCGCAGCCATTCAAATTGAAGGACGATAACAGATAAGCCGAATATCGCTAAAACGATCAAAAGTGTATCACATAGGGCGGCCGTTATCGTCGCAGGAAGTGCTTGAAGTAGCTTTGGCTGTGTGGCTCCCTGTGAAAACACAAATACGTTTTGTACGCCTAAAGGTAAAATAAGTCCGAATGCTAGAATGATTCCGTGAAGAATAGGTTCCATTTTTATCAACTTCCTTTCAATTTCTATCTTACTATGATAAAACTTAAAGAAAACGACCAATTGGATGGCTTTTTATCCATCCAATTTAAGAGGGGATATATTTTGAAGTGGGTACCAAACCGTAAGTCTCATTTGACGATTCAAGAGCAAATTGTCGAATGGATAAAAGCTCGGATTGAAAGGGGAGATTGGACTGTTGGCACAAAGCTCCCGACACAGCGACAACTGGCAACACAATTTCATGTAAATCGAAGCACCGTCCAGCTTGCACTTGATGAATTAAAGGCAGATGGTTTACTTGAGTCAAAAATGGGCTCAGGTGTATTTGTTGCTAATCATTCATGGAATGTGCTTTTGAACAGGTCTCAGCCGAATTGGAAGCAGCATATTGAATCAAGTATTTATAAGCCAAACTACCACACGATTCAACTCATCAATGAATATGAGCAATACGACCATATCATCCGCCTCGGAACAGGTGAATTATCACCAGAATTACTCCCGACAGACCAAATTGAACAGTCTTTAAAGGAGATTTCCCTTGATGCAAAATCAATTGGCTATTCACCGCCAAAAGGGAATGAGCGGCTTAGAAACATCATTTGTGAATATGTAAAAAAGCGCGGTATTCAAACAGAGCCAGAGAACATCCTTATTGTTTCTGGTGCGCTCCAAGCCCTTCAATTAATTGCAATGGGATTGCTAGAGGAAGGCTCGATCGTTTTTCACGAGCAGCCATCATACTTAAGCTCTGTCCATCCGTTTCAATCTGCTGGAATGCGGATGATTTCAGTAACGCGAAATGCTAATTTATCTGATCATTTAAGGGTTTTAAAAAGAAAAAGACAATCGTTATTTTACACTGTTCCGACATTGCATAATCCAACAGGGGATAGCTTGTCTGTAAAAGAAAAGGAACAATTATATCATGTGTGCAATGAGCTCCAAATCCCTATTATTGAGGATGATGTATACCATGAATTGTTATTTGAGACCGCGCCACCGGCAATAAAATCGTTTGATACATCTGGGCAAGTCCTTTATATAGGGAGTGTATCTAAAACGTTAAGCCCAGGCTTACGAATTGGCTGGGTTATCGCACCTTCACCTGTCATTGCCAGATTAGCAGATATAAAAATGCAAACAGATTATGGTTCAAGTGCCTTTTCCCAAGAAATTGTCGCACACTGGATATCAACTGGTTTATATGAAAAGCATTTAACTAACCTACGTGAGCAATTGAAGAAAAGGGCAGCATTCGTTGAAAGGATTTTAGAACAACAATTTAGTAAAATGGCTACATGGAAAAGGTCAGAGGGAGGCTTTTATATTTGGCTACGATTTAATCAACCGATTGTAAATAAATCGTTATTTTTAAATCTACTAAAACAAAATGTGTTAATAAACCCTGGCTATATTTATGATTCAAGTGATTTACATCATATTCGTCTTTCCTATGCGTATGCTTCTTTGGAGGGATTAAAGCTAGGATTAGATCGTCTATTAAAGGTAATAGGTTCTAGCTAGACCTTTTCATTGTGATCATAATACTCTATTTTCTCGCGAGAATAGAGTGTTTTTTATTATCATAGCAAAATCTAATAGTATGCTTGAAACACTGATAATTTCAGAGACCAATGTACAGGTTCATATAAGTAAAAAGCTCTATTATTATTTCACTAAGAAAACGTGATGTATTAGAACAACCAAATCTCTATTTTTTTGTAAAATCAGCTATTAAATGTAGTGAAAAATTAATTTCCAATAGGGAAAAAATGTTAAAATTTTGATAAGAATTTGTAAAATGGCTTTATTTTCCTAGGAAAGAAGTTATAATATATTCGTGTTCTTCACCTATGATTCGACTTCACCCTTACTCGCTTTTACCTCGCAAGTTCCGCAACATCTTAGTTTTCGACGTAAAGTCTACATTGAAAACGGAGGTGATGATCAAAAATTCCAGTAGATGATAAGGTTTACAAGCTTCGATTCAGAAAAAATAATTAAATGAAAAGGGAGAGTTCAGTGTGATGGTGATGGTAGCAAACGAACATCCTAGATTATTTGATTATGACTACTCATGTATTTTATCCAGGCCATTTAACGTAGTACTAACATTAAAATAGGAGCTTTAAAATGTTAAAATTGTTCGCAAAGGTAGACAAAAATCCTTAAGCACGACAGCTTTGGTGAGGTGTGTGCTTAAGGACTGTTTGGAGTTGAAAAGATTCCAACTACATTTGGTATTATATCCAACTCCACATAAAAATGAAAGAATGAATTTTTTTGAGGGGAGCTATAAAAGTTATGGATGACCATTTATTACCGATCGTTGAGGATCCTTATATTATTCATGAAAATACAATGCTTATTACTCCATTTTACACAGAGCAAGCTTATCTTCATAGCCATGTGATGGAGGTATATCAAGAAATACAGGTTAAAGAGAATCCGAGAAAGATTGTCATGAATAGTTTAGAGTATTTTGGTGCTGATTTACCAGGGAGAAATCAATCGGCAGGCGGAATTTTGCGCAATCAAAGGCTGCTCCCGGTATTAATTAGTGAAAGATCAAAAATGTGTATGATTCCAACCTGTTCACCGACAAAGTCAGAAAATTGCTGGATTTCCTATCGGCATGTTCGAAGTATCGATCCGAAGGGGAATCGTTCAATTGTCACGCTAGAAAACCACAAGCGAGTCGAGCTTAACATTACCCGTGATACGCTAGAAAGACGAATAGAGAAGGCTGCACGATTAGTTGATACATATGAAATTCGTTATCAAAAGATCACCGACTTGTATCGCAGTCAAATCATTGCTGAAAGCCAAACGATTTATAAAATTCCTAGATTTGAAAATTAATGAAATCGAAATGAGAAGGAACGATTCGGACCCTTTTGTATGGTGAAAAGGATTGTTCCTTCTCCTTTAACCCTATGCTTTTACAACAATATTGGCAGAAATCCAGCCTTCTTTTCCATCAGCGGTTTTCACCTTTAGCCAAGTGATTCCACGATTATCAGTTTCTTCTTCCTCTAAGTATGTTACAGTTTCACCTAGTTTTAAGCTATCAACAATATTTCCGTCTAGGGAAGGGGTTTCTCGGATATTGCCGCCTTCTTCATATTGCTCCTTTAGTGTGTATTCTACGCCTTCAACCTGCTTTAAAGTCGTTCCTACCTTTCCTTGCAAATCACTCAAATCAAAGCCTAAAGCTTTTTTTACCTTTTCCTCTGATGCCCATTTTTCAAATTGGTACCACGATTTTGAATAGGTCGTCGTTGGGTTGTTGATAATGGCCATAGGTAAAATGATAGCTAATAAAAGTGCGGTAATCCGGAACGTTTTTCTTAGCGTGTATTTATTTCTTGTCCGTTTTTTGAACAGTTGCTCAGTTTTCATAAATCCCTTTAATAGGAAGGCAACGCTATCCTCCATCACGTCAACCCATGCTGGAATGACATAGTTGCCTTCATCACGTCGTTTCATTAGCTTGCGATGTGCAAGCTTCATGAAAGCCAATGAGACGAGTTCAGTTATTTTTTGTAGCAAAATACTGCCCCATTTTATTAGACGGGGGAGTAGGCGTATAATAATTGGTCTTAGGCATACAACCACGATATATGTGATGATGGCGATTCGTAGCCAAACAGGCAGTAATGACAGTGGGACCCAAAGCCAAAATAGTTGATTGATAATGGTTTCCACAGTTCACCTACTCTCCTTTTGTTGAATGATAAAGACGTTTCAAATCATCTAGAGGATCTGCCTCATAGCTGACATCTGATAGACGCTTGCTCTCAGGTATAGGGTCATGTGGGAAGTATGCTCTTATTTTCGCAATTTGCTCCTTCGCTTCAAACTCACTAACGGAAGGGTCAAGCAGCAATTTTCTGACTTGGTCCTGCACTTCGAGACGGAAGCCTTCCTCATTTTGTAAGCGAGCTTTCACGATATCACGAGCATCCTGATTTTCCTCAGCAATAAGTAAGGCAGTCAGCAAGTCACCCTTTTCGATTGCATCCTGTATTTCCTTAGCAAGTGAGCGAGCCTTCATTAATCTCTTTTCCCGACGGTGAACCTCAAGCTCATGCTCCTGGTCAATCTCTCTAAATTTTTTATCATGCTCCTGATCATTTGTACTTTGCTTCACAAGAACATTTATATCAGTAATCGCAACACCGACTTGTTTTAAGCCTGCAACCATTGATGAATGCTCGTGAAGATCCTCGATATGACGCTTCACTCGTTTTGACTCAGAAATTGGGTAATCGATCGTAATTTCCTCAAGCCAATATGGAAGCTTCTTTTTAATATAGGTTACGATTTCTCCAGCATTTTGTTGGATTAATGAAATTGGGTCAACAACCTTATAATCAATCGATAAGTCAATTAAAAATTGGCGACCGCGATCCTGAGAAGGGACCTCTTTTTCAAAATGGAAATTTAACGTCGACATATTGACGATATACATCTTCGTATATTTTCCTGCCCGTAAATCACTGCGGGAAATGCGGTCACCATTTTTCACAACTAAAAAATTATTATTTTCATTTGTATAAACAAAGGCTTGTGTCATCGATGATGCAGGTGGCTTCTCAAAAAAACTAAATTTGACAGGTTGTACATCAATTAAATTCATCTTGTCGTCCTCCTCTTTGTTTCATCAGTTCTATCGGTTCTGAAGGTCATATGTAGCTTCAGCAAATGATTTATTCTGTTATTGACATATATATGCTCGTAATTATGAGAGCAAAAAGATTTGAATTTCAATTTATTCATGTTAAGTTGCTTTAAATATTCGGAAGTCTCAAGAAATAGTTAGTTAAATTTAACCCAGCAATTGTTTACTCCATCAATAAAAGAATGGAATTCCTTGCAAACTGTAAAACTAGTCCTCTTCAAAAATAATATATTCGTTAAGTCGATGATATAACTACTTTTTGGCTGAAAAGGCATCTGAAAAAATTGATAAGTGAAATTGTCGGGTAACCCTGCACTTCCTCCTCCAACATTTAAAAAGGACGTGTCCATCGTTTGTAATAACTTATTCACTTGAATCACAGGATAGAAGAGTCATAACGGATTTTCTTGTAAACGTCAAAAGCTTAGTTATTCGCCTTGGCGATTTTCAGGTTGATTCGACTCCCAGACTAGTTGCTCGTTCTACAATTTCCTTTCTTGTTCGACATATCCTAATTCTATTATACAAAATAAGGGTCTTTATTCACAGGGGAAGACGAGCGGAGGAGGGGGTATGGCGGAAAAAGAGTAGTTTAGAAGGTAAAGAAGGAAATGATATATAGAAAAAGAAATACAACAGAGAGGTGATTCTGTGAGTTGTTTAGGGTGTGAGTTAGCTAATAAGATGAAACGTGTGAATGTCGTTTATGAGGACGATTTTATTTGCTGCATTTTAGACCATGACCCATTTAATGAAGGACATGTTATGATCCTTCCAAAAGGGCATTTTGAAGATGTTGATGAACTGGATGAAGAAACGGCGAATGCTATCATGCAGACATCAAGGCTGCTTGCAAAAGCTATTAAGACACTATATAAACCTGACGGGATAACTATATGCCAAAATGGGGGAATATTTAGTGAATTATCTCATTATCATATGCATGTTGTACCAAGATATAAGCATCAGCCGTTTGCGGATTTCTATTTAGAAACCCCTTTAAATAATGAAGGCTTAAAGAGTAAATTGTTAGAGACAAGAAATGAATTAGTTGAAGTAATCAAAGGAATACTTCAATAAGGTATAGACGAAAACCTAGCTTTTACAGCTAGGCTTTTTGTGTATATTAGCATTACCTTGCTTCTATAGAAATTAATTTTCTTGCTTCAGCTATAATAGTTTGAATTAATGATTCAACGGTTTGATTTTTCGCCAATCTTGGGCTTTGACCAGACCATAGTGGCGTAAAATCTTGCTTGTTTTGGAGAATAGAAGCTTTGCGAATATCTTGAGTAAGTGTATTTTGAATAGGGAAGTCTGGTAAAAATGCTTCGTGTTTCTTCATTTCGATAATAAATTTATTATTAATACCTCTGGCCCATTTACCTGAAAATGAACGAGTTAAAATCGTTTCGTCTTCTTTAGCATGAAGGATTGCTTCTTTATGAACCTTATGTGCGCCACTTTCAATACAGGTCAAAAAAGCCGTCCCCATTTGTACACCCATTGCGCCTAAACATTTCGAGGCTATTAACCCTCTTCCATCCATAATTCCTCCTGCAGCAACAACAGGAATGCTAACATTGTCAACAACCTGGGGAATTAAGGACATTAACCCAATCGAGCTTTCTTGTGAACGGTTAATAAAGTTCCCGCGATGTCCACCAGCTTCACTACCTTGAACAACAACAATATCCATTCCTGCTTTTTCGTTTTCAACTGCCTCTGTAACAGTTGTAGCAGTTCCGATCAGAATTATGTTTGATTTTTTTAATTCAGTCATCCATTCTCTAGAAGGAATGCCAAATGTAAATGAACAAATAGGAATCTTTTCTTCCATGACAACTTTTATTTGTTGAATAAATTCCTCAAAAACACTCTCGAAATATGGTGGTTCAAAGTTATCTTGCTGAGGTAAATGTAACTGCTGACGAATAGGGTCTAAGAGCTGATTGGAAGATTTTATTTCATTCTCTGTCACTCTAAATTCGTTAGGAACAAATAGATTAATCCCAAACGGATTTGAAGTTAGCTTCTTTATTTCCCTAATTTGTTCTCGTATTTGAACAGGAGTCATATACCCTGCGCCAATCATCCCTAGCCCCCCAGAATTTGAAACCTCAGCGACTAATGTTGAGGTTGTTATCCCGCCAGCCATAGGAGCTTGTATAATAGGGTATTTAATGTTTAAAAGCTCTGTCATTTCATTACTAAACATGATTTCTCACCTCGTCTGTCATTTGATTTTCCTTTAGATTTCTCTCAAGATGATAAGGATTCCTACCAAGATGGACCCCATCAACTGTCCAATCGTATAAATAGAGTTTAGAAAGGCAATGTTCAACTGCAATTAGAGATTCATTTTCGAAGTTGAAATTCTTCCAAAAAATAATCTATTTAAAGCATATCTCTTTTTTGGTATATTGAATAATACATAATAATGAGATTTGCTATCAGGTATTTTGATATCTGAAAAGTGGTGGAGGAATTTTATGGATTTGCACTCGTTGAAAATTTTCCAGACTGTCGCAAGGCTAGGAAGTATATCGAAAGCTGCAAGAGAGCTTCAATATGCGCAGTCTAATATCACAATGAAAATTCAGCAGCTGGAATCGGATCTTCAAACAACGCTTTTCTATAGGCATAATCGTGGTACTGTATTAACAACTAAAGGAAGCCTGTTGCTTTCGTATACGGAAAAAATATTCGATCTTATAGAAGAAACGAAACATGTGATGATGGATGAGCAAACGCAAAAAGGTTCTTTAATGATTGGTTCAATGGAAACAACCGCAGCAGTTCGCCTGCCAGTCCTATTTTCAAAGTATCATAGACACTTTCCAGAGGTAGATTTAACGTTAAAAACAGGCTCTACTGAACAAAGTATTCAAGGTATTCTTCAGTATGAACTTGATGGTGCCTTTGTGTCTGGACCTATTCATCACCCTGATCTCATAGAGAAAGAAGTATTCGAGGAGGAACTCGTTATCATTACAGATAACGTCCATCCATCAATAGCTTCAATCAAAGATATTCAAACAAGAACATTGCTTGTTTTTCATAAAGGATGTGCTTATCGGGAAAGGTTTGAACAATGGCTACACATAGAAAAAATGATACCCTATAAGATAATGGAGTTTGGCACGATAGATGGAATTATCGGTTGTGTAGCTGCAGGTCTCGGTATTAGCATGCTTCCTTCCAGTGTAGTTGAAAATCATGTACAAGCAGGAACTGTTAAACAGCATTCATTGCCGAATTCCTACGGGAAAGTCAAAACGATGTTTATTTATCGAAAGGAAAACTATTTACCAATAGCTTTGTTAAAATTTATTGAAATGTTAAGTGAATAGGTCATTCTTTCGGAGATGATGAAAGAATAGAACAGCATTAATAAAGGGAAGAGTGAACGTAATGAGAATTGGTTTTTTTGATTCTGGTATCGGTGGAATAACTGTACTTCATCAAGCATTGAAGTACCTACCGAATGAAGACTATATCTTTTATGCAGACACCTCACATGTTCCTTATGGAGAAAAGCCAAAGGAAGAGGTAAGGGATTATATTTTTCGTGCGGCCGACTTTATGGCAAATCAAGGTGTGAAGGCATTGGTGATTGCTTGTAATACTGCTACAAGTATCGCGGTTGATGATCTTCGAAAAAAGTATGACTTCCCTATTTTAGGGATTGAACCGGCGGTAAAGCCTGCTGTTCAAAGCTGTAAAGGAAAGCGAAAAAAAGTATTAGTATTGGCGACTAGCTTGACTCTCAAAGAGGAAAAATTCCATAATCTCGTAAAAAGTATAGACCATCATGATATTGTTGAAAGCTTGCCACTCCCTGGTCTAGTCGAATTTGCCGAGAGCTTTGAATTTAGAGAAGAGGTCGTTGTACCATATTTAAGAGAAAAGGTAAGTGCATTGGATCTAGAGCAGTATGGAACGATTGTTCTTGGCTGTACTCATTTCCCATATTTCGAAAATAGCGTAAGGGAAATCTTTCCTGAAAAGGTGGACATTATTTCAGGAAGTGTAGGTACCGCAAAAAATCTAAAGCGAATTCTCGAAGCAAGGAATCAAATAAACGATGGAACAGGGGATATTGTTTATTTTCAATCTGGTTCTAAAGTTGTTGATAAAGAAACCTTGGTGAGCTATAAAAAGCTAATGGGAAGGTTAGATGAGCTGGAACTATAGTCACTTAAATTAAGTCATTTCTGCTTCATGCTAAAGGTAGTGGGGAAATTCAGGATAAGAAAAGGACATACCCTATTAGTCTAATAACATAGGATATGTCCTTATTTATCTTTCCCTTTTTAAAAATTCGTACTCTTACAACCTAGTGTGCTTCCGCCTATTTTTATTTGTATGAGTAGATGATTGAATTGTTCAGTCGGAATTGGTTTTGAAAAGAGATAGCCTTGTCCATAGTTGCAGTTAAAGCTTGAGAGAACCTGTGCTTGATGCTCATGCTCAATTCCTTCAGCAACGATATTTAAGTTGAAATTTAACCCTAAATCAATAATTGTTTTTACCATCGACTGATTTTTTGGATCTGAAATATTGTCAATAAATGATTTATCGATTTTTAGCGTATCAATTGGAAGCTCCTTTAAAACATGCAAGGACGAATAGCCTGTTCCAAAGTCATCAATCGATAGCTTTACGCCAAGCTTTCTTAGCCCGGTTAAAATCAGTAGCGATTCATTCATGTTTTGCATGATGCTTTCCGTTATTTCCAGTTCTAAGTACTGTGGATCAAGTCCAGATTCAGCAATGACCCTTTTCACCGTTAGTAAAAAATCACTGTCTTGAAATTGGCGAACAGAGACGTTGACCGAAACAGAAAGATGGGGGAGCCCGCTATTCTGCCACAGTTTATTTTGCTTGCAGGCTGTCAAAAGTACCCATTCGCCAATGCTAATAATTTGTCTAGATTCTTCAGCAATCGGAATAAACTCACTTGGTGCAATGACCCCTAATGTAGGGTGTTGCCAACGTAATAATGCCTCCATACCGACTAATTTTCTCGTTTTCAAATCAATTTTAGGCTGATAATAAAGCTGTAGCTGATTTTTTTCAATGGCGTTACGCAGCTCAGTTTCAAGCAGCATTTTTCGATTCATCGTTTCATTTAGCTGAGAGCAATAAAATTGGTAGTTATTTTTTCCTTTTTCCTTAGCTAAATACATGGCGGCATCAGCATTTTTTAGTAAAGAGACAGGGTTTGCTGCGTTTTCTGGATACATGCTGATGCCAATACTCGGTGTTATCGTTATGTCATAGTCAGCAATTTTAAATGGTCTAGAAAATTCAGCTAGAATCTGTTTAGCCGTTGTGATACTATCGTCTTTTGTCGCATTGACTAATAAAAAGATGAATTCATCGCCACCCATTCGGTAAATGCGTGCATTTTCCTTTGCGCTTGATTTTAGTCTTTTCGCCACTTCTTCTAATAGGCTATCGCCAATATAATGTCCAAACGAATCATTGATATTTTTAAATCGATCTAAATCGAATAAAAGCAATGCAATTGGGTTCGGGCTTGAATCCATTTTTTCTTGAAGCTGGGTAAAATCCTCTGTTAATTTTGCGCGATTGTATAAGCCTGTAAGAGGATCGTGGTATGCTAAATGATGATATTCAGCAATTAATAAATAATTTTTTCTTACTAAAAGAATTTGCCTGCCAACAATTAAAAACAATGTTAGGCAAAGACCGATCGTAAGGGAATTATAATACCAGTTTGTGCTTTCTAAATAAAGGACGAGTAAAATCATGACGCTTAAGTATGGGAAGATATAGCCATTATTTTTTGCTAACGTATCTGTAAACCATTCTCGCTCATTTGTCTTTTCCTTCGTGTACAAGCCTCCAAGTCCAATGATTAAGATGGCAATCGTTAACAATGGATCAGTCATATTCCCTGGCAAAAAATCATTATTTAGATTTTGGAAAATATAGATGACATCCGCGATAACTAGAATAATAGAGCCGCCTATAATAAAAAGGGAAGACCTCTTATCTTGGATAGCGGGAAACAGATAGAATAAGTAAGTGATTGTAAAAGATATGCTCCAAATGATGACTGGAAAGCATAACGAAATACTCGTTGAGATAAGCGAGAAATTTCTATAAGGCAAAATAGGATTAACGATGTAATGAATACTAACCGTCATGACAACTGTCATAAAGATGATGAGATTAAAGAAAAAAGGACGATTTGGATTTGTTTTGATTTGTCTAATTTTATATGCTAACCCGGTAAGAAATAGCAAATAAGCGGATAATAAAATGATAGCGATTTCTATATTGTGTGTCCGGTTAGTTAAAAGAAAAAATAATAAGGTGAAATGAAATAGCGTAAAAAATAAAATCCCAATACTAAATAGGAGCCAAAAATAGCGATTTTTATCTGCCATCGTTTGATAAGCTTTAAACGTCCAAGAAAAGCTTACAAGGCCTGCGACAATGGGAAGAAAGGATGCGATAAAGGCTCTCATCCAGAGATTGTCGTGAAATAAAATGAGACTAGCGTAGTATACTGCAATAAGAATGAAAAAGAATAAGTAGGCTGAACGCTTTGATTTTAACATCGTAGTACCTCACAGTTAGTCACTAAAAGTAAATTGTGTAAATAAAAAAGGCTATTTCCCATTGGTAATAACCTTTTTCGCTATTCCTTTGGTAACTCAGCCACCATAGTTTCCTTTAGGTCTGTAGCTTTGCGTCTTCACCTTTCGATGAGTTTGCCTTTTTAGTAGAATAATTCTATTTTTTCTTACATTCTATCATAAAATGCCTCATCACATCATTCTTTTTTCCTAGATTATATGTGTAATTGTCGTAATTTGTCGACAAACAAATATAATAAAAACGAGCATCCTTCATTGGGGACTGTCCCCAAGAGGTTGCTCGCTTTGCTTTAGTAGCTTTTCCATGCTTTTTCGTATTTTTCGATAATCGTTGGACGGGTTAGTGTGTTTGTTTCGATTGGTACTTTTCGCCCCTTTTCATCGACGATATCTTTGTCAATATCCTTGCCGAACGTTGTAAGACCATCGAGGACATCATTCGTTAAAAATTCCGTTTCGACGGTTATTTTTGCATCCTTTAGGTTGACGGGCTCTCGTTTCGCAAGAACAAATCCCCAATCTCCAAAGCTTGGGACATCTACGTGAAGGTTGGCTGTTTGTAGGTCAGCAGCCTGAACGGTTTGGTTAATCGACCAATAAACCTCTGTTGCAAACGTTGGGCTCGTTGCCTGGATCATCATTGAGCCGCCTGGTGTTAAATGATTTCGCAGCAGCTGATAAAACTCAAGTGTATACAGCTTGTTCAATGATTCATTATTCGGGTCAGGCAAATCAACGAGAATGACGTCGTAAAATTGCTTGTCCCTTTTTAAATATTGAAACGCGTCCTCGTTAACAACATTGACACGTTCATCCTCATACGAATGTTTATTTAATGTGACGATATCACGATTCGTTTTACCGAGCTCAACGACCTTTGGATCAAGGTCTACGAGTGTCATCGATTTAACCTCATCATATTTTTGCAGCTCGCGTAAGGCTAAGCCGTCACCGCCGCCAAGAATAAGAATGTTTTCTCTTTTCTCCGCTGTTGCCATTGTAGGGTGAACAAGTGTCTCATGATAGCGATGCTCATCTGTTGAGCTAAATTGCAGCTGGCCATCAAGGAAAAGACGCAAATCACCTTGTTCCTTTGTTAAAATGATTTGCTGGTAGGCGGTTTGCTCTGTATAAATAATCGGATCTCGGTAAAGCTTTTGTTCAAACGTAAACGCTGTTTCCTCACCGAAAAATATGCCGACGATGAGCAGGAGGAAGATCGCAATTCCAGCTGTGAAATGGCGCTTGAACGTTTTTATTTCCTTTTTAAAATAGAGAAGGATCCAGAGTGCCACGATGACATTTATTAATGCTACGATAAACGCTGTTTTCACTAGGCCAAACTCTGGTCGAAACAAGTAGACGAAGAGGATACCGCCAATTAATCCACCTGCGTAATCTGAAAAAAGCACTCGTGCAGTACTTTTTTGAACGGTGACACCAATTTCATTTGCTTTACGAATTAAAATCGGTAATTCAACACCTGTTAATCCTCCAACAACTAATGTAATTGTATAAAGGAATAACGAATCCATTCCTTCACTTAAAAACGCGGATACCCCGAAGAGGAGGAAGGTTGAAAATCCGGCTAGAATTCCAATGAGATATTCAATCCAAACAAATGATAATATTAAATTTTTTGTTACTCTTTCACTTATTGACGCACCGATTCCCATTCCGGTTAGAAAAAGAGAAATGGTGAGGGTGTATTGCTTTACACCATCACCAAGTAAATAAGAACCAGCTGCGCCGAATAGAACCTCGAAGATAATCCCGCAAACGGAAACGATCCCCGAAGCCCAATAAATCGCTTTGCTTTGTTTATTTTTTTTCTCACTCACTATAAAAGTCGTCTCCTTATGTTACGTAATCGATGCACCGATGACAAATCCAAGGCCGATCGATACACACATGCTGATAATCCCGACTGAAATATTTCCCTTTTGCAATTGTTCTTCAACAGAGAATTTTCTTGTGAAAAGCTCAAATAGAAGATAAGCAACCATTTGCAATAAAATTCCGTATGCGCCCCAAATCAATGTATCTAGCACATTCGCACTATGGTAAATCGAGAATGAAAGAATAATACAGATACCGACGATTTTCCCACCAATTGATAGAGAGACAGCGTGGTTTCCGTTTAGTACCTCATCCCAGTCTTTATATTTCTTTGTAAGGAATTCGAAAATAACTAATCCAATAAGTACAATAATAATGGCAATTAAGAAGTAGACAGCCGTTAAAATAAATGGTTCCATCTGATTCATCCTTTCTCATATTCATTTTTTGTAAAAACTAAAAAAGCAAATTTTGTTGAGTTTCTCCTGAGGTTTCCCTCTGTACTCTTTTTTGAGCATAATGAAATTTTATTTTCCGGCACCAGGTCCGCCACCACGAACGGTTGACGTGCTTCCTCTTACAGAAGTGGAACCGCTTGTTGAGCTTTTATATGTACCGCCTGATGCTCCATATCCTTGATAGCAGTCATCATTTGTTGCAGAGCATTTTCTTTCTCTTTTGTTTGCCCAATTATCGTCCCTAAGAATATCATCTAAAATCCATAATGCAAATAATCCATTGAAATAATTAGGATGATAATTGTTCCGGACAAAGTCATAGGAGGATATTTCGACCATTGTGTCATCCTGATTATCTTCTGAAAGAGTTAGACTAATAAAAACATCCTGGTAAATAAGGACTTGCTTATTATTGACCTTTTCGCTTATTTCACGTGGTTTTTCATGATCTTGTAGCTCTTTTGACACTTCATCGATTGATTTGTTTTCTGCGAGGTAGATTTCTGAGATGTCATTTGATCCTGACTGACCTGTGACAACGTCTTGAAGGATATAATTTGTATCGATATATTCAGCTATTTCATCTTTGAAAATCGTTCCGCTCGTTGATCCCTCAATATTTCCACAAGCGGCTAAAAGGAGTGAAAAAGATAGCATAACAAAAAGAAGTGGTTTTTTCATTGACTCACCCTCTTTCATTTTGGAATATGAATTTGTTTTCATGATAAAGGGGCTGTTTTTAGTAAGGATGAGCCCTCACATTGAAACAGTCCCTTCATACTTATTTGTTTGATTCACTTGTAGTGTGTACGTAATAGGTCGTTATTCTTTTCCTAATTTACGTTTTAACGCAGCAAGCTCGTCATCAACATCATTTTTTTCTAATGATTCGAATTCATCATCAAGGCTTTTGTTTGAAGAGCGTAAGTCTTCACTTGTTTCTGCTTCTGCTTCAAATTGGAGAACCTTTTCTTCCATTCGTTCGAAGCCTCGTTTTGATTCATCAGAGCCAATACCAGAAAGGGTACGGTTCATTTTTGTTTTTGCCTTCGCAGATTCCGCACGAGCTTTTAAGGAATCCTTTTTTAGCTTCATTTGATAATATTCAGCCTTCATTTCATCAAGCTTTTTACGCACAGCTTCAGAATCAAGCTTCGCACGTTCGTATGATTCCTTTAATGTTTCCGCTGTTTGTGTGTGAAGCTTTTTATCCTCTAGCGCGCGGCGAGCTAAATCATCGTTTCCAGCTTCAACTGCTTTAAGCGCTTGTTCTTCACGCTTTTCAACCATTTTTTGTGCTTCTTCATATTTCTTTTGCAGCATTTTTTCATTGGCAATTTGCTTAGCAACAGCTGCTTCTGCCTCGCGAATATCTGATTCCATATCGCGCATAAATTGGTCTAGCATTTTTACTGGATCTTCTGCTTTGTCTAATAATGCATTAAGCTCTGAGTCAACAACTGTTTTTACACGTTTAAAAAATTTGAACATTGTTTATTCCTCCTATTTGCTTGCAATAAATTTTAATTCATATTCTTCAATATCATAACCAGCACTTACTTCAATTTCGCTTCCCCATTTTTCAACAGAGAGGTACTTTTCTTCTTCTTCATCACAATAATCATAGTACTCACAAATCATACCATTAATATTCTGATTTCTTCCAATGCCAGTTACGCGTGCTTTCCCTGATTCATCTAGGTAATAAGTAATTCCCTCATGACGAATTTTTTTCGGGATCGGTTCATCCAGCTTTAATTTTACCTTTTCATAAATACCAAGGTAAAGCTCATCGTCCATCTCAACGCTTAACCAAATCGTTTTTGCGACACCTTCAAGCTGGTATGCATACCATTTGAAGCCATGGTCATCATAACTAATCTTTCCAACAACCTTATAATCCTCTAAATCATATGTCACAATATCATTTGGCTGAAGATTAAATACATTCCGTTCCTCGACGGACCTAGGAGCATCGTCCTTCTTTCCAAACAACCTGCTAAAAAAACTCATGCACCCACCTCAACTTCATATCCTTAAACATACTATAATCATCTCACAACACCTAATACGAATTAAATAGGAGAAAGTTTCGCATTTTCCAGATAATTTTAATGGATTTTTGGGGACAGTCCCCCGCCGAATAGGCCATTAGTCCCTTTTTGGCGGAAGGAGAGGAGGTTGGGAGTTTTTTGGGGACAGTCCCCGAAAAGGGTGTTTTGCGCGGGATTTGAGCTAATGTCATTAAAGTGGGGGACTGTCCCCAATCTTGATAGAATAAGGTTTGTTGCAGCATAAAAGGGAAAATCTGTTGATTTGGGGACAGTCCCCCAAACGGTGTTTTTAGTGTTATAACTTTGGGGACTGCACTGTTTTGGGGACAGTCCCCAAATTGAGTCCCCAAATTGCTACTCACACTGCCTTTTTGTTGATGTAGATAAGACCGCTGGCGAAGAAGAGGATAAATCCGCCGATTATTGCATAGACGAGTGATTCGAATGACATGAAAAATCCGCCCCATGGTCCTTCGCCACCTTTTGGAATCATTGTGAGGAATGGTTGGACCCATGGATAGAAGGGTGCATATGTTTCTGAGTTTGCTACTAAAATATTCGGTACTGTAAACACTACGTTAAATGCTAAAGGTGCGGCGAAGCTAGACCATGCCATCGATATGAGTAACATAATTGCAGCAAGGGGAAGGGTGGCAATCCATCCGCCAACAAAGCTCCTTACCATGACATCATAAGGAATCGGGTCTTCAAATCCTTTAATAAACCCTATCGCAAGCCATGCTACTAAAACAAGACCTTGGTTAATCGCAATAAGCATAATCGTAAGAAAGAATTTCGATAGATACACATTCGTTCTTTTCACAGGAAGACTTAATAATTGCTTCCATCCGCCATTCTTGTGCTCATATCGGCATAAGAAGCTTGTAAACACACCAATAATGAGAGGGAGGAACAAGATGGTATGGATGGGTGTCATAATAACCAGTGGGATCACCCATTCATTTGGTGCCCCTTCAACCTGCTCGGTCAGAAATCCAGCAACAAATGCGAACGCTGGACTGACAAATAATAAAAGCCATATATAAGTTTTCCGCATTTTTAAAAATTCAGATTGCACTAAATTCCAAAACATTATTTCACATCCCTTTTTTGAAAATCAATCATCCCAAGGAAAAGAATGACGATGCCAACAGCTAGTCCAGCTGCTACATACCAAATAGGTTCCTGATCCCCCATTAATGTTGGCCACTTCCAAATGAACCAATCAGGAATATTGCTTGAAAAGAAAGGAGCAATTGTCCCGAAAATTCCAATCGTTAACGGAATCGCCTGATTGTCAAATGTAATCGAAAGCCAAGTTTGAATCGCTAAAATTGGCAGTCCAGCAATTAATGGATAAAAGCTGCTGATTAAAATATCATCGAGCGGCATTGGGGAAGAGCCAAACCCTAATCCAAGTCCTAAAAAAATCGTTCCAACGAATAAAAGGACACATGATAGAAGGAGCATAAACAAAATAATAAAAAACTTAGATGAATATACGACCCGACGTTTTATCGGTAAGCTTAGAAGATGCTTCCAGGAGCTCTGTTGATGCTCGATTGAAGCAATTTGTGATGCTAAAATCGTAATTCCTAGCAATAGTGCCAGTGATGTAAAACTATTAAGATTACCGAGTAAATCCCGCCAAACATCCTTGCTTCCACCAACTAAATAGTCATAGCGAACCCCGTAATTCACCATTTGTAGTGAAATTACACCGAACGGACCTAGAAAAACGAGAAACCAAAACCATTTCCGTTTGACCTTTAATAAATCAGCTTGCAGTGCCGCCAACATGCTGCGTTCCTCCTTCATTCGTTAAGTCGAGGAAGATGCTTTCCAACGATTTTCGTTTTTCCTCAATACGATAAATCTCATGGCCATGCTGAACTAGGTGTGTAATAATGCTTGCGATTTGTCCATCGGAAATATCCTCACATAGCAAATAATCATTCTCGTTTTCTACAATATGTCCCATTGTCAGTAACTGAGTTTTTGCCTTCATCGTATCCTTTACCTTAATGGCGATTTTTGCTCTCGCTTTATTACGAAGGACTTCAATTGAATCCTGGAAAATCATATTTCCCTTTGAAATAATGCCAACCTTCGTCGCCATCTGGTCAATTTCACTTAACAAATGACTAGAAATTAAGATAGTAATGCCATAATCCTTGGGCATTCTTTTAATCAAATCGCGTATTTCATGGATTCCGGAAGGGTCCAGTCCGTTTGTCGGTTCATCTAAAATGAGTAGCTCTGGATTTGCTAAAATCGCTGATGCAATGCCAAGTCGCTGCTTCATCCCAAGAGAATAGCCTTTCACAGCTCTGTCCGCATCCTTGGTTAACCGAACAATTTTTAACACCTCATCAATTCGGCTTTTTGGTACTTGAAGAATTTTCCGCACAGCCTCTAAGTTTTCTCGAGCTGTTAAATGCCCGTAATAAGAGGGAGACTCAACTAATGAACCAATTTTTTTTAATGCTTTTAAATGATTGCCTTTCACATTTTCACCAAATAGCTCAATGCCACCACTCGATGGCTTCATTAACCCAAGCAGCATCCGTATCGTCGTCGTCTTTCCAGCCCCATTCGGACCAAGAAATCCATAAATTTCTCCTTTTTCAATCGATAAATTCAACCTATCTACAACACGATTTCCTTTAAATGATTTTGTTAAATTCGTTGTTTTTATTAATGTTTCGTTCATTTTTATCACCTCATGTATAGCATAGGTGACGTTGGTTAAATCGAAGGATCGGTTTTGTTTAAATTTTGTTTAAAAAAGGGGGTTGGTGTTTTGGAAAAGTTAAATAAAATGAAAGCCTACTTCAGGAAAGGAGGGAGAATTAATGAATTTATACACTTAAACAAACGTTTGAATAACACTCAAAATCGTAATTTGTGTATATGAGGAAGGAAGTTTCTAGGGTGTATTTGTGAAGCTTTTCGGTGGTTTCCTCATGCAATGCTCGCTTTCTGTGTGGTTGAACACCTGCTTACTTCTCACCAATCCCACATAAGTCTCGAAAATAAAAACCCCTTCATATCATTATGAAAGGGGAGAATAGATAGAAATGGTCGTTCCATCGTTTGATGAATCAATCGTCCATTGAAGGCCCATTTCGTTTATCATGACATTAACAATCGTAAGACCGATTCCTGCACCTTGATGTTCACTTTTTTCCTGAAAGCCTGTGCCATGATCTTTAATAAGCAATTGACCGTCTTTTAAGAAAAAACCGATATATTTGCCATCTGAGGCATGTCGGATTACGTTTTGTAGCAGGTTTTCGATAATTCGCTCCATCCATTGTGGATCAATTTCCCAACTAATTGCTTCAGTTTGAATGTCGATGTCAATTTCAAAGTCCTTTTCCTCAAAAACTGGGTACCAGCTCGCGGCGATTTTTCTTAAGAAGCGAGTCATCTCCGTTTTTTCTGGATGAAATGGATATTTTTTCGCAGATAGAAGGGTGTACGAAAACAAATTGTCGATTAGTTTGCTGACATAATCAATTTTTTCATCTATCGATGCAAGCGCATTGCTGCCTTTTGCTGTCATGACTTCTTCTTTTAGGAGAGAAAGCTGAGCACGAATCGCTGTTAATGGTGTTCGCAGATCATGTGATAAATTAGCGATTAAATCTTTTCGTAATGTTTCTTCCTTTTGCTCACGGAGGCGGCTTTGTTCTAGCTCTGTTATCATCTGATTAAAGCTGTCCTCAAGCTGGCCGATTTCATCCATTTTTGAAATGGCAATCGTTTGGGGAATTCCAAACTCACTTTTATTTTGCATCGCATTAGATAAACGAAGCAATCGTTTATGAATTTTTCTAAAGAATAGCCATGATATTAAAATAAATACTAGTAGGAAGAGAACTAGAACGTAAATATAAACGTATCCAAAGCGACTCATATGTTTTTGAAGAAGAGGCTCGACTAAGGAGCGCTTCACTTCAATGACCATGAAGCCGTCTGATAGGTTATTACCAAGGAAGGCGACAACGGTAAATGGATCGGAGTTATAGTGATCCTTCATATATTGAACAGTAAAGGATGCTGTCCACTGCTCAGGTAGGTTTTTTTTATACGAGAATTTGTCTCGGGTTTTCCCGTTTTTGTCGACCCAAAAGATATGGGAATCATCGTACTTATTGTGAAGGGTTGCTAGTTGCTGCTTTATTTGCTCATCACTAGCCCCTTGTAACTTTTTCGCTTCACTGTGCCATTCCTTTTCTAACTTTTCAAAGCCATCATATGCATCTGATTTTTTCTGATCATCTATGGCCATTAGCGGAAGTGTGACAATTGTTGAAATGATTGGCATTGAAAATGGGATTAGCAATACCGCGAAGAAAATGATCAGTAAGTATTTAAATTGTAATGATTTTACTAGCTTCATGCTCTCACCCTGTAGCCGATTCCACGGATCGTTTCAATGATTTCAGGTTGTGATGGGTTGATTTCTAGCTTTTCTCGTAAAAAACGAATATGGACCATGAGCGTTTTATCTCCCTCAATATAAGGCTCCTCCCAAACCCCTTCATAGAGCTGCTCCTTTGTGAGAATTTGATTTAGGTGACGAAGAAAATAGGAGAAAATTTGAAATTGCTTGCCTGTAAGGAGAATTTCTTCACCTGTTAATGAGTTGATAATGAGATTGCTAGAAAAGTCGATTTCTAAATGCTTTATTTTCCTTTTAGACGTTGTTGTCCGGTCAAACCTCCGCAATAAAATCTCCACACGTTTTGCTAGCTCATCGGGGTGAAAGGGCTTCGTTACATAATCCTCAGCAAATTCAAGGCCCTCGAGCTTGTCCTCAATTGAACTGCGTGCTGATAGCATAATAATTGGCATCTCAGGCTTTGCCCTCTTAATACGCTTTCCGATGGAAAACCCATCTAAACCAGGCAGCATCACATCTAAAATCACCAAATCAACATCAGCGAAGCTCTCCGGCAAGTTGAGCCCAGACGTCAACCAAACAACCTCATACCCTTTAGCCGTCAACTCATCCTTAACCCACTGACCGATCTCAACATCATCCTCTATATATAAAAGTCTCATACTAAACGAAACACCCTCCTTCATAGTAAATATCTTACAGGAGAATTGATATGGGGGACAGTCCCCAAAACAAAGATAATCAACAAAATTTAATTGTACAAGTGGAATTGGGGACTGTCCCCAAAAAATAAAAAAAGCACCTATCCTTATCATTTTGCAATGATTGAAGGGTAGATGCTTCTTATTAAAGCAGTAAAAGGGCATGATTTGGGGACTGACCCCAAATTATGCCCCTTTACCAATAATTAGGTGAAATATGCAAGCGTGGGGACTGTCCCCCTTACTTAAGCCACTTCGCAAATGCTTTAATGGTGCTTGTGAAGTCCTTTATTGCGGTTTTAGATAGGGTTTCATAGAGCGCTGGAAAGTCCTTTTCGATGACCTTTGTCCAAAACTCTTCATTGTTACATTCTGCCCAGCTTGTGAGGGTAGGGTATGATTCTAGAATGATTCTTAAATCAAAGAGACTGCTACGATATTTACGTATTGTCCCTTCAGATTTCCCATCGGTTTTTTCCTTATAAAACTGAACGATATCATCTGAATAGAAGTTGTTCACCGTATCAGGTGTGAAACCAAGCTGTTCCAAGTATTCGATATCCTTTTCGTTCACGACTGGCTGATTTGCTTTGACAACCTCTAATGTTGATGTTCGCGCTTCGCCACCTGTAACAAATGGTGATAATGGAAGACCGAGCTTCTTCCGCATTGAATTGTAATCAGCGGTTATCTCAACTTTGTCAAATTGCTTTTTCACTTGTAAATACATATTATACTCGATTTGTTTTAATAGATTATCGGCATCATCAAATCTTCCAGCCTTAACTAATTCCATAATCGAGAGACCATCAAATTGACGAAGAGGGCGATCGAATACAAAGCGAATATCATTTTGTGCGTATAAGGCAACATACTTTGGTGTATCATTGTCTAATGTCACCATGACATCGCGAATCTCTGCTTGGAACGGTATTGTAAAACGACTAGTTTCTTCCTCTAAGAAGGTCAAAACACCACGGTCAAGTAAATCTTGAATCATCGCTTTAAACTCATTCACATGTTCCAAAGCAAGACTATTATATTTTAATCTATTTTTTTCAATAAATAGCTTTCCATATACTTCAGCTAAAAAGACAGGCTGAGAAAATTCGCTATCTGTGTATTGATACCAACTACCAGCGAGGCTACCTTGCTTTTTCTCATCTTCCCAAACATCAATCTCAAAAGATTGTTGCTCTTGAAGGAAGCTAGTTAGCTTGAGTTCATCTTCAACTTGATAGTGAAGAATATATTCTACGATTTCCTGGTCAGGCTGATTTTCTCTTTGCTCGTCAAACATCAATGCCGTTAAAATTTCTGGATAATAATCTAGTAAAATTTGTTGATGATCCTGCTTTTTCTCTTCAACAAGAGCTTGTACCTTTGCCATAGCACGAGCCACCCCATCGGGACCTTCAAGGCTGCGAACACCGTTGAAATAATGCAAGTCTTCAAACGGCTCGAGCATTGTGATTGTTCCGAACCATGGGGCAAAATAAGGAACATTTTCTTTCGAGTTTGCTACCTTAAACGTTTCAGATGTGAAGACATCTTCAAAGGTAAGAGTCTCGTCCTGTTTTTCGACACACTGAACAATTCTCGGTGTTAACGTATTCCAAGTATCCGCCATTTTTCTTTCATCCTCTGAAAGTCGTCCACCGGTCTCGCGAATAAACCATTCAATACCGCGAAGTCCGTTTTCAAAGCGATGGAAAAAATAAAGCCAATATTGAAAAAGGCCTTTAACGAGTCTTTCCTCAATTTTGTAATTTGTCCGTTTTTTAAATTCTGATTGCAATTGATAATATGAAGTAGGAGGGACCTGCTTTGTGATAAAATCACGCACTTGTAAAACGAGCGCTTGTTTCGCTTGAAAAAATTTCTCTTCCTTTACTTCATGTAGCTGAATGATGCTTTCTTTTTGCAAACAGCATTTTTTATATTTTTTTCCACTTCCACATGGACATGGATCATTTCGTTTTATAGCCAAAAATATCACCTATCTATCTTTACAGTTAAATTTACAGACATATGTGATTTTAGATGATTAAAGAAAACTATTCAAGTTTTCATGATTGAAATGAAACTTTCTACCTTCAATATCCGTACTATAAGTTGTATGATAAAGATAAGATTTCACTTCAAATAGGAGTCGATATAAATGAGGCAAATTGCAAATTTTTTTATACGCTCATCGGTAGCGACCGTTTCAACAGGGACGGTTTGGCTTGTCAGCTATTTCGCACTTAGCCAGCCTTATCTGCTCGCCAGCGCATATGCCGTAGGTGGAGGAGCAGTCGCTTACTATTCTGTAAAAGGGATAACAAATCAAAAATTTTTAAAACAGAATCAACTTTCTCGCAAAGAATACAAATACATTAAGAAAAATTTACAAGAGGCGAGCAAAAAAATCAGCAGGCTGCGAAAATCGCTCTTACATGTTCGCTCGCTCTCATCAATTAAACAAAATCTTGAGATTTATCGAGTCGTGAACAAAATTTATACGATTGTCAAAAATGAGCCAAAGCGTTTTTATCTCGTCGAACCATTTTTTTATTCCCATTTAGATTCATTAGTAGAAATTAGTGAAAAATACGCCTTTTTAGCCTCACAGCCGAAGAAAAATGCCGAATTAAGCATTTCATTAAGTGAGACGCGCAGGACTATTTCAAGTTTAGGCGAAACATTAGAAAAGGATTTATATGATGTTCTTGCAAAGGATCTAGATAACCTGCAATTTGAAATTGATGTTGCCAAGCTTACTATTGATAAAACGAATAATCGAACGTAAGGAGTTATGAGGATGAATCAACACAACGAACTAGATGATTTATTAGCGAATCCTTTTGGGGAAAATGAACTAGTTATTGATAAGGACGAACAAGCAGTTGAAAAGCCGAAGCGATTAATCGATGTACTACCTGAAGAAAATCGTCAGAAGGCGATTGAGCTTGCGGCGCAAATTGACCCGAAAAATCAACAGGCGATCTCACTTTATGGAACTCAAGCTCAATCAAAGCTATTAAACTTCTCGCACACGATGCTCGACCATGTGCAAAAGAAGGATAGCGGAGAAATCGGCGAAATTATTAGTGATTTAATGAAACGGCTTGAGCAAGTAAGCCCGGATGATTTAAAGCCTGAAAAGAAAAACCTGATTACACGGATGTTTGGAAAAATTTCAAACTCTGTTCAAGAGGTGTTATCACGCTATCAAAAAACGGGAGCACAAATTGACCGAATTAGTGTGAAATTGGATCATTCAAAAAATGAGCTGCTCCGCGATATTAATGTTTTAGAGCAACTCTATGAAAAGAACAAGGAATATTTCCACGCCTTGAATGTCTACATTGCAGCTGGTGAATTGAAGCTCGAGGAATTAGAGAAAAAGCTTATTCCTGAGATGAAAAAGAAGGCCGAACTAACCCAAGACCAAATGGCGTTCCAAGAGGTAAACGACCTCATGCAATTTGCTGACCGTCTTGAAAAACGGACACATGACTTAGTATTGAGCAGACAAATTACGATTCAAAGCGCACCGCAAATTCGCTTAATCCAAAGCACGAACCAAGCGCTAGTCGAAAAAATTCAATCGTCGATTACAACAGCGATCCCGCTTTGGAAAAACCAAGTCGCCATCGCCCTTACACTTCTTAGACAAAAAAATGCTGTTGAAGCGCAAAAGCTTGTTTCAAAAACAACAAATGATTTATTGCTGAAAAATGCTGAATTACTAAAAGTGAACACAATTGAAACAGCGAAGGAAAACGAACGCGGTCTCGTCGACATCGATACGCTGAAAAAGGTCCAAGACCACCTTGTCTCAACACTTGAGGAAACGTTGCGAATTCAAGCAGAAGGACGTGCAAAACGCCTTCAGGCTGAACAGGACCTTGCTTCAATGGAAACAGATTTAAAAAATAAGTTAGCAAGACTATAAAAAACGAAGCCCCATCTCGGTTAATATGAGAAGGGGCTTCGTTTTTTTGGATGGGGGACAGTCCCCAATCCTTGCTTATGACACAACTATTTATAACGATTGTTTTTTAATATTGAATGGATGCTTTCAATTTTATAAAAATATGACCTAATTAGACCTAATGGGAAAGTCTAGAGAAAGAATCAGCCTTAACTTCGCTCATCTTGTTCAAGAAATGATTCATCTGGCAATTGTTTAAGCTCTCTTTCAATCTTCCTCTGTGGCGAATGCTCCCTCGGTTCCTCAACAGTAGTGTCTCCATTAAAAGCATATGCACTACCAACCGACAATAAATAAAAAAGAATAAGCAAAAAAATAGCAATCTGTTTCTTCGTCACACCATACACCTCCTAAATCCTTCTAGCACCTATTCTCGTCAAAAAGAAACAAATCTAAACGTGAAAAACTAACACCTCAAACCCGAGGGACAGTCCCCCGCCCCTTATTGGGGACTGTCCCCAATAAGCGATAAATCCTAATATTAATAGGTTTCTAGCTTGTAAGGTGGGCGAAACAATAGAAATTGGGGACAGTCCCCAAAAAAATCATAAACCTTCAAAAATAGATATTGATTGGATCGTTTTGGTATGATGAAAGTAAGGAAATGAACGGAGAGGGACAGTCCCCAAAACAAAGGTGGTGGGGACTGTCCCCGCCAAACGTCCCTACAAAAGGAGGTTTTTCAAAATGAACAAACAAACTATTCTGATTGTTGAAGATGAAGAGAAAATCTTGCGTTTGCTTGAGCTTGAGCTTGGTTATGAAGGGTATGAGATAGGGAAGGCGATGGATGGAGTGGAGGCGCTTGATGCTTATCGTAATGGAAAGTGGGATTTAATTTTACTCGATGTGATGCTACCTGGGCTAAGTGGTATTGAATTGCTTCGGCGAATTCGCGCGAATGACTTAGTAACACCAGTTATCCTTTTAACGGCAAAGGGCTCAGTTGAGGATAAAGTATCTGGTCTTGACTTAGGGGCAAACGACTACATCACAAAGCCATTTCAAATCGAGGAGCTGCTCGCAAGAATCCGTGCGGTTTTACGAATGCGCTCCAATCTGCCAACACAAACGGAAGCAGAGACAGGAGAAGCTGATGAGTGGCTTACTATCTCTGATTTAAAACTAAACGAAAAAACCCGTGAGGTTATCAGACAAAATCAAGAAATCGACCTAACACCAAAGGAATACGACCTGCTTCTCTACCTGCTCAAAAACAAGCGTCAAGTGCTAAATCGTGATCAAATACTAGAGGCTGTTTGGGGCTATGACTACTACGGTGATACCAATGTTGTTGATGTGTACATTCGCTATATTCGAAAAAAGCTTGACTATCCATTTGAAGCACCGCTTATCCATACCGTTCGTGGTGTTGGGTACGTGCTAAAGGACGCAAAATGAGATTACGAAATAAAATCAACCTATACACAGCAGTCCTTTTTGTATGTTTATTACTCATCATGAACATCTCAATCTATCTTGTTTTTAGCAACCTCATGATAGCGAATGAACGAAACCAAATAAAGGAAGAAACTGAAAAAGTAGCTAAGGATATCAGCCAAGGGATAAAACAAATCAACCCAAACGAGCTGCTTCGTGCCTATGTGCCGATAAACGGAAAGGTTCAAGTCATAGCTGAAAATGAAGCATCTCTTATATCCGGTACATCGATAACAGAAAAACAATTAAGTGAACGAAAAACGGAATACTACCAAGGGGAAACAAGTAAAATCATCACCTTTCAGCAAAAAAAGTATGCCTTCGCATCGATACCAATTATTTGGTCTGACGGAAGCGTTGTAAACCTACAATTAACAAGCAGCATCGCAGATATCGAAGAAATTTTATCAACTCTTCGCATTGTGTTAATTATCGTAACGCTGATTGCGATGATACCTGTTATATTATCAAGTCGAATTTTAAGTAATCTTATTACCCGGCCCATTCAATCGATGATTGCCACGATGAAGGAAATTCAACGAAGCGGTCAATTTAAACGCCTCACACTTAATAAAAAATCTAAGGATGAGCTCTTTGAAATGGGGAGCACATTTAATCATATGATCGATCTATTAAAAACAAATTTTGAGAAGCAGGAGCAATTTGTTGCAAATGCATCACATGAATTAAAAACACCGTTAACGATCATTGAAAGCTATGCTGATCTATTAAAAAGACGTGGGAAGGATCGCCCGGAATTATTTGACGAGTCGGTTGAGGCAATCCATTCTGAAGCAATCCGAATGCGAGAAATGACCGAACAACTCCTGCTTCTTGCAAGACATGACGACCAATGGAAGCTTGAGATGAAGCAAATGAATTTACCCGAAACAGTAACAGAATCGGCAAAGGTCTTTCAAAATGCGTACCAGCGAAAAATCAACATTCAAAGTACGGAAGATATTTTTGCAATAACGGATGAGCAAAAGCTAAAGCAGCTACTCTTTATCTTTTTTGACAATGCAAGGAAATATAGTGAAGACGAAATAACTGTACACATAGGTAAACTTCAGGAAAGTCCTTACATCAAAATAGAGGATAGGGGAATTGGGATACCAAAGAGTGACCTGCCGAAAGTGTTTGACCGATTTTTCCGTGTCGACAAAGCGAGAAGCCGAAAGCAAGGAGGGACAGGCTTAGGACTTTCGATGGCAAAGGAAATTGCCGACGCAATCAATGTTCGGATCGAGCTCGACAGTCTTGAAGGAGTTGGGACAACTGTAACATTGTTTTTCTCAGCAAATTCTCATTTTCCTAAGCTATAATTCAAGCAATAAACGTTTAGAGAGGTGGAAAAATGAAAAAAACGATATGGCTAATCGGCATAGTCCTAGCAGCTATCCTTCTTGTCTATATTGGCTTCCAATGGCTCTCACCGGCTTTTTCAGCAAAAGCATTAACAGAGGAAGAAGCAAAGAACGTAGCTTTGGAACGATATGCTGGTGAAATCATAAAAACAACTAAGCAAAATGATAAATATCAAATTGAGCTTCAGGCTGAGACAGGGCTCTACCAACTAGAAATTGACGCAACTAGTGGTGATATAATCTCAGTTTCTCAGCTACAGAAGCAAGTGAACAAACAAGAACAACGAACAGAGGAGCAACCAAAGCAATTAACTGAAGCCGAGATAAAAGAACGAATTTCCTCTCAAGGGACAGTTAAATCACTGAAGCTAATTGAAGGAGAAAAACCTCATTATGTAGCAGTCATTGATCAAAATAACGAAGAGATTACGTTAGAGCTTGATGCTTACACAGGCGAGACAACGAAAGAAACGCCAAATGCAAAACCTTTGTTGGAAGAAGAGGAAGCAATAGAGATTGCCAAGAAAGAGTTTAAGAAGGAGGGGGAGGTTGAAGACGTAGAATTTTTCCCTTCTGGTGAGCCAACTCCTTATTACCTTGTCGAAATCGAAGGAGAAGATGATGAAAAAACCTATGAAATTGATGCTTATACTGGTGAATTAAGAAATATTTTTGATAGCTCTATAGATGATGATGACGATGACTCTGAATAAAATATTATCATTTTCTCATCAAATTTTAATCTTTCTCTCTCTTTCCTCTCATCTAAGGTGTTTAAAGTAGTACATGTAAGAGAAAAACAATCTTAGGAGGAAAAGAAATGAAGAAAATTATTGCGATTACATTAGCAGCCGTTGTTGTTCTTGGTGGCGGAGTAGCAATCAATCATAGCTTTGCAGAGGAAAAACAACCAGCTGATGTCATAGGGATTGATAAAGCGAAGGAAGCAGCGCAAAAAAAGGTTGATGGGGTTGTCGAGGATGTCGAGCTTGAAATGGAAAATGGTAAGTCAACTTATGAAGTAGAGGTAGATAAAGATAATAAGGAATATGACATTCATGTTGATGGTACAACAGCAGCTATTTCAAGAGTAGATGAGCGTGACGACAACGACGATGATGATGACTTTGATGACACGAATGCAACAGCTAAAAATAAAACGGTGATTACAGAAAAAGAAGCAATTGAAATCGCTAAAACAAAAATTGACGGAGAGCTAATTGAAATTGAATTGGATGATGATGACGGTCGTTATGAATATAACATGGAATTTAGAACAGCAAACGGTGAAGCAGAAATAACAGTAAACGCTGAAACAAAGGAAATCATTGAGCTAGAGCATGATGATGAGTAAGCAAAATCGAAGGGTCAGTCCCCAAGACTGGCCCTTTTCATCTAGATAAAAGCAAAAATCTACGCTATGATAGGTATTGAGATTGGGTAATTTTAGTAGGAGGGAATAAAGATGACGAGTACTGTTAAATTTGATTTGCATACCCACCATCATCGTTGCGGTCATGCGATAGGGACAATTGAGGATTATGTAAAGCAAGCGATTGAGTATGGACTACATTATATTGGTATTTCCGATCATTCACCTTATTTTTATAGTGATGAGGATCAGCTCTATCCAACAATTGCGATGGCAAAAAGTGAATTTGTTCCGTATATTGAAGAAGTCCTCCGTCTGAAAGAAGCATACAAGGATAAAATTCATGTTCTTTTAGGTGTAGAAAGTGATTTTTTCCCAAACCATGTAAACATTTACCGTGATCAATACCTCTTACATCCTATTGATTATATTATTGGGTCTGTTCATTATGTACAAGATGTCAATATTTTTAAGAAAGATCGCTGGGACGGATTGTCTACAGAACAACAGATAAAAGTGAAAGAGGAATATTACACTCTTATCCAACAGTCAGCAAAAAGTGGTTTGTTTCAAATCCTTGGACATATTGATGCGATGAAAGGCTTTTATCCAGCGTTTTCCGATATCAAGACTGATATTATTGAACAAACATTAAAAATCATTTCTGATTCAGATGTCGCGATTGAAATTAATACTTCAGGAAAAACAAAGGATTGTGGTGGCTGGTATCCTGCTGACGATATTTTAGAACGGGCGCTTTATTACAATGTTAAGGTAACCTTTGGCTCAGATTCCCATAAACCAGAACGAATTTGTGATGATTTCGACCTTGTCAGAAAAAGATTGAAGGAAATTGGTTTTAAAGAATGGGCATATTTTGTTGAGAAAAAAAGGGTGATGACTAGCCTATAATGTTTGGTGGACTTTTGACCTATTTCACGATAAACTAGCAGTAAAGATAAAAATTGATTACTTATACATATAAGCAGCTTCAACACGACATCTAGACTTAATTTAAAAATAGCTTTTCCGGACTTGGTAAAGCTATTTTTCTCACGGAGAATGAAAGCGGTTTAAAATGGTGGATGGAGAGTTGAGAATGGAGTATATCTTAATCATACAAGGGATCTTTATCATTGTGTTGCTCGTATTATATTTAAGAGGGGAATACTTGTTAAATAAAAAGGGGGACCAAATATCTCTAATCGATAGTGAGGAAAGCTGGGAACAACGGTTAAATGGGAATAGACGAAAGCACTATCGACTGGGAATTGAGGATGTTATTTGTTCAATTGAAATTATTCATTTTGGAAGCTTAGATAATCAGATGAACAATACGGAATTTGAAGGATATATTGATAATATAAGCGCGGGAGGATTAAAATTTACGACAAAGCAAGACCTACCAGTAAAAGGTAACATCACAATAGAGGTGAAATTTCAAATAAAAGAGAAAAACTATGCAATCCATGGGAAAATTGTAAGAAGAGAAGAATTATTAGAAAACGAACTTTACGGATACGGAGTCGAATTCAACCACTCCTCTCGCTCACAAATGATAAACCTAACAAACACCCTACTACAACTAGAAATCGAAACCTTGAAAAAAGCCCGCTGATGTGGGGACAGTCCCTACAAAGACAGTATTTCTAAAAAACTAGCTAGGGAAAATCAAAATGTAATAGCTGGTTGGGGACAGTCCCCAACATAATCAGCTTTAGTTATATTTATTTTTCACCTTGCGAAAAAGGAAGCGAATGAAAATAAAGAAAATCGCAATTACGACATAAATGAAGAATATGGCAAAGAATCCCCATAGACCGATGATCGCATCAGCAAACTCCATATTTCCTCTGTTCGTTATCCCTTGTTGGATTTCGATCGCGAATACGAGTACAAACATAAAGGTTAATGTATATAAAAAGGCAATGATCTGGATACCATATGGTAATTTAGACAACCACTTTGACACTACATATACACACGCAAACGTTGTCATCCCAATAAACCCCATAATCCAAAAATGCATATCCTTATCAGACATTTGCAGCCCTAACACATCATTCAACACAACAATTAATAGATCATGAATATTATTCATAATCTCAACAAAAAAACGAATCCACTCTCCCATATAACCTCTCACTCGCCCCACATATCATTTTTACCCATTATACCACGTAAATAAAAAATGGGGGACAGTCCCCCATCATAGCAATGCGTTAAAATAATAAAGCGGGGACAGTCCCCAAATTACATTCCACTAAAAATCAAAAACATTCCTGCAGCAAAAAGCAAAATAAATAATAATATTAGAAGGATAGCGATAATTAAAATAATCCAGCCTACGACCTTTCGTCCAGTAACGATTAAATAAATACCTAAAACAATTGGTCCGAATAAGAATCCTAAAATTCCCCATAACCAAGGGCTACGATTGAACTTAGGAGCATCAATTGCTAAATAAATTGCAATCACTATGGATACAATAAAACCAAAAGATAATTCCATTATATATCCCTCCCAAATATCCGCTTACCTTATAGGATATGGTTAGAAATTAAAATTATTCATATGGGGGACAGTCCCCCAATCAGTTAATGCGTTAAAATCACAAAGTGGGGACAGTCCCCAACAACAAAAAAATGCCAGCCCCTACAGGCTGGCATTCCAATTAATTTGCGTTCGCAGTGTTTGCGGGAATTTCTAAATGCTCCTTCAGTTGATTTGATAATGCTAATCGTTCTTCTTCAGGAACTAAATAATACCAGATACCGTCGATTCTCTCATTAGCACCTTTTACTTGGAACTGTTCTAATTTTTTGCTAGCTTCTTTATAGTTCGCCTGGATATCCCACATTTCATCGAATGTTAGATTTGTTTTTACATTGTCACGAACGACGCCGAACATGTCACCAAATTTTGTAACAGATGAGATGTTGGCACCTTTTTTAATAACAGCCTCGATGATTTGGCGTTGACGCTCTTGACGACCGAAGTCACCGCGTGGGTCTTCCTTACGCATTCTTGAATAGGCTAAAGCCTTTTTCCCATCTAATTGAATAGTCCCTTTAGTAAAATGATATCCTTCGTATGTGAAGTCTAAATTGTTCTCAACCTCTACTCCACCAACGGCATCTACCGTATCTTTAAAGCTTTCCATATTGATTTTCACAAAATAATCAACAGGCACGTCTAAGAAGTTTTCAACAGTCGCAACAGTCATTTCAGTTCCACCAAACGCATAGGAATGGTTGATTTTATCTTGCTTCCCTTTTCCGATGATTTCTGTTCTTGTATCACGAGGGATACTAACCATTTGTGTTGATTGCGTATTCGGATTCACCGTCATTAAAATCAATGAATCAGAACGTCCGCGGTCACCTTCACGCTCATCGACACCCATTAGCAGAATCGAAATTGGATCCTTTTCGGTAAACTTCACTTCTTCTGTACGTTTATCTGATTTATCTCTACCAATATCCTCATGGATGCTAGCAACTGTATCGGCAGCTGTTTTGTATAAATAGACTGCATAGCCACCTGTACCTAACACAAGTACCCCAATGATACTAAGTACGATCCATAGCCATTTTTTCTTCTTACGTTTCTTTTCACGCATATATCATTTCATCCTTTTTTAATAAATTTAATGTTTTAGCCTATAAAAGATTATAGTTCTCTCCTACTATTATCACAATCTTTTTTTGTAAAAAAATGTTTCCAATTATGCGTATTTAGTTGACAGTTACACACTACTTGAAGGTTACTAGAAGACGCTAAGTAAAATCTAACAAATTTCGCCGCTAATTCAGCCTTTAGGGGAAAACAACCTAGTTATTTAAAGTCTTACATTATTAAGACGTCTAGCACATCGGAAAAGTTACAAAAAAATAAACGAAAGGGGGGACAGTCCCCGAAACTCGGCTTTTGTAGAAATTTGTCTAAAAGATTTGCTATCTAATAAGCAAAAATATCACTATAATGTTTCTTACAATATATAGAAATTAATAGGAGGAAAGACGAGCTTGATTAAAAGAATTGTTACTTTATTACTAGTTTTTACGGTGATTTTTACAATGGTAACGCCATTTTCAGCTAATGCTACTGCTGCTTTAAGTGATAGCATACGTCTATTACCAGCACTTAGCAATGAAAAAGGCATCCAGCTTCAATGGGAAACGACTACATCGTCCGAAGTTGAAGAAAGCTTTACATTAATCAAAAATAATGCACAGAGCACAATTGCAAGTGCACAATTAATCTCAGAGAAAACGGGCGAAGAGGGTACAATACATAAGGTTTATCAGTTTATTGATGACCAAGTGATACCTGGGGAAACGTATCAATATTCCGTTACACGAAATGGTGAGGAGGAGCTGAAATCTGAAGCAATCTCCGTCACATATACTCAAGCGGAAAAGCTAGAAATAAATGCAACAAACGTGTCAGAAACTGGATTTGAGTTAAATTGGACTGAAATCCAATTAGCGGACGCTTATCAAGTATTACTTGATGGAAAAGTCATCAAACAAGTTGGTCAGACTACACAATATCAAATGAACAACCTTGAAGATGGGACAAGCTATACAATTAGTGTTCGTGCCATCCAAGGCGAGGAAGTCATTGCAGAAGCAACAAAGCAGGTTGAAACACTAGCGGCAACAACAAAAGCTGTCGAAAAATCAACTGAACAGGCTCAACAAAGTGAAGAGCCAGCTGTAACTTCTACGGAAGCAACAGAAGAAGCAGTTACAATTCCAGATAAAAACTTAAAACGAGAAATAAAATCAGCCCTAAAGCTAAATCGTGATGAGATATATCCATCTGATTTAGAAAAGCTTACTTCACTTGATGTCTCTTACTTAGACATTCATGATTTGACAGGCTTAGAAAAGGCAACGAATTTAACAGAGCTAAATTTAACAGGAAATTCATTGTCTAACTACTCTAGTATTCAAAAACTAACAAGCCTTAAGTCTTTAAATCTATCAGAAACAGATTTTGCTGATTTAACAGCATTATCAAGCCTGAAAAATTTAGAGGTGCTAGATATTAATCTTACAAATGTAACGGATATATCTGCCATTACAAATCATCCAGCATTAAAAGAATTAAATCTTAGCTATCTTGAGCTTCATACACTTTCACCAATTCAACAGCTAAATCAATTAACAACATTGATAGTCTATGGGGAAACGTATGCTCATTTAAACGACCAAATAAATGAATTAAAGAAAACAGGCTTAACAATCTATAGTGATCTAGGGAGTTCTGTTTATTTATATGAAATAAAAGCGACCGAAAATCGTGCAACATTGGAGTGGGAATATGAAGGTGATGAGGATGTTGCGTATTATGAAGTAAAGGTTGCTGAGCAAACGACAAAGGTAGCAGCCGAAGAAAATACGCTAGTCATCGATTCATTAACTAGCAATACGGAATACCGTGTTGGGCTTTTTGCTTATAACAGCAAGGGCGAGGTTATCGCGAGTACGTTAGAAACGTTTAAAACATTGCCAGCCCCATCAGGTGAGGCCGTTCAATTTAAGGATGAACGACTTGAAAAGGCGATAAAAGCAGAGCTTGGTATTGACCGGGCAATTTACGAAAGCGATATGAAGTCACTAACAGATCTATTATTAGATTATAAAAAAATCAGTGACCTTTCAGGACTAGAAAAGGCAGTAAACCTTGAATATTTAAGTGTTGATGGAAATCCAATTAAGAACTTTGAACCAATTTCCCATTTAACAAATTTAATCAGTCTCTCATTAGGTAATACGGGAATAAGTGATTATTCTATTTTAGAGAATTTAACTAATTTAGAGTTTTTATCTCTACATGAAAATAATCTTGAAAGTATTGATGCATTGCCAGCGTTAGAAGGTTTAACGTATTTAAATCTTTACATCAATAACTTGAAAAATTTGAAAGGTATTGAAAAATTTCCAGCATTAGTTTCACTTGATGTCGATGATAACCCATTAACATCAATCGCAGGGCTTAACAAGTTAACTGAATTAGAATCAGTTTTATTAAGCAATACATCATTAGACAATATTGATGAGTTATTAAAATTAGCTAATCTTAGCGAAGTTTACCTTTACGGGAATGACTCATTAAACCTTGAGGATGAATCATCTCCGGCACGACAAGTAGTTGAACAGCTAAGAGATAAAAATGTACAAGTTGAATTTGACAGTTCAGAAGAAGAGCCTGGGGAAGAATGGCTGGATGTATACATTCCAACGGTAACAGAAAACAGAATGGATCTGTTCTGGGATTATTACGGTGAAAGTGAAATCACTAAGTATGAAGTATATGTAAATGAAAAGCTTCATTCAACCGTATCTGGTGATGAAATGTATTTGGAAATGGATAAGCTTACACCAAATACAGCATACACGATTGTTGTGAAGGCATATGATGCAAACGGTGAGCTAGTGATTAGCAGTGAGCCAATCACTGAAACAACATGGTCGGAGCCTTCAGGTGAAACAGTTGTCTTTAAAGATGAAAATTTAAAAGAGCTTGTAAAAGAGCAGCTTGGAATTGAACGTGATCCAAGAGTAAGTGATATGGAAAGATTAACTTCATTCTATATTTACGGCTCAGACATCGAGGATTTAACAGGCTTGGAATATGCAACAAATCTATATGACTTAAATGTGTTTGACCATCAAGACGGTCCATTAGATTTATCAGCAATTCAAGGCTTAAAACAATTACGTTCTATTTTAATAAGTGATGCGCAAATTAAAGATTATTCTGTTTTTGCAAAATTACCTGATCTTGAAGCTCTAAATATAACAAATAGCAATGTAAGTGATCTTTCCTTCTTAAGTGGAATGAAAAACCTAACAGAATTGTCACTTGAAAATAATCAAATAAAGGATATCACTGCTCTAGCAGCACTAACAAACTTAACTTTTGTTAATCTAGCAGACAATAACATTTCAGACCTTTCCCCATTAGAAGGGTCAAAACATCAATTAGTCTATTTGGATGTAAGTGGTAATCCGATTGAGAATATTTCAATACTAGCTCAATTTGATCAAATAATCGAATTAATTTTAGATAGAACAAAAATTACTGATATCTCTCCATTAGTAGAGATGGACAGCTTAGGAATGGTATCTCTTTATAATATTTCATCGCTTGACTTAACTGAGGGAAGCGCAAATGCTCAAGTGATTAAGAAATTAAAGGAATATCATGTCCATGTTAATACTGAGGTAGATAGCAAGGCTGATATAATCATTGACGATGTAACAGAAACAACTGTTTCGTTCTCATGGGGACAAATGCTACCAAATGGAGTTGGGAAATACAAGGTTTCCTTATATTCCTATGAAAGTGATGAGCCAATTATCGAGGAAGAGATTGATAGCTCGATTAGAAGTCATACGTTTAAAGGACTTGACCCGTTTACAGATTATTACATTACGGTTGATGTGACTGAGGAAGGATATGAGAATACTCTATATGCTGAATTCACAACATTACCTATCGAAGGAACTGTAAAGGACGTCAGCATGTATGTATACAAAACAGCTGAAGCTCCTGAAGCTGGTGCAGCCTTTGACCTTTACGGATTAGATAAAGAAAATGAAGATGTCTATTATTTTGGCGAATCAGATGAACAAGGTCAATTAATCAATTATGCAACAGAGGAGTCAATTGACATTTTTACTCTTCCTATTGGGAACTATGAAATTGTCTTTACTACAGTGGACGGTAAAGAATATGTGTTCCAATTTGAAATTACAAGCACTGACGATTATCTTGAGAACCCACTTTTCTTCTTATTAGAGGATGAGGGAGACAAGGAGCCTGTAACACCTCCAACTAATGGGGAGAATCCAACAGACCCAATTCAAGGTGGAGGGGACAAAGAACCGACTCAAGGTGGTAATGACAATGCTCCGACACCAAATAATGATAGTGAAAAACCAACAGCTCCTATCAAAGTAGTTGACAAAAATGGAAAAGATGATAATGTTTTAACACCAATTAAAGCTGGTTCATCAGAAAAAACAAAAAATGAGCTTCCGGAAACAGCTACAATGATGTATAACCTATTACTCATTGGTTTCATTGCTTTATGTTTAGGTGCTGCAGTATTATTTATCCAAAAAAGAAAACAAGTTAAAAATAGTTAAGCGGTAGAAGGGGACATTTAATGTTCCCTTCTTTTTTTGTTTATCCCACAATGCCAATTTTCCGGAGAACAACACCTCAGGCTGGAGGAGGAGCTTATTTGTTATAACATCGCAACACCTCCCCTATTTCTTACTAGATAAGAAATAGAGTTTACTAGAGTAAGTGAGAAGAAAAAAGAATGGAAATAGTTTGAAATGCCTTTGTTTTTGTGTATAATTTTGAATAGAACATGTCGAAAATTGGAGGATTCTTGTTTTGAATAAGCTTTATGTCTTACTAACAGTAATAGTGTGTGGGGCCGCAATCATTATTGGTAATCTACACTGGAATCATAAAATCTCCGCAAAGGCAGAGAAAACGGTAGCTGAAAAAAAGGTCGAGCAAGTGAGTCCTGTTGAAGAGGAAACTTCCTCCGAAAAGAAGGCGATCGATGTGACTGCACTCTCTGCGAATCTACCAAAAGAGGTACAAGAAAAAATAAAAAATGCTGTAAATACAAAGAAGCCTTTACAGTTCGTCATTTATGGTTCAGATTCAACGGCAACAGACAAAGAGGCATGGCCAGAACTTTTCAAGAAACAATTAACCGCATCATATGGTGAAGGAATCTTTAACATAACTGTTCTTTCAGAAGGAACGAAGACATCAAGAGAAGTTGTAGATGAAAAGTCGTATGAACAAGTAAGTAATGCAAAGCCTGACATCATTCTTTATGAACCGCCTATGTTAAAGGATAACGAAAGTGTAATCGGCATTGAAAACACACTGAAAAACATCGAAACGATGATGGACGCATGGAAGGAAGTAAATGAAGATGTAACGATATTCATACAACCTTCAAATCCATTATACAATGCTAATTTTTATCCAAAGCAAGTAAATCAATTAAAAGAATATACAGAAACGAATGACATTGTTTATTTAAACCATTGGGAAAATTGGCCGGAATTAGATGATGAAAAAATGGAAGATTATTTAGCAGATATGGGTGAACAGCCTAGCTTGCCTAATCAAAGCGGGCATAAGGTATGGGCGGATTACCTAACTAAATATTTTATCGGTAAGTAGACAGGGGAGTGCCCTTGTCTATTTTTTTTGAGCGAATATCCCTTGCAGTAAATTTAATGATGTCACTTAATGTAGAGAATGTAGAGCTAAAGGGAAAATCAATTAGTGACAAACCGGAAACCTAGATAAGCTTAAAACTAAGTACTTAAATGAGTGCATAATTATTTTTTCTAGCTAATGAGCCAAAGCATTTCCTCGAGTAAATTGAACTTTATAAATATTAAAATTGCGTATTAATAAGACTAATCATGCAGAAAATTTACGAAAGATTAACGTTGGTATGCGTAAAATACGATAAAATGAATACGTATCTATAGTAGTTACTTATTAAAGGAGGAGTTATCATGCAAATTAAAAAAGCAATTATTCCTGCAGCTGGACTAGGGACGAGGTTTCTACCAGCAACGAAGGCGCAACCGAAGGAAATGCTGCCGATTGTTGATAAACCAACCATTCAATATATTATTGAAGAAGCTGTAGCCTCCGGAATTGAAGATATATTAATTGTTAGCGGGCGTGGAAAGCGGGCGATTGAGGATCATTTCGACAAATCGTATGAGCTTGAGGAAACGTTAGCAAATAAGGAAAAGTGGGACATCCTAAACGAAGTTCAGAAAATTTCTGAGCTGGCAAATATTCACTATATAAGACAGAAGGAACCAAAGGGTCTCGGTCATGCGATCTATTGTGCACGAAGATTTATCGGCAATGAGCCATTTGCTGTCATGCTTGGAGATGACATCGTTCAAACAGTAACTGAGCCTTGCTTAAAACAGCTAATCGATGTTTATGACATGTTCCAAAGTACAGTTGTTGGCGTTCAAAAGGTTGCTGAGTCTGAAGTATCTAAGTATGGAATCGTAAGCTATCGAGAGGAATTAGCGAATGATGTCTTTAGAGTCGATGATATGGTGGAAAAGCCAACACCTGAAGCAGCACCTTCTAATAGTGCAATTCTTGGCAGGTATATCCTAACACCTGAAATTTTTGATATTTTAAGTCAGCAAAAGCCAGGAGCTGGTGGGGAAATTCAATTGACAGATGCATTAAAGCAGCTTTCCGCACAACAGCAGGTTTTAGCCTATCACTTTATCGGGAATCGATATGATGTTGGAGATAAGCTCGGTTTTATTAAAGCAACGATAGACTTTTCCTTACAACGAGAAGATATAAAGCATGATTTACTCTTATATTTGGAAGATATCATAGCGAAAAAGAACGTTTAAAAAATGAATGTTGTAGGAGGGGAAACGGTTGAGAATTACGATTGCTGGAACTGGATATGTTGGATTGGTGACAGGTGTTGCTTTAGCAGAAATTGGTCATGAGGTGATTTGTTACGATATTGACGATGAAAAAGTAAATCGATTAAAGGAAGGAATCTCACCTATTTATGAACCAGGAATTGATCAGCTTTTAGTAAAGAACCAGCTTAACAATCGGCTTTCTTTTAGCTCGGATTGTAGTGAGGTATATTCCACCCCTGACATCATTATGATAGCTGTTGGTACACCGGAAAAAGAAGATGGATCGGCTAATTTATCTTATGTGTATCAAGTAGCAAAGGACATTTCAAAATATTTAAATACTCAACAGGCAATTGTTGTGACGAAGAGTACAGTTCCTGTCGGGACAAATCGTAAGGTGAAGCAATGGATTGAAGAAGAGATAGATTTTCACTCGAAAATACATATCGTTTCTAACCCTGAGTTTTTAAGGGAAGGCTCTGCCTTATATGATACCTTTCATGGGGATCGAATTGTCATTGGCAGTGAAGATGAAGAAGCAGCAACAAAAATGGAGGAGCTTTATTCGCCGCTAAATATCCCGATTATCCATACAGATATTGAAAGTGCAGAGATGATAAAATATGCATCAAATGCATTTTTAGCTACGAAGATTAGTTTTATAAATGAAATCGCGAATATTTGCGAAAAGGTTGGCGCGAATATTGAAGATGTTTCGAAAGGGATTGGAATGGACCAACGAATCGGTTCTAAGTTTTTACAGGCGGGGATTGGATATGGTGGGTCTTGTTTTCCAAAGGATACGAAGGCGCTCGTACAGCTAGCAGGTGATGTTAAGCACCGGTTTCATCTTCTAGAAGCCGTTATTAATGTGAACAATAACCAACCGCTCCTATTACTAAAAAAGGCGAGGAATTATGTTGGCTCTTTTAAAGATGTGAAGGTAGCTGTCCTTGGTCTTGCATTTAAGCCAAACACAGACGATATACGGGAATCGGCAGCTTTGGTCGTTTTAAAGCATTTGTTAAATGAAGGTGCACAAGTGAACGTTTACGACCCGATTGCGATTGCAAATGCCCGAAAGGTTTTAGGGAATACTGTAACTTACTATGAAACAATTGAAGCTGCTATTAAGGACACAGAGATCGTCTTTATTGTCACCGAGTGGAAGCAAGTAAAGGAGTTTCCTTTACGCAACTATCTCGATTTGATGAAAACACCAATCGTTATTGATGGACGAAATTGTTATGAAGTAAAAGAGGCTGCTGCATTGAATATGACCTATTCTTCAATTGGACGTGAGAGTGTTACTGCAGCAAAAATTGAGATTAAGTGAATAAGATAAATTAAAGGCTAGAAAGGGTTTATCACCTTTTTAGCCTTTTTGTGTGCCTATCATTATATAGTTGTCTATTAAAAAACCCCGAAAAAGCCTTTCTTTCATTCGGGGTTTAGAGTAAATGCTAGATTAATATAGGTCTGTTAAATTTGTGTTTGGATAATAGAATTTCAAGATCTGAGCATAGGTATAACCTTCTCTAGCTTGCTTTTGGGCACCGTATTGGCTCATTCCAACACCATGACCAAACCCTAATCCACTTAAGTGTAGAGTTGTTATAACGCCAAGCTTATCTTTTAACTGTGAAACCTTTTCTTCATCAACAGCAACCGTTCCACCAAGCACATGAATAGTTTTAATTGATTGTTTATAGCCTGTCAAAAAGCTATCAAGTTTTGTACTTAAATCTGCCCCAACTAAGATAAGTGGAGCTTTTTTAGCAGCAGATAAAGATGAGCTTGTTAATGCGTCTGGGAAGTCAGTACCTGTTGCATAAATAACATCTGTTCCGCTAAAGGATCCTTTGAATTTTTCAAGTAATGCAGCTAAAGTACCGTAACGGTTAGAACCTGACAATCTTGCGACATTGCTTTTCACATGTTGTACTTGTTGATAGGCAGTAGCAGAAACTGCAACAGGTCCACCTAATACATAGGCTGGCTTGCTTGCATGTGTTGAAATGAAGGTTTTGCTAACTGCAGGTAATGAGCTTGCTCTTGTTAACACAATCGCATAGTTATTTAAAGCTGCAATAGAAGAGCTAGCAAGTGCGTCTGCAAAATCTTCTCCAGATGCAACAAATGTACCTGCGATATTTTTAAGACGTTTATTTATTTCAGCATTTGTTTCATAACGGTTATCGCCATATACGCGTTGGACATTATTGTCAGCAATTGTATTAATTTGCTTGATTTGCTGAACAACAGTATCAGAAACAGCTGTATTTCCGCCAAGTACAATGACGTTTGTTGCTTTTAAACGAGTAATTTCATTTACAATCTTCGTGCTTAGACTTTTAGAATCTGTCAACAATATAGGAGCATTCCCATATTGATAAGCTAGTGGTCCAGCTGATAAGGCATCTGCATATTGACTTCTTGTTGCAATAAAGACGGTTTTGTATGGATGACTTGAAGAGAAGCCATTCGGATACAATTCCTTTGAAATTTCTATTGAAGTTTCAATTCGATCATCGCCATTAATTCGTTGGATATCTGTTGAAGTCGGTGACGTAATTTGATCAACAAGAGTGCTTCTCATCGTCATTGATCCGAACATTGAGCGTATTTGATCAGCAGATATACTTGTTGGCGCATATGTTTTAACGGAAACGTTATTTTGTGCATCCTTCACAACATATTGTATCTTAATCTTTCCGCTTTTAATTCGTTTTCCAGGTGTTCTTTCTGGATTAATTGAGAAATCATCGATAGATAAAATTTTCAGATCTGATGTCGATGGTAACCCAACCTGAGTTTTTAGCCAAGGCTTGATACTATTTCTTGCGATAGCGTCAGCTTCTTGGATTGAACTCCACCATGCACCAGGATTGTTAAGGTCATAACCATCTAAAGAAATTTGCTTTGACTGAACATCAACAGTCCAGCGTTGTTTTGGATCGAAAGAATCTTCTTTAGCGATTAGATAAGGGAATTCTGCTTGACCCCAAGCTCCATAGGCAGATTCAATGTATCCTCCGTTACTAGAGGTATAGACAGTATCAGCGACTGAGCTTCCGTATTTTAAAATTTTACCTTCCGTTGCATCAACAACCTCTGAAATCTTTGTTGCATAATCAGGATCGCCTAATCCACCATATACTTGATTTCCTTGAGTGTCATTCAATTTATAGTTTAGCTTTGCAGCCTTTGAACGCGCTGCAACAGCTTGTGCTTTAAGTGCCTCTCGATCCCAGGATGCTAGCATTTCTTCTGGAACAACACCCTTAATATAATCTTCTAATGGAAGTGTGTTATAAGGACGTACGTATTTTTCAGATGCAACCTTAAATTCGAATGAACCACGATACTTTCTAATTTTCTTTGCATCCGTATTATTCGGATCGTTGATTTGGACGTAACTAGTTGCGTAATTTGTCGGTGTAAGAACTAGATTTCCTTCAACGATTCCCTTTTTCGTGTTATTTACATATAAAACTAGCTTTTTGTTCTCTACCTTTAATGTAAAACTAGTAAGAGATTTTATCAGATTATCATTGTTCGTATTACCAGTTTTATATTCACCAGATAGTTTAACGTCTAATGAAGTCTTATTCCCTATGTAATTCCGTAATTCAACTGTTACATTCGGTTCGCTCGCAGCATTTACAATCGGCGAAATTTGTAAGATTGATAGCGCAAGGACAACAGCAAGAGCGATCTTTATTAGTTTCTGCATCTAATACCTCCATATAATATATGTCTACTACATTATTTATAACAAAAATAGACAGGAATTTACATAGTCAATATACAGTATAGTTTAGTAGAGACCTTTTACATGAAAAGATGAATGTAATCGATTCAATAGATGTTTAGAACATTATCTTTCCTACTTTTTCTCTCTTTTTTTGACGTTTATTTGAAATTCCACTAATTTTTGTTTTTTTGAAATAAAATCTATTTCTTTAACCTAATGTAAAGAAACGATGACAACCTTGTTAAAAATCTCGCATATGGCTAAAAAATAAATCCTTCTGTCCGATAAAGTAAATAGAGGAAAAAATGATAGTTATATAACAAAGAAGGGAGGAATGATAGATTTGAAGGCTTTCATGTCTATTTGTTATACAGTACTTCTCGCTTTTAGTTTCATAGTCTTCTCTCATCCTCAGCAAAAGGCTGTTGCTAGTGAGGTTTACTTTACTTATTATGCTAAAAATGACTTGGTTGCATATTCCGGGCGGGGACATCAATATTCAAAGGTAGGTACGTTTGAATTTCAAACCTCCTTTCAAGTGAAAAAGGGTAGTATTCGAAATGGCTGGGCTGAAATCAAATTAAATGGTCGAACAGCTTATGTAGAAAGTAAATGGATCGTCAATAGAAAACCTCAGGCTACCTATTTCAATTACTATCCTAAAGAACCGATTAGCTATTATGCCGGAAGAGGTACAAATACTAAGCGATTTGGTTCGATTGCTGAAGATTCCGTTATAAAGGTAAGAAAGGGTTCAGTCTTAAATGGTTGGTCTGAAATCCAATATAAAGGAAATTCGTATTATGTACAGCATGATAAGTTATCAAATAAAGCGCCAATTTACTTCACGTATTATGCCACAATGGATTTTACTCTTTACAATGAAAGACATACAGGTACACCTAAGGTAAATGTTCCGGTTGATGCTGTTGTTAAAGTGAAAAAGGGAAGTGTTAAAAACGGCTGGAGCAGAATTGAATATAACGGAATAAAAGGCTATGCGCCATACAGTAATATTTCCAAGAATAAAAATGTTTATTTCACCTATTATACGACAAGCAATATGCCATACTATAGCTCAATCTCATTTACAAATAAGGTTGGTACTTTACAATCGGGTGTGGAAGTCCTAGTAAAAAAAGGTAGTGTCGTAAACAATAAGGTTCAAATTAAAGTAAACGGAAAGAGCTATTTCGCGCTTTATAATCAAATGGACAATATTACATATAGTAATATCGATTTGCGAATACCAGCAAATGTAACAGCTGCTGAGATTAATCGTTATATTTCCTCATATGAGCAAAAAACTGGGAAGAAAAGTGTTTTTCGAGGTCAGGGACAAGCTTTTATTGATGCTGGGGATAAATATGGGGTAAATGCGTTATTTTTAGCGGCAATCGGTATTCATGAATCAGCCTATGGTACGTCAAATTTAGCTATTTCTAAAAACAATTTATTTGGCTTAAAAGCATATGATGCCGCGCCGTATGAAAGTGCTTTACGATTCAAATCTGTTGCGGATTCCATTCATTATGAAGCACAATATGTCAAATTTAATTATATCGATCCGAATGGAACATATTATGGCGGAGCTCCAACACTTTCAGGAATGAACAATAGCTACTCAACTGACGCAAGCTGGCACACGAAAATTGCAAACCATATGAAAAACATCAAGGCATTTGATGCAAAGTATTATGCAACGAAAAAGCCTAATACTAATCGTGTCGGAAATCCAGGGTATCCTGCTGGATCTGACTATTATCCAGCTGAAACAGTAGCGAAGGTTAAAAATGGTGCTAAGCTATCCTTGTATCAATCTCCTTCAACATCAGGAGGAAAAAAAGCAACAATTTCGGCAGGAGAAACGTTTAACTTGTTAGAAAAGCGAAACGACTTTTGGGTGAAGGTTAAATATAAAAATAAACTCTATTGGACCAACAGTTTAAAATACTATGAATATACGAAAACAGTTACGGTAACGAATTTAGTACGTGTTGAAACATACAACTACGGCGGGGGAACAACTCCTCTTTATCAAACAGCAAATACATCAAGCAAAGTAATCGCAACCGCTACCAATAATCAATTTGTTACATTGCTGCAAAACCCAAGCGGAAGCTTTATTCAGGTTAAAGATTCAAATGGAAAAATTGGCTGGTTGGACAGAAAGTATGCAAAGTTTTCCATGAAATAAAAAAAGTCGCAAATCCGTTCGAAAGTAGTAATTAAGATCTTGTTAATTTTAGGTCAATCAGACTATATATGTCTTACTCATATCTCATTCCCCGTTCACTCTATTTGTTTTGATTATAAAGGTTTTTTTATGATAAAACACAAAAATCCCGAATAATGGACTTTTTTAAAAGTGTCCATTATTCGGGATACAGTTCAATTTTTAACATCACTGCTTTTTTGTATAGAATAAATCGAATTGGTTAAGATAAAGAAAACTACGCCACACTGAGGAGTATCAAAGTGACCATTACCTTTTTAATTGTGTCCTATAGTGTACTCATCTTCGTTTTGCTTTTGATGCCAAAGCGCCTCACAAAAGTAGAGGCTTATATGACTTTCTTTGTCGTATCCTTCCACACATTAGCTGCTGATCTTTTATTTGCAAGCATCATGGGCTTGTACAATATTATGGGAAAGAAAGGCCCACAAATATCAGATTTCATAACAGAAACGACTTTACCCGCACTATTTGGGATTATTTTTGTTAATTTCCTTCCTACCGGAAAAGTAAAGCTTTTTTTATATATTATTTTATGGGTTTTGCTTTCGACCATTTTTGAGGGTATTGCGAGATATGTTCATTATCTTGAATTTACTGGCTGGAAAACGAGCTATTCCATCCTATTTTATATTTACGCTTGTCTGTTTATGATATGGCATGTTTCATTTACTAGGAAAAATAGAATGAAATAATTACCATCCCTTATTTGAAAAATGGCTATTTCGGGGCATCACCTATCCAACATATCCCGCGGTAGTTTCACACTTACGCTCCGATTAACCTAAAAAAACAACAATTTGTTTGAAAGTGCAAAGAGAATAAAGGCTACTTAATAAGTTCACAAAATTGATCAAACTAAGCAAACGGTTGAATTATCAAGGTTTTCTATAAAAACAGGCCCGATGTAGTATATAGAACTTGTTTCAAACCTAGTAAATTGTGGTTATAATAAGTGACGAGATCACGATACATAGTGAATAAATAAGTAGACTCCATTTAAGCAAATTGAAAATAGAGGAGGATTAGAAAATGAAAAAGAAAATAGCGGCGTTATTACTCGGAACATCAATAGTATTGGCAGCATGCGGTGGTGAAGAGGAAGCGAGTGATGGTTCGAATACGAATATGACAGCAAGTAGTGATGTTGAAAAAATTGTTCAACAAAACTGTATTGGCTGCCATGGTGAGAACCTTCAAGGGCGAAACGGTCCAGACTTAACGGAAATAGGAGCAAAATATAATAAAGATGAAATAAAGGATATATTAGTTAATGGCTACGGGAGAATGCCTAAGGTGTTAGGTGAGGCAGAAGCAGAAACAGTTGCTAGCTGGCTCGCTGAGAAAAAGTAAAACATATGTCATATAAAAAGATGAAGGAGTGATCAGACAATGGTCACTCTTTTTTTATTTTTTCTTGCAGTTTTAGTCAAAAAGTTCTAAAATTCAAATAGTAGAAGCACTTACATTTTTCTCTCCCACTTGTCACATTATTCCATATTTCAACAAGAATTCCGCTCCACACAAGGTTTTTATCCAATGCTACAAAGATGAAACAAAAATGTAATATAAATTTAGTCTATAAATGACGAAATTTGATGGTATAATGAATTTTGTAGTTTGAAGACAAGGAGTTCGTCTGTCTTTTGTATCGACAATATGTGACACTAACTGACAGTACTCCCCAAATACACAACTATATAGGTGGTATTAATTTATGATTGAAATGTCAGAAGTATATAAAACATATCCGAACGGGGTATTAGCCATTAATGGTATTGATATAGTTATACATCCTGGTGAATTTGTTTATGTTGTTGGTCCTAGTGGTGCTGGGAAATCAACTTTTATTAAAATGATGTACCGCGAAGAAAAGCCGTCTAGCGGAAAGATTGTTATAAACGGTATTGATTTATCAACTTTGAAGGAATCAAAAGTACCAATGCTAAGACGTAGCATCGGTGTTGTTTTCCAAGACTTTAAATTGCTGCCAAAGCTAACAGTCTTTGAAAATGTTGCATTTGCTTTAGAAGTTATCGGTGAAAGTCCGAGAAATATTAGAAAACGAGTTTTAGATGTACTAGATTTAGTTCAGCTTAAGCATAAAGCGCGATTTTTTCCAGATGAATTATCAGGCGGAGAACAGCAGCGTGTATCAATTGCTCGTTCAATCGTTAATAACCCAGCTGTTATGATTGCTGACGAGCCTACTGGTAACCTTGATCCAGATACATCATGGGAAATTATGCATCTATTTGAAGAAATTAATAATCGAGGAACAACGGTTGTTATGGCAACACATAACAAGGAAATTGTTAATACGTTGAAAAAGCGTGTCATCGCAGTTGAAGATGGAAAAATTGTGCGTGACGAAGCAAGAGGGGAGTATGGTTTATATGATTAATACCCTTGGCCGTCATTTTCGTGAAAGTTTAAAAAGTTTGGCAAGAAATGCGTGGATGACCTTTGCATCAATTAGTGCCGTAACGGTGACGTTAATTCTAGTTGGTACATTTCTAGTGATCATGATGAACTTAAATCATGTCGCAGATAATTTAGAAAACGATGTAGAGATTCGGGTTTTAATTGACGTAACGGCAAATGAAAATGCGAAAGCAACACTTAAAAGTGAAATTGAAAAGATAAAACAAGTAGAATCTATTACGTACTCATCTAAAGATCAAGAACTAGATAGTCTAGTTGATAGCTTAGGTGAGGAAGGAAAATCGTTTGAGCTGTTTGAGCAAAACAACCCTCTAAACGATGTATATGTTGTCAAAGCAAAAGAGCCACAGGCAACGGAAAAAGTAGCAAAACAAATAGAAAAGCTAGACAATGCATATAAAGTAAATTACGGAAAAGAGGAAGTTGAAAAGCTATTCGATGTCCTCACAATCTCTCGTAATATAGGGATTGCCTTAATCATTGGTTTGCTCTTTACAGCAATGTTCTTAATTTCTAATACTATTAAAATTACAATTTTTGCGCGTCGACGTGAAATTGAAATTATGAAACTAGTTGGAGCAACGAACGGATTTATTCGTTGGCCATTTTTCCTAGAAGGGTTATTCCTCGGTGCATTAGGAGCTGTTATTCCAATTGCCTTAATCATCTTTGGCTATAATTCCATTTATAAATATGTTGCTCAAAGCGTTCAAGGAACATTTATTGAGTTTTTACCGTTTAATCCTTTCGTCTTCCAAGTATCAGCTATCTTACTGTTAATTGGTGCTTTAATAGGTGTTTGGGGAAGCTTAATGTCTGTACGTAAGTTCTTAAAAGTGTAAACTAGCAATATTTTATTGCTAGTTTACTAGTTTTGTTACGAGAAAAGCAAGGCGCTTGCGTTTTACATATATATCAACACATTGAACATCGTAATCCAAAGTTTTTAAATCGGCGCTGCTCAATGCGTCTACATATATATTTGGGGAGGAAAGATTGTGAACAGAAAATTTGTGACATTTAGCTTGGCTACCGCTATCGGTACAAGCGGATTATTACTACCATTGAACAATTCTGCCCTCGCTGAAACGCTAGAGGAGAAAAAGCAAGATATCCAGCAAAAGCAATCAGATGTTTCAACAAATCTCGAAAAAAAGGAAACCGAAGCAGCTGGATTGCAGGCGGAAAAGTCAAAGCTTGATGAAGAAATTAAATCCATTGACTTACAAGTTTCAGAAACAAGTGGTAAAATCCGTGAAAAAAAAGAAAGCATTGAAGAAACAACAAAGAAGATTGAAGATTTAAAGGTTGAAATTGATGAAGTCAAAAAGAGAATTTCAGAGCGTAATAATTTACTAGAAGACCGTGCTCGCTCATTGCAACAAGGCGGTGGAGTAGTTAGTTATTTAGAGGTCGTTTTAGGTGCGCAAAGCTTCGGTGACTTAGTCAGTCGAGTTAGTGCTGTATCAACGATCGTTGAAGCAGACCGTGAGATACTTAAAGCTCATGAAGAGGACAAGGCAACATTAGAAACGGCTGAGACTGCATTAATAACAGAAAAGAAAAACCTAGAGGATTCTTTAAAAGAGCTTGAATCATTAGAGAAAAAGTTAAGCGAACAGTCTAAACAAAAGCAGGAGTTAATGAAGCAAGTTCAGGCTAAATATGGCGATACGATCCAAGATATTCAGGAGCTTGAAGTTGAAGCAGACTTTTTAGCTGAACAAAAGAAAGCAATTGAGCAGGAACAAAAGAGACAAAAAGAAGCCGCTGAAGCAGCTGCCCGTGCTGCAGCAGAAGAAGCAAAAAAACAAGCTGAAGCAGCCAAGCAGCAAGCTGAGGAAGCAAAAAAAGCACAAGAGGCACAGCAGAGTAAGCAAACGACTCAAAGTACACAAAGTACAGAAAGCACTCAAAGCTCAAGTAGTTCAAGTTCATCAAATAACTCAAGTAGCTCAAACGACTCAAGCAATTCTAGTAACTCGTCATCATCAGAAACACCTGCTGAAGTAAGTAGTAGTTTCATATGGCCAGCATCTGGAACAGTCACATCTGAATTTGGCATGCGTGTTCACCCGGTAACAGGGAAAAGAAAGCTACATGCGGGAATTGATATCGCAAACAGTTCTGGGACACCGATTTATGCTCCAGCAAGTGGTACAGTTATTCGCTCAGGAGTTATGAGTGGCTATGGTAATGTTGTTTTTATTACTCATAATATGAATGGACAAGTATATACAACTGTATATGGACATCTTGAAGCAAGTTTGGTAAGTGCTGGTCAGACAGTCTCACAAGGCCAACAAATTGCACTCATGGGTAATACAGGTATTTCTACTGGACCGCATTTACATTTTGAAATCCACGAAGGACCTTGGAATGGATCGAGTAATGCTGTCAATCCAAGAAAGTATCTTCGGTAAACATCAATCATTATTGAAGTCTCTAAAACAATTGTTTTAGAGGCTTTTTATTATGCAAAAGTATTAGTTAATCGATAGAATGTTAAAAACCGCATTCTGAACTAGCGGGAAAGAAACGATGAAATACTAGAGGTGCTAAGGAAAAATACATGCTAAAAAAAGAATCATACGGACAAATCCAAATAAAATGCTCATATAAAACAAAACTAGCTAAAATATATTGAATTTGTCACACCTGTATGAAAATGCTATTTCTAATATTAGCTGTTTCTTTTCACATTTGCTTACATGATTTGTCCAAGCATAACATATACTAATAAAAGTCTACTTATAAGTTTGTTAAAACCTGTTTATATTGGAATTTCAAGGAGGTATAGGATGAAGCAGAGAGTAGCCGCATTGTTAATCGTACTAGCATTCATTGCAGGAGCAGGTAGCATGTACTTAGGCACGGAAGTTTTCCATCAGGAGAACGCGAGCAAGACTGAAGCACTCCCGGTAATGGGAAATGTATTTAGTGCTGAGGAGGAAGCTTCTGAAATAAAAGGATTTGATAAGTTTAAGCAGGCACTAGAGCTCATTTCAACTCGTTATGTAGAAGAGGTTGATGAAGAAAAGCTTTTAGAGGGTGCCATTCAAGGGATGCTGTCTACGTTAGATGATCCGTATTCCGTTTATATGGATAAGGAGACGGCAAAGCAATTTTCACAATCACTTGATTCCTCATTTGAAGGAATCGGTGCGGAAGTTGGAATGAAGGGTGGTAAAGTAACGATTGTTGCACCTTTTAAAGGCTCTCCTGCTGAGAAGGCAGGTCTTCAGCCAGATGACCAAATTATAAAAATTAATGGTGAAGATGTCGAAGGGCTAAATTTACATGAAACGGTTTTGAAAATTCGTGGAGAAAAAGGTACGAAGGTAGCCATCGAGGTGATGAGGCCAAATTCTCGAGAAAGATTAACATTTGATGTTGTTCGTGATGAAATTCCAGTTGAAACGGTATTCGGCTCAATGAAGGATTATAAAGGCAAAAAAGTAGGGTATATTCAAATTACATCGTTCTCTGAAAATACTGCTAAAGATTTTCAGGCAACCCTTAAGGATTTAGAGGATAAAAAGATGGAAGGTCTTGTCTTAGATGTTCGTGGAAATCCTGGTGGATACTTGCAAAGCGTTGAGGAAATTTTAAAGCAATTTGTCACAAAGGACCATCCGTATATTCAAATTGAAGAACGCAATGGTGATAAAAAACGATATTTCTCTACTTTAAAAGAGAAAAAGAAATATCCTGTAACAGTTCTTATTGATAAAGGAAGTGCCTCTGCCTCAGAAATACTTGCAGGTGCCTTAAAGGAGGCATCTGGCTATAAGGTTGTTGGTGACACATCCTTTGGTAAAGGAACGGTACAACAGGCTGTTCCAATGGGAGATGGAAGTAACATCAAGCTCACACTTTACAAATGGTTAACACCTGAAGGAAATTGGATTCATAAAAAAGGTGTAGAACCGACAATCCCTGTTTCCCAGTCGGCTGTTTACCAGTTAAGTCCGTTGCAAATCGATAAATCATTAGTTGTTGATATGAATAATGAGCAAGTAAAAACTGCACAAATTGCTTTAAAGGGATTAGGCTTTGAGCCAGGTCGTGAGGATGGTTATTTTAGTAAAGAAACAGAAAAGGCAGTTAAGAAGTTCCAAGAAGCAAATGAGCTTCCGGTAACAGGAAAAATTGATTTGCAGACTGCCGATACATTAAATCAAAAAATCAGTGAACTAAAAGACAATGATGAAAATGACCAGCAATTAAAAATGGGAATGAAGGCATTGTTTGAATAAGCAAAAAGGGGCTAACCTGTCGTTAGTCCCTTTTTATTTCCCGTAATTTCTTATTTCTGAATGCCTATAAATAAAAAACGTCTAGGTAAGATCCACTAATTTTAATCCGGTTAGACGGAAAACTGATAAAAATGTCGAATACATATAAGTGAACACGAATGATATTAAAAATAGGCTCATGGATAAAACATTGTAAGATAAATGATAAACGATTAGAAAGCCGGGGGATTCATCATGAAAAAGTCTAGCTATCATCGGGAAAAGGTTTATCAGCATTTAATTAAAGAATTAAGTGAGATAAACGCGGATGCACAGGGTGCTGCTCATTAGAGTAAATGGATTCAGTTATTTTGCAGATATTTAGCAAATTACACGACAGTGAAAGAAACAGAGCAAATTGATAAAGAAGTCGTTCGTGACTATTTTACATACTTAGTTCAGAACAGTAAGAGACTGTCATTGAATTTAGCAGATATAAAAAAATCACTCCAAATGATAGAGGATATTTTGCATATTGAAATTGATCATTCATTAAGTGATTTTTCTTTATCAAATACAAGTCTATGGAACAACTTAAAATAAGCATACTCAATTATTCATAGAGGTGGTAAAATATGAGTAACCAATAGAGTAGAAACAGTTAGGTGGGATTCTGTTTTGATAGAACAATGGTTACTAGAGTTGCTTTTTGCAGTTGGCCGTTTTTTTCTTCATCCCCTATTTTATTTGTTCTTTCTACTAGCTCTTGCTCATGGATATATTCGCATTAAACGAGAAAGAAATTCCTTTCATATCCGTGTTCAAGATATGTATGAAGAGCTAAAGTTTACGTATACAAAAGGTTTATTCATCGGATTGATTGTTTCCATCATTCTTTTCGCACTTGGAGTAAGCCTTCCGTTTGGCACATTGGTTCTTCTCGCGATTGTGACGGCAATACTTGGGTTAACATTGCGTCTACGTTTGCTTTCGGCAGCATTTTCCGTTGGTATAACCTTTTTAGCCGCACAAATATTAGTTAATGGACAAGTTGCTAATGCCGAGCAATTTTTAATCGGTTTATCGGAAACGAGTTTTTCGTCGTTAAGCATTGTTGCTAGCTTATTAATCATTGCAGAAGGTGTGCTTATTTTTCGGACAGCACATAAGCGGACATCACCATATGTAAAGACGAGTACGAGAGGCTTGCCGATTGGAACACATGTTGCAAATCGGTCATGGATGCTTCCATTATTATTCTTAGTTCCTGGTGGAGAGCTATCGTCCACTCTTCCATGGTGGCCTGTGTTAACGGTAAACGGTGAACCATTTATGCTGCTTTTCGTTCCGTTTTTCCTAGGATTTCATCAGCAAGTCCAAGGTTCATTACCAAAGGAAAGCATTAAGGTGACGGGCGTTCGAGTTATTTGGTTAGGGATTATCACATTGCTCGTTTCAGTCGTTAGCATATGGGTACCGATCGTTTCCTTTATTGCTATACTTGTTGCAATTGTTGGGCGTGAATTTATTACGATAAGACAACGAATGAACGATGATTCTGCTGCATTTTATTTTTCAAAGCGTGATAAAGGATTAATGATTCTCGGGATTCTTCCACATTCACCAGCGGAGAAAATGAGTCTGCAGGTCGGGGAAATGATAATGAAGGTAAATGGTCATGCTGTAAAAACAATTGACGAATTTTATCAAGCACTTCAAAAAAACCGAGCATATTGTAAGCTCGAGGTCATCGATTTTAATGGAGAAATCCGCTTTACCCAACGCGCGTTATATGATGGAGAGCATCATGAATTAGGCATCTTATTTGTTGAAGATGACAAGAAGTGGGAAAATGAAGCGGTGTAATTTCTAAATGTAAAAAACGAGAGATAGTTGAATCTCTCGTTTTTTATTATTGTGCTTCCATTATATAATGATAATGAATATTACAGGCAGTCTTACATATAGAATTTTTATGAATAATCGTTAGAATCCATTTTAAATTGAGTCTCGACCTGTGAAAAAATAAAATGCGTGATCGTATGCGCATACGGATTCACATTTTCAATAAATTCCTCTGCTTTAGCAAAAGTATCGAATTGCATTTTAAGCATGTAACAGGCATTTCCTGCAATTCGATAACAAAATTCAACATTGGGTAACTTCTCAATATATTTTTTAAAAGAGGTATAGTCGCCATTCTTAACGGTAGCTTCTATTATGCATTGAATCGGAAGTCCTAATTTTTCATAATCCACTTCCAATGTATACTTTTTGATTATCCCAAATGACTCCATTCTCCTTACACGTTCTGTTACAGATGGAGAAGATAAATTGATTCTTCTTCCTAACTCACTCATCGATAATCTGCTATTTTCTCTTAATTCATCAATAATTTTCTTATCTATTGAATCAATTTTCATTTTTAAAGTTAATCTCCTTTTTTTATTCGTCTTTTAAAAAGTTAAGCCGAATTCAATTTCATATTTAATGTGAAATCCCTAAATACTTCGATATTATTAATAGTACAAGGAGGTATGAAGTATGGCAAGAATTCGTCAATCAAATCACGGGGATACCCCATTTCAAAAACTGTTAGGACATAACATAGAGATCATGAATTCGTGGAATAAATTAGGGGAAGGGCTTGAAAAGGATGGACTTCTTTCTGCTCAGTTAAAAGAGCAAGTAAGAAGAACGTTAGCACAAACGAATGGCTGTGAGTACTGTAAAGCAAAAGGAAAGCCAGATCCACGTTTATTCAATGAAAAAATAGCAATTTCAGTAGCATTCGCAGAGGTATTTAGTAAACAAAAGGGAAATATATCTGATGCGACATTTCAGGTATTGAAGGAGCACCTATCTGATGAAGAGATTAGCGAGCTTTGTGCTTTTATTACTTTTACTACAGCCTCGCAGTATTTTGGTGCTATTATGAAATTGGAGCCTATGAAAGCATAAATATGTTTGTTAAGCTTTATTGCACTTTGTTGATTCAGAAAAAGTCTCGGTTTCCTTCGAGAAAGCGAGTAACTGCAACGAAAATTAACTATTAACTTTTATCGTGCTTTTTAAACTGGAACTGAAGGGACTGAATTATGCGCAGATATCAATATTTTTATTTCATCCAAATTCATCCTAGGAGGTAAAGGTATTGATTAACGATTTGTACACAAGGCGGTTACATTTAAGAAAAATGACAATAGAGGACGCGCCTAAATTATTTAAAATATGGTCTGATCCAAATGTAACGAAATATATGAATATTCATCGTTTCACAAATGTTAATGAGGCGATTGAAATGATTACCTTTTTAAATGGACTTGCGGAAGAAAATAAAGCGATCCGTTATTCGATCTTTCAAAGAGAAACGAATGAAATAATAGGCTCCTGTGGATTTAATTCATTCGACCTTGAAAATTGCAAGACTGAAATAGGTTATGATATAGCAAAGCCTTATTGGGGAAATGGCTATGCTCCAGAGTCGATCGCTATTTTAGTAGAAACTGCATTTAAAGAACTAAACCTTAATAGGGTTGAAGCAAAGGTTGAACCAGAAAATGTAAACTCAATTAAAGTCTTACAAAAACTAGGTTTCACCTATGAAGGAACACTTAGACAATCGGAAAAATCTAAAGGGAAATTTATTGATCTCGCAATTTATTCAAAGCTAAAATCTGATATTTAATGATTCTTATGACAAAGAAGCTGTCTCGATACAAAGGGGATAACCCTTTAGACAGCTTCTTTGTTTTTTCTGCAGCATATTTAATTGAATGGGGATAAGCAGAGAAAAGCAATCATATCTCTTTTCAATGAAATGTTTATTAATATTACAATCGTGAAGATATATTGTTAATTGACCTAGATGTATTCGACTATCCTTTAATTTAATTCAGTGTTATTGGCTGTTAATAATTAATTCCTCATAGTGTGAAAGTTATCAAATCCGTGATAGTAATTTAAAAAGTGGCTCAATTTTTTATAGTCAATTGAGAAATTGGACAATCCTTAGTGGCTAATTTCACCAGTAATTAATGATTTTAACTAATTAATTTGAGTAATATATCCCCACACTGCTAAATTTTATTAGAAATATATAATAGTGTGTTCATAAAATTAGTGAATTTTAATAGTAAAGGAGGGGACATTATTGAGTTATGAGAGTCATTAACAACAGCTTTGAGACTGGTCTACTTACACCATGGATTCCTTTTAATGCATTTGTAACAAGAGAATTTTCTCATAGTGGATACTATTCAACTAGGTTGCTAAGCGATAGTGTGAACGGCTACATTTACCAAATAGTCGAAGCAAATGCTGGTGAAAGTTTTGAACTTTTAGCATCTTTAGCTAGAGTTGGTACTTCTCTAAGTTCACCTATTACCTTATCTGTCGGTTACTATGATCAATTCTTCAATTTTCTAGGTTATGGTTTAATTACAATAATAGACGAAGATCGGATACCTAATGTTGAAGATAATAATACATGGTTAGAAGTTTATCAAACAACATCACCGGCTCCTTTAGGCACTACACAGGCCTTAGTCTTGGTTAATAATCTACCTAGGAGTGGTTCTTCAGATGTAATTGTTGATGATGTTTCACTATTATATATTGGTGAAGGTAGTGGGGGAACAGGAGCACCAGGTCCAACAGGAGCACCGGGATTACCAGGAGCAGCGGGTCCAACAGGAGCAGCAGGTCCAACAGGAGCAGCAGGTCCAACAGGAGCAGCAGGCCCAACAGGAGCAGCAGGTCCAACAGGAGCAGCAGGCCCAACAGGAGCAGCAGGTCCAACAGGAGCAGCAGGCCCAACAGGAGCAGCAGGTCCAACAGGAGCAGCAGGTCCAACAGGAGCAGCAGGTCCAACAGGAGCAGCAGGCCCAACAGGAGCAGCAGGTCCAACAGGAGCAGCAGGCCCAACAGGAGCAGCAGGTCCAACAGGAGCAGCAGGTCCAACAGGAGCAGCAGGCCCAACAGGAGCAGCAGGTCCAACAGGAGCAGCAGGCCCAACAGGAGCAGCAGGTCCAACAGGAGCAGCAGGTCCAACAGGAGCAGCAGGCCCAACAGGAGCAGCAGGCCCAACAGGAGCTACAGTTACTTCTAACTCAATGTTTGCTGCAAACACTGAAGGTAGTGTAATTAGTGTAGTTGTTGGTGGAACAGAAATACCACTTCCGAATGTCAAAAATTTAGATGATTTCACTGCAAATGCAACAGATACTGCATTTACCGTTCCAGCTACTGGTCGCTACTATATTAGTTATCAAATTAACACCACTGCTGGAGTTTTAGTAAGCTCGAGACTAGTAATCAATGGTACTACACCAATTCCTGGATCTATCATTTCACCAGTTGTTGGTATATCACAGTATAATAATGATGTAATCGTTGATTTAACTGCAGGGGATACAATTTCATTAGAACTATTTGGACTTTTAGGAGTAGCAACATTACTAGGTGGGGGAGCAACAGGAGCAGCGTTAACAATTATTAGAGTAGAGTAAGAATTTTTGAAGATGCTCTTTCTTAGGAAAGGGCATCTTCTTTTGATTGGATTATTTTTAAAGAATGAATAAGCAGCTATTAGCCGAATGTTGAATCTAATAAGAAGCCAGTATAAAAAGTGAAGGATAAAAAACGAGAAAAGACAAACGTTCTGTTCTTTCTCGTTCTATACATCTCAATATTTTAATCTTGGTAATGTCAGTTCATGAAAATGAGTAAACAAGAAATTTCCTTTTGTGTGGGAATGATAAATTTTTAGCGCATCCATTGCTTGATTATCTATTCCTAATAAGCTGCTGATTTCAAACAGAATGTCTGCCTTTAATAAGCCTTCATCAGCTTTGTCGAATGTGTCTAGTGCTTGCTGCATAAGAGTAAGGGCTCTTTCAGAATTTTGCTTATAAACTCTTTCAAAAATTCCTTCTAAAAAGTAGCTTCTTGCAATAAGCTCTTGATTTGAGATGTTTGGAAGAAATGTTCTTGTTTTCTCAAATAGTTCCTCAATAAGATCCTGCTCTTCGGATTTTTTTAAACAGACATAAATACTTAACTGTAACAATGATAATGTTTCCTCTTCAAATTCTTGAGAGATTAAATCTAAGTCGAAGTAGAAACTGTCCTTCCATTGCTGTATAAGCTCTATAGCCGGTTTAGCAGTCATGTCTGAGTATATCATGAGTGCCCATCCTCTAAGGATGCCTTCTTTATCATTTGTTTGTTGAACTTTCTCTCTTAGATTAAATAAGTCTTCTCTCATTTCATCGACAGAGTCATTTTCTAAAAATGAAATTAAAAGCTTTATATATTCTGTTTCGAGCGGTGAAATGATATGATGATTTACTTTATTTATATAATTTAATGCCAAATCGTTTAAGCCAGTGTATAGGTTAAGAATTGAGAAATTATAATAAATATTGTCTCTTTCCTCTTTTGTGATCGTAGGACTTGCCTGTGAAAGTTTTAACGCCTCACTTAATATGTAATTGCTTTTTGCGCTCTTTTTTTGATAAAAGTAAATTCCGACAAGAACGTTATACGCTTTTATTTTGAGACGAAGATTATAATTGTTCTCTTCTTCTTCCTCCATCACTTTTGTTAAAAATTCTTCTGCAAGCAAATAATGCTTTATTTCATAATAGTAGACACCGCTTAAATAGTTATAATCTATTTCTCTCGTATGAATGGCATAGGTTTCAATTTTTTTCTTAAAGCTTGCTAACTGCAGCTTGATCGATTTCCAATTTTTTAACCTAATTAAGTCTATGATGATTTGCTTTTGATTGTCGAGTTCATTAATTTTGTCTTCAATATTAGGATCAGCAAAAAAATTAATAGGGATATTTAATTTCTCACAAAATTTTTTCAGTTCTTCATCTGTAACGGATACATGGCCATTTTCAATATTGCTCATTTTACCGAGAGAACAGATCCCTTTAGCTAATTCACCTAACGTAAGTCCTTTTGCTTTTCTTGCTTCGCGAAGCTTTTCTCCAATTGAATTATGTCTAGGTATTTGCTTTTTCATATTATCTCCTATCAAGAACGACTATTCGACTATATTTTACACAATTCCGCATAAAATTACTATGGGTAGATATATTTTACTACACAAATGAAGTTTTTTTGTATTTTACTAATAAAAAAAGATTGAAATTTCGTAAGTGATTGATATAATTTAATTCGTATTTACTATTCATATTTGACTAAATAGGGTGAGTGTTTTGGTGAAAAGAAGAAATTGGACAGATGAAGAGATTGATTTTTTAAAAGATAATGTTGGAAAACTTAAGATTACAACGATGTCGAAGAAGTTAAATCGGACAGAGGAATCAATCAAAAATAAGTTGAAGCGATTAGGTATATCAAATACGAAGGCGCAAACCGGGTACCTGACAACCTATGAACTAGCGAAATTAGTTCAAAAGGATGCAACGACTGTTAGAGCCTGGATAACAAAGCATGGGTTACAAAGTACAAAAAAAACGACTCGCTGCAGCAGGCAATTTTATTTTATTCATCCTGAAGATTTCTGGAAATGGGCAAAAGATAATCGTGAGAAAATAGATTTTTCAAAAATTGAACCACATACAATTATTCCTGAACCATCATGGGTTGAAAAGGAAAGAAAATATGAAAATCCAACCTCATACAAGGTTTGGAGTATAAAAGAAGAAAACCAATTGAAAGTGCTAGTAATGGAAGGCTATACATTAAATGAGGTAGCCAATAAGCTTGACCGTTCACTTATAAGTGTAAAGCGTAAATATAGCCGTTTAGGAGCTGTAAGATAAACGATGCTACAAGATTGTGAATACAACCTGCTAATCTATTTATACTCGAAAGAAACGTGTGTGTAGGTTGAACAATAGAACAGAAACTAAAAGAGTGTATTAAACTATTGGGAATTGAAATTTCTTTAGTAGAGTATCCTACGTTTATTATTCAAGAATTAGAAGAAATAATCGATAGGGAACAGTTAGTTAAATATATGAGGAGGGGAATGCTTATAGGAGGCATTCCTTTTGTTTGTATTGGCAACGATTTGATGATTTGATATACCTGCTCCCTTTTATGAGATTTTATTAATGATTAATTTTTTAATTGGGTATATTTTCCAATAAAAATTATCATCTAAAAATAATTTTAATCTAAAAATCTCTATTAAATGATCCGATATATATGTATACATATAAAGTAAAGGAGAACATTTATGTTAAAAGGGAGATTAAAAATCGGGACTAAAATAAATCTCATTGTTGTTGCTATCATCTTGCTTTTTTCAATAACAATTGGTGCATTAGTTGTTCATGAGGTAACAAAAGGGATCAAAAGCTTTGCAATTGAGAAAGCAAAGGGTGATTTAGGGTTAGCTTATTCTTATATAGATAGTAGATTTCCCGGTGATTGGGAGATTAAGGACGGAAATTTGTATAAAGGCAATGAGCTTATGAATGAAAATTTTGCGCTTGTTGATCAGATTGGTGAGGAAACAGACGATACTGTCACAATTTTTCAAGGGAATACGAGGATCGCAACAAATGTTAAAATTGATGGAAAACGGGCGATTGGGACTACTGTTTCTGAGGAAGTTGCTGAGGCAGTCTTAAAGAAAGGTGAAAAGTACTACGGAGAAGCAAAGGTGGCTGAATATCTTTATCAATCAGCTTATATGCCACTAAATGATAAAAATGGTGATGCGATCGGTATTTTTTATGTTGGTGCGTCACAGCAGGTTATCGATGATACAATTAATAGCTTTATAGTAAAATTTATCATTTCATTACTAATTATTATCGTTATAGCATCGATTATCGTCTTCTTGTTTACGCGAAATTTAAAAAGAAGACTTCGTTCACTCTCAAATGCTTTGGAAAATGCGGGGAGAGGGGATTTTACAATCGAAATCATTGATAATACAAAGGATGAGCTTGGGGAGCTTTCAACAAGCTATCGTCATATGAAGGATAGTTTAAAAATGCTCATAAGCAATGTCGTCGATACGTCTGAACAGGTAGCTGCTTCATCTGAAGAGCTATACGCAAGTGCTGAGCAAACAAGTTTAGCGTCAGCACAAGTAGCCGATGCGATACAAGAAGTAGCAAATGGAGCGGATGCGCAAACGAATAGTGTTGAGGAAACATCAATAGCGTTAGAGGAAGTTGCGCTCGGAATAAATAATATGGCTGAAAGTACGTCACAAATTGTTGAGGCTGGACAAAGCGCAAGTAAACAGGCAGTTCTTGGCGGTGACTATGTCGGAAAAACAGTAACACAGATGCATGCTATCCATACCTCTGTTCAAGAAACAGGCGAAGTCATCGCACTGCTTGATAAACGATCACAACAAATTGATTCGATTACAAAGGTGATAAATGAAATTGCAAACCAAACGAATTTACTAGCATTAAATGCAGCGATTGAGGCAGCACGAGCGGGAGAGCATGGAAAAGGCTTTGCTGTTGTTGCAGAAGAGGTACGCGCACTTGCTGAACAATCACAAAAATCATCTGCTCAGATTTCACAGTTGATTTTTGAAATTCAGGAAGATATGGAACGTTCAAACAAATCGGTGAGCAAGGTAAAAGCTGATGTACAAGACGGGTTAACAATAGCCGACAAATCACATATTGCTTTCCGGGAAATTATAAAAACAATGGATAAAATGAAGGATCAAACTAGTGAAATAGCGGCAACTTCTGAACAAATGTCAGCAAGTGCACAGGAGGTTTCAGCATCAGTAGCCGGAATTTCTGCGATTTCTAAAAAATCCTCACTTCATGTACAAAACGTTGCATCATCTACAGAAGAACAAATGGCGACGATGGAGGAGATCTCAGCATCTGCCGGAACGTTATCAGAGCTTGCAACAAAACTGAAGGATACTGTTAATACATTTAAGCTTTAGGTGTAACTTTTGTTGAATTAGACTAGCTTTAAAATACTAACAGATATGAATAGTTGAAGAGGGGACATAATACACCCCCTTTTCTCTTTTATATCATGAAGAGTAAATTTTTGAAACCTTTATCTATGTTTAATCGTATTTATTGTTAATGCTTTAATAATGAGCTAAGAATAGTCCAAGGTGCTAGCAATAAATGAAGCATTCACTTATATTTGTGAACATTTTATTAATTACTCACTTGAATAGTTGTTGAAATGAATTTGTACAAATATAATAAAACCATCACGTTATAGTTTGGAGGTTTAACGATTGGGACTGAAAAGCTAAAAATAGGAGAACTTGCAGAAATAACAGGTGTAACAAAGAGAACGATCGATTATTATACCAACTTAGGGTTGTTAAAAGCAGAACGTTCTGCTTCTAATTATCGCTACTACGATAAATCGACAGTTGAACAAATAAAATTAATTGAAAAACATAAAGCTGATGGTATGTCATTAGATGAAATAAAAAGAAAAATAATTGAAGAGAATGCAGAAGAAATTGATGTCCTTGAACTGCGATTGAAAATTCAATGCTTAGAAAAGGATGTAACCGAAGTATTATCACAGCTAGATAAAAGTAACATGAAAAATCAGGAATATGTTAAAAAGCATGTCTCACACGAAAGTCTCTCATTAATTCAATCTTTGTTACTTCTGCTTAATTAGCAAGGTGAATCTCATGGATGAAATAGTGAATAATAAACAATCATACAATTTATTAGGAGGTGTAGGTCTTACTTTTGTAGGACTACTCATTGACGACAATTAACTTAATTTTAATTTTTCTATTAATTGCTTTAACAGGTTTTTTTGTGGCAACAGAGTTTGCTATTGTAAAGGTCAGAATGTCAAAAATTGACCAATTAATTGCTGAAGGGAAAAAAGGAGCAAAGGCGGCAAAAAAGGTAGTTTCACATTTAGATGAATATTTATCAGCATGTCAGTTGGGGATTACTGTCACAGCTTTAGGACTAGGTTGGTTAGGAGAACCAACCGTAGAAAAGATATTACATCCCTTGTTTGAATATTTACATTTTAACGAGTCGATAACACATATCTTATCGTTTGGTATTGCCTTTGCGTTAGTAACATTTTTGCACGTTGTAGTCGGTGAACTTGCCCCAAAAACCGTTGCAATACAAAAAGCAGAAACGGTAACATTGCTGTTTGCAAATCCAATTATATGGTTCTATCGAATTATGTATCCATTCATTTGGTTCTTAAATGGATCTGCCCGTGTTTTAGTAGGAATATTTGGACTGAAGCCAGCCTCTGAGCATGAATTAGCACATTCTGAGGAAGAGCTTCGAATTTTGTTATCTGAAAGCTATAAAAGTGGAGAAATAAATAAAAATGAGCTTAAGTACGTCAATAATATATTTGAATTTGACGAGAAGTTAGCAAAAGAAATCATGGTTCCACGAACTGAGATTGTATCAATTTCAGTCGAAGATTCCTATGATGAAATTTTAGAGCTTATTAAAAATGAGAAGTATACCCGTTATCCTGTAACAGATGGAAGCAAGGACAATATAGTAGGCTTCCTAAATATAAAAGAGCTTTTAACCTCTAGATTTACAGATATGGAAAGCAATAAGGAATTTGTAATCGATACATTTATTAACCCAGTTATTCGCGTCATCGAAACGATCCCAATCCATGATTTGTTATTGAAAATGCAAAAAGAACGAACACATTTAGCTATTTTAATTGATGAATATGGTGGGACATCAGGATTAGTAACGGTGGAGGATATTTTAGAGGAAATCGTTGGTGAAATTCGAGATGAATTCGATGAAGATGAAATACCAGAAATTCGTAGAATAAATGACGGCCACTACATTCTCGATGGGAAACTTCTTATAGAAGATGTAAATAATCTCCTTGGTACAGCATTTTCTGATGAGGATATTGATACAATTGGCGGATGGTTCCTTACACAAAACTTTGACGCAAGTGTCGGTGCTAAGGTTGAAGAAGCTGGTTTCATATTTAAAGTACATAATAGTGATGGTCATCAAATTCATTATTTAGAGGTAATGAAAGGTAAGGATAATGTCATCGCATTTAACAATAGTAAAAACAATGAAGA
>NZ_CADEPK010000352.1 GCF_902829255.1 Metabacillus niabensis | reverse complement strand
GTTTTATTTTTAATAGAGAATTGATGTTCATCAATTTTTTGTTGTAGGACCATCCCGAAATATCCGAATAAAGGAAGGAATTAAGAATGTGGAAATATACCAAATTACTTTGCAACGATAATATCAATAGTTGCAATTATTTGGTTTTTTGTATTTATTCAATAGCAGTTCCATTGTATATTTTAGGTAATCCTAGGAAAGGAATTAAAAACTTTAAGTAATCAACTATTGCTGTTCCATTATTTACGACAACTTTGAAAGCGGGCACTGTAAAAAGCAATAAAGTAACGAAGATGGGGGAATTCACATTGGAGATTCGAAAACTTACAAAATTTAACGAAAAAGTCATCAAAGAAATAAGGGAAGTTGAAGGAATATGTAAGAACCATGATGGGGTAAATGGAAGTCTATTTCTTGATACATCGATGAATTTTCATCAAGACATAAAAAGCATATTCTTACTTTACAAGGATAATAGGTTAGTGAGCTTGCTGACGATGTTTATTCCGATGAACGAGGAAGCAGAAATATCGGCATATACGTTGCCTGAATATCGAAGAAAAGGGTATTTTAACAGATTGCTTGAAGAAGCTATAGAAGAAGTTAAAAAATATCATATACCACGTTTAATGTTTATCTGTGAACCAGAATCTGATGATGGATTAGAAACAATAAAAAAGTTAAATGCAGAGTTAGACTTCACAGAGTATTCTTTAAGATACAATAATCCTTCAAGTGAAATGAAGATAGAAAATGTTCCGAATATCAGTTTACAAAGGGCAGAACAAAATGATCTGGATGGAATCATTCACCTAAGTCAGGAAATATTTAATGATGACTATGAGGTTGCTAAAAGCATAATAACGAAAATATTTGAAGCGAATAATCGAGTCCAATATGTCGCAAAGTTAGAGGGAAAACGGATTGGTATCGGTTCTGTTAGTTTTGAAAATAATGAAGCCTCCATATTTGGAATTGGTGTATCACAAAAATACCAAGGAAAAGGTTTTGGGAGAGAGTTAATAATGTTGATCATAAACGAATTAAAAAGCAAGGGGATAGAAAATATAATGATTGAAGTAGACAGTCTCAATGAGAGGGCATTTAAACTATATAAAAGCTGCGGTTTTCAGGTAGAAGCTTCCTTTCATTATTTTCGAAAAAGTGTGAGTTAATGCTTTTCTAAAAATCATGTCTGTTAGCTTTAAAGATTGCTGGCTTCCGATTGTTTAATATGAAGAACAGCCCCGTAAATGGTACTCGCAAAACGCTATTTACGGGGTATTTTTATTTTGTCTTAAAAACTTTGGAAAAGAGTACTACTAGAATAAAGGTGGGAAGCCTGTCTTGGATTGATTGTATGAATTCAGGATCTATCTATAAAAAATCAGGAATGCCACCGACTATTTTGAATCCTTTTGTGACCGTGAAGAAGTTGACGATACGTCCTTGCAACGATCTACGATACGTGGGCAAAAAGAAAAATAAAAAGAAAAATAAAAAAGAAAAACAACAACAACAACTAAAAGCTTTTCTCCCTATTAGTGAGGATGAACAAGAGCTAGCTATCAATTATTGATATAGAGATTCAACCAAAAATCAATAACTAATACGAGAAGCAAAATCCTGTTCAAGAGAGCATAGGCGGGCAAGTTAAATTGGAAAACGAGGCTAATGAATGTCAAAGGAGAAACCTCAAGTGAAACTTATATTAGCTTTTTGATTTCTCGAGTAACGATTGCTATGATAATGAAAATAGTGTTTGAAGAGAGAAGGTGAAAAGATGGGACTTGAAATAAAAAAGAATATGGCCAAAAAAATTCTAACCGAGGCAAAGGGATATTTAGATGTAGGATTTACACATTCACTAAATCCATACAGTGGTTGTGGCTTTTCTTGTTTGTATTGTTATGTAAGGGAAATGCCAATCCAAAAATTTAAAGACCTTCCTTGGGGTGAATGGGTTGATATTAAAACAAATGCAGCCGACATTTATCGAAATGAAATGAAGAGACTTCGTAAGAAACCAAATCCGGTTAATATTTTTATGTCTTCTGCAACTGATCCATACCAACCAATTGAGCGGAAAGCACTTATTACACGAGGGCTATTAGAGGAAATGATTGAACATCCTCCTGATTTTCTCCAAATTCAAACACGTGGACCGCTAATCAAAAGGGATATAGATTTATTAACACAATTGAAAGAAAAATGTACACTTCTTGTATCGATGACGATTGAGACGGATAGAGAAGATATAAAGAGGATCTTTTCACCTTATGCACCAGGAATCAAACTGCGGTTAAACGTTTTGAAAGAACTCCATGATGCAGGAATATCAACTCAAGCCTCGATTTCTCCTGTTTTACCATTTACCCCTAACTTTCCAAAGGCATTAGAAGGGATTGTAGACCATATTTGGATTGATACATTAAGCATTGGGGATGGTTCGATGGGGAAGCGTTCAGAACGATTAGGAATGCCAAAATTATTTGAGGATCATGGACTATCCAAATGGTATCGAAAAGATATCCATGTAGCGGTGGAAAAGTATTTTAAAAAATACGTACCTAGTGAAATGATAAGAGTTTCAAAGAATGAGGCATTTCCAAGCTATATGGCAAAGAATGATGCTAATACTTAGGAAGAAGAAGTGTATTCATTAAAAGGAACATAATCTAATATTCCTTTTAATGAATAGATTGGCGCTTTCAAGAGTTTTAAAGCGATCAATTATCAAGATACTTTTTAAGCTTTGTTAATCCTATTTCTAACTCTTGTAAAGAATTTGTTGAAGCTAATGCAATACGCAAATACTTTTCAGGTCTAGACTGCCCACTTAAAAAACGTACGGAATGAAATACACGTACACCGTGTCTTTGTAAGTCTGCTTCTAGTGCTTGTGCATCAATTTCTTTTTCGATTGGGAGCCAGCGAAAGAAGCTAAGAGGATGTTCATGATTCTTTTTAATCGGGAAATAATCAAAATACAACTCATTGGTTGTTTTTGCAAGCTGTATCTTTTGCGAAACGATTTGATGAGCCTTCCCGGAAAGGATTAGCTCTGTGATCACTTCTGCATCAAAGGAGGATGTTTTTACATTGATATTAAAAATACCCTTCAGTATTTTCTCGCGTAATGCATCGCCAAATACCATATACGCAACTCTTAATCCAGAGCATATTGATTTGGAAGTGCCACAAATATAAACGCTCTGTTCAGGAAGCAATTGATACATCGGTTGCCTATAATCCTCAATAACACCTGCAGTTAAAAAGGCATAAATGTCATCCTCAATTAAAATTAACCGATATTTGCGAATCACTTCAGCTAATTCCCGCTTGCGAAAATCTGGAATCATCACAGTAGTAGGATTGCTGCATGAAGGCATGAGAAAAATCCCATGAATATTCAATTGACTACATTGTTTTTCTAGATCATCTGGCAGCATCCCATATTCATCTCCTACGATAGGGATCAATTGGATGTGTAATATTTTTGCCAATTCAATAAAATTCGAATAGGTGTATAGGTCTGTTGCGATGCGATTACCAGGTTCAAAAAGGGAAGCCAATGTAACCGCCAATGCATTCTGAGCACCAGAAACAATTGCTACATGCTCTTGGTCAGCGTGAATCCCGAACGGTTCCATCCAGTTGAGTGCAGCTGTTTTTTGATGGGGAATACCAGTCGGGTCGTTGTAAGTAAGCAGTTGCTCGACATATTTTTTTTCGCTTACTCTCTGAATACTATCTTTAATAAGCGTGTTCGTTTCCTCAAAGGATTCGACAAAGCCTAGTTCAATGAGGTTTGCTTGCTTTTCGGCGGAAATCGTAATCGAGCGAGCAGCATTAGGTGCAACAAACGTTCCGCTACCGGTAACTGCATAGATTAACCCCTTTACTTCACACACTTTGTAGGCACGAGTAATCGTCGTGAAATTCAAGTCGAGAAAATCTGCTAACTCTCGTTGCGGGGGCAGCTTTGTCCCAGGGGCTAAAAAGCCATTAACGATATCACGTTCAAGATATAATGCAAGAGATTGATAAAAGGGACGCTTCAATGTGGCTTTATCAGGCTTCCAAGACATTGGATAATGTTCAAATGAATTAACTGGCATACTCCACCTCTAATTATTTACTAGGTACTCTCATCATATCATTTATTGTATGTATTTATAAAATCACATTGTATGATTTTGATTGGCTGATATTTAGCATTTAGTAGCTCCTATTTTATCAAGTTGGAGCATTTTCGAATATAAGGAGAATTGTAATCCATACAATTAATTTATTTATTGTATGGATTTTGTATGTTAAAAATTATATAAAGAAAACTGCAGGATGTGAATTATATGAAAAATAGAAATCAAATATGGATGGCTTGTCGTTCCGCTTTTCCATATACTGTCCCGATATTAACGGGATTTGTCTTCCTAGGAATTGCTTATGGCATTTTTATGAATTCATTGGGGTTTAGCGCAATTTATCCGATTCTAATGAGTTTGCTCATATTTGCGGGATCTATGGAGTTTGTCGCAGCTAATTTATTGCTTGTCGCCTTCAATCCGATTAACGCTCTTTTCTTAACGTTAATGGTAAATGCAAGACATTTGTTTTATGGCATTTCGATGCTAGATAAGTTTAGGGAAGTCGGAAAGAAGAAGCCGTATCTCATTTTTGGGCTTTGTGATGAGTCTTTTTCAATCAATTGTACCGTTGATATTCCGAAGAGTGTAGACAAGGGCTGGTTTATGTTTTTTGTCACTTTATTCAATCATTCGTATTGGGTTATAGGGGCAACGATCGGGGGCATTTTAGGTTCACATGTCAAGTTCAACACCGAGGGACTCGAATTTGTTATGACAGCTCTCTTCATTGTCATTTTCATCGAACAATGGATGAAAGAGAAAAAGCACCATAGTGCCCTTGCAGGTTTGGGGCTTTCAGCTTTATGCTTAATCGCTTTTGGCGGAGACTATTTCATTATCCCAGCTATGATTGCCATACTTGGGGTACTTACTCTTCTTAGAAAGCCATTAGAGAAAGAGGAGGTAAGAGCTGCATGACAATGACGATAACACAGCAAATAATAACGATTGCAATGGTCGTTTTCGGTACAATGCTTACAAGGTTTCTTCCCTTTATCATTTTCCCAGCAGGTAAGCCTACCCCGAAGTATATCCAATATCTCGGAAAAGTGCTACCATCCGCGGTCATTGCCCTCTTAGTGATTTATTGTTTTAAGGATGTAAATGTACTATCAGGAAGTCATGGTATCCCAGAATTTCTTGCAGTGGCAGCAGTTGCCTTGCTACATATTTGGAAGAAAAATATGCTTCTTTCAATTGCCGGGGGTACATTATTTTATATGGTTTTGGTGCAACTGGTTTTTTAATTCTATAGCATTCGTTAGGTGAAAGGATATCCTTATAAATTAGGGATGTCCTTTAAGAATGGTTTGAATATATAAAGTCTAGGCACGGAGGACGTTTATCTATATATCAATTATTATTGGAATAGTTAAATCCTCTAGGCACCACAGCATTATTCAATTTTCCTGGAGTATCTAATTTTCTTTTCAAATTATCCTTCGTTTTTGGTTTCCCTTAGGCACACTCGTAAATGGGCTATTTCTTTTTAGATTGAAGGAGTATTCAGTAGGGAGACTTTTAAGAGTCATCATGTAGCATTTTCATTCTTTTTCTCATTAGGAGTGTAAAGTTGACTTTACAAAATGTAAAGTTAAGTATACAATGTGTTTATAATAGAAGAACAAGGAAGGAGGTACTAAATTTTTTTATCTTCAATGTATAGTAAACTTTACAAAATGTAAAGCAGAGTATACAAATTTTAGCTGAGAATAGTTGGAAGGTGAGAGCAATGGAACTAACAAATCGTGTAAAAGAATTGAGAGCGAAGCATGGTTATACGCAAAATGATCTAGCTCTGGCAGTTGATGTGACAAGACAAACGATTGTTGCCTTGGAAAAGGGAAGCTATATTCCATCCTTGTTACTAGCCATGAAAATTTCGCGTACGTTTCAGTTGCCAATTGAAGAAATATTTTTTATGGAGGGGGAAAAATAAAGATGGTTCAAAAATTTCTTCTGTCTGTCGGAATATTGGTTTTGTTTGGGTGGGCGATGATAGCCTTTTATCATGTACAAATGGATTTTGCCGAAGTTATTAAAAATCCAGAGCCATCTTGGACAGTAACATTAAATGCTACCCCTGTTGCTGCCGCCCTAGTAATAGGTGGAATTATTACAGTAATTTTGATTATGAAAAGTAAAAAGAAACATAAATCATTAGCAAAGGCATTTTTCTTGCCACCTAATTTTGAAGAAAGTGATGAGAGAGAGCGTGAGATTACTGCCAAAGCGTGCAGAGCTTCATTCGTAACAATGTGGTATGCATTTCCAGTTATCACTGCACTGTTGCTTATCTATCCGTTTATTTCAGAAAAGCTTCCGTATTATCCAATTATTCTTATATTGCTGCTACCACTTATCCAATCTTTCGCATACTTTCTCTCATGGAAAAAACATTATTAAACGATTAAAGATTCTTGAATATAAAAAAAGCTTGGAAATGATAATCAGTGTATAAAGCAGCACATATTATCCTTCGACCATCTATCGAATGGGTTACTTTGAGGATGCTCAGGTTTTTTAGTCATCTATTTCCAAAGGCTTTATTAAAATAATGGTTCTACAATATTGGTTCCCTTGCTAAAAAGGACTTAAGCTAAAATTTGCAGATAGTGATTTCTAGAATTTAAAGAATGAATTCTCGTAAACGATCAATTCATGGCTTTCATATCTAAACAATTCAAAGAAATTACTGAGCAAAATTTAAGGCGGTAGGATGGGGAATTCGATATCTATTTTTCTTCTTTCGTATATGGATAAAATAGGATAATATATAATGGATTACAACTAGTAGGAGTTGAATATATGTTTAATCGTATTCGAGAAAAAATGGTTCCGACACAGGGAACAGAAGTTGAAGTGGATAATATCTACGCAATCTTACCTCCACCAGGAACGATTATTGGTGAGGCAACTGAGGAAGAAATGGAGAAGGCTGCAGAGCTTGAAATTAGACATATGGCTTTCATGCGATTACAAGAAATGAATGTACAATTTGACGGTACTTCTTATAAAGAACTACTAAAAGACTTCCAAGACTTTGAAACCGAATCGAGTAATTTTTGGAGAGCTGTTGCGAAACGCCTAGCAGTTCCATATGAATGGCCTATTAGAATTGACCATGCAAACGGGCCTATTTATTTAGGAGAGCATGAGGTATATTTGGAAGAAGTAGACGAAGAGAAAGATTGATATAAAAAGGGCTAACCTTTGGGTTCCGCTTTTTCATTTAGCCACCATCAAGAATCTTATAAGAATAACTTGTTAAACTACAATCCTGACTAGATTTTGGTTATATGAGTGGTTCTGGAACTGATTAGTATTGGTCTAGTTAGACAAAACACAACATATTAGGAACATGCAAAAGACTGATGTTGTTTTTAAAGGTCAATCTTTGCATGTTTTTCTTTATTATTTTTGAATATTTTTCCGAAAATTATATAGGTAATACCAATTAAAACTGCTAAAAGGATTCGTTTTAAAAAGTAATTAAGTCCGTAATTTTCACTTAAATAATCTAATATAGATGAATAAATTAAAGCGGCGATACCAATTGAAATGTACTTTATCTAACTCCCTCCTAATTTTAATATTATACATTTTTATCGTTTATATGTATTTTATGATTCAATGCTTTAGTATCGAAATGTTATTTTTTGTTGCAAATACAACAAAAATCCGTTAAATTAAACCTATGTTATTTTTGTTGCATTTACAACAAAGTTCATACTGCTAAGTAGTTGTCCTTGAAATTGGAATGATAAGCAAGGACTTTACTATTTTTTATAGGAATTTGAAAAAGGAAAACAAGAGAAATGATTGATGATATAAAGGAGCGACATTTTGAAATGACAATAAAGATAAAAAAGTGCACGCTTAAGGATTTACACAAGCTACAGGAAATTAGTTATGAAACATTTAATGAGACATTTAAGCATCAGAATACACCGGAAAATATGAATGTCTATTTACAAAGAGCATTTCACTTAAACCAATTAGAAAAAGAATTATCCAATCTGTCTTCACATTTCTTTTTTGTTTATTTCGAGCATGAAGTTGCTGGCTATTTAAAGGTCAATATGAATGATGCGCAAACTGAAGAAATGGGGGATGAGTCACTTGAAATTGAAAGGATTTATATAAGGAGTAAATTTCAAAAACACGGGCTTGGCAAATATTTGTTAAATAAAGCGATCGAAATAGCATTGGAGGAGAGTAAAATTAAAATCTGGTTAGGTGTATGGGAAAAGAATGAAAATGCTATTGCTTTTTATAAGAAAATGGGGTTTGTTCAAACAGGAGCCCACTCCTTTTATATGGGAGATGAGGAACAAGTTGATTTTATAATGGTTAAAACACTTATTTAACATTTTTGAGAGGTGGACGATTATGTATATACCTAAACATTTTAAAATTGATGATGAAGAAGTAATATTTGATTTTATCGAAAACTATAGCTTTGCAACTCTATTTTCTCAGCATAACGGAGAACCATATGCTACACATCTACCACTGATGTTAAATAAGTCTGAAAATGCTTTATACGGTCATTTTGCACGTCCGAACGAACAATGGAAGGATGCAGAAAACCAACAAGTTCTTGCTGTTTTCCAAGGGCCACACTGTTATATTTCACCTTCATGGTACGAAACAATGAAAGCAGTACCTACTTGGAATTATGTATCTATCCATATATATGGAAAGCTTGAAGTAATTGAAGATAAAAAGATAATATTTGATTCTTTAAATGACTTAGTAATTAAATATGAAAGCCCTGATAGTCCATACAATTTAAACGATGTTGAACCTCGGTTTATCGAAGGAATGAGTAAAGGAATTGTAGCGTTCAAAATAAATATTACAAAAATAGAAGCAAAAGCTAAACTTAGTCAAAACCATTCTGTAGAACGACAAGAAAGGGTTATTAAGCATCTAGAGAACACTTCACAGCATGATAATATACAGGTAGCATCTCTTATGAAGAAAAACCTACAATAACGTAAATAAAAGCACTAAACTAAAGAGGGCGATACTTTAATAATCGAAGCTTCGCATTTTCTTATTAACTAAATTGAAACCTTTTCCACTTCCAATCGTATATAAAATTACAGAAATAAACAATGGTGGTGTGGTTTTATGGGCACTTTAATAACTATAGGTATAGGAATCATTATCATTTATTTTGGTTATCTAATAGGAGTTAAAAAGATGTTATCATTAATTATAGGCTATGACGATAATACTTTTTATGGAGATAAAGACAAGTATGCTAAGAGAATGGGATTAACTACAATAATACTAGGATTGATAGTCATCACAATTCCTTTCATTGTCCTACTTTTCGATGAAGCTGTTATACAGGTTTTCAAAATTATGATCGGTGTATATGTCTTTATTATGATAGGTATCGCTAATTATTGGCGATTACGTTTCTGAATAATTAGGAATAAAAAGATTAAGATATTTTGAAAATTACTGTGCAAAAGGGGGCAAAGCACCCCTTTTCATTATTGAAACAGAGTTATCGATGCTTGTTGCTTGAACTAAGCAGTGCATATAAGAAGATATGCACAAATACCTTTCATTTCTTCACTATAAATTAAGAATTAACCGACATTGGTTCTTTTAGGTAATGATAATTAACTTCAGTTCCTATTTTTGACGAGCTTAAAATACATTACTGACAGGGTAACTTGAGAACAGCTTCGCCTACCATAACTTTTCTCTAACATCATTAAGTATTTTTTAATTTTATTTCTACCCCGAAGTGATCGGATACGACAGGCTTATTTTTGCCATTAAATATTACGTTTGAATATTCAACTGGAACTTTGTGATTGGTGAGTATTAAATCAATTCTTTTTTCCTGAATATCTCCCTTCCATCCAGCAATTTCACCTTTTACTGTAACACCATCATCTTTGAGTTCTGCAAGATGATAGGTATCAATAAGCCCGTGACTAATTAAATAGTCATAGCCCTCATCTTTAATAAATGCATTATTATTAAAGTCACCCATCAAAAAAGCATTACCGTTCATATTTATATTTTTGAGCAGATTTTTAGCCTGGCCTTTGAATGGTTCTTCGTTGTCGTGCCACCATCCCATATGACAAGAATAAAAAGTATACTGCTCGATACCATATTGAATGGTTGCGCCAACAATCTTTCTTGTCTTCCAATTGTTTTCATCTTTGATGTTTGAGACATAGAAAGAGTGCTCTTCTATTATTGGATGTTTTGTTAATATTGCTAACCCTTCTTCATAGTTCTTGTACATATGGGAAAATTCCCAAACAAGTGAGTAATTTTCGCTCCCTAATTTTTTTAGCTTGTCCAATAAAACCAATGCATAATTATCATTTTTTATATTTCCATAAACAGTCTTTTCTTCGACCGTTTGGTTTACTTCTTGTAAAGCAATAACATCAAATGATTTTTCTTTTATTGTTTCGGCAAGAAATGTTATCTTCTCAGCTTGGTTTTCCTCTTGCCAGGAATGACAGTTTAGCGTTAATAGTTTCATCTTTTATCTTCCCTTTTATTTTTTATAAATATAGACAATTCACTTTGTGGAATCTTTTTAGTCTTCATTTAGTTATTTGTATATCTATTTCGAACTAATTCTAGCATAGTTTTGGGAGACTTTCTGGTCAGGATCAGATTAGTATAAATTAATTGAAATTGATATTAATTATGTTTTTATATGAGGGATATTGTACCTTAAATTACTTGGATAATTGAATACGAATAAGGGGAAAATGGCAATAAAGGGGCTACTTTTAATGTTAGGACTTATTATTGCCATCATTATTTTTAATTTTATTGCCTTTAAAACGAATAAAAATCTTACTAAAAATCAAGTTGTTCATATATGGACATTCACTATTGCTTTACAAGAACTTGCTGATTTATATATTGACCAAAAATATCACGGTTATTGGTATTTTTCAAAAGGGATTGAATGGGAATCATTGCTAACCCTTACAATAATTATTCCACCTGTAAATATGATGTTTTTAAATTGGTATCCTTTTGGTGCTACTTTGTTTAAAAAGGCTAAGTATTATTTTTATTGGGTACTATTTATGGTTGGCTATGAAATGATTACTTTGCTGCCAGAGCCATGGGGCTATTTTAACTATGGTTGGTGGAAGATATGGTATTCAGTACTTGTAAATCCTTTTTTACTAATGCTTGTCTTGAATTTTTATAAATGGGTAATAAAGATTGAGAAATTAAATAAAGAGTAGCAGTAAATACTTAACTAAAGCTGTACTAGGAATCACTAATCTTGCATTCGCCCGTACATAGAATAAGATGTGATGCAATAAACGAAAGAAATCGTGAATCCTGAAATGAAAAGGGTCACAGTAGAAGTTTCTTTGAAAAATAGGTGGATAGGTCCTATGAACCGGAAGTCCAGCTCAGATTGCAACAATTCCACCTTTTTTAAGTGAGTAATAAAAAAGTGATATAAAGGAGACTTATCGCTTAATTGTGAGAAGCCTCTTCAAAATTCCCATTTATCCGTTATCGTATTATGTTTTATCCAATTGTAAGAACCACTTTTCCTCGGCCATGGCCACTCTCAATCTCTCGATGGGCATCTGAAGCTTGGTTTAGGGGGAATGTTTTCCTAATATGGATCTGTAATTTCCCTTGTGAGTATAGGTCTACTAGTTCAGTAAGCCGATTTACTGACCTCTTGCTGCGTATAGGGCGAACACAAAGCTCCTCTGCAAGATCGAATGCAACAATCGTGCCGATCCGTTCTTTATTTTTGACAAGTTCTAGCGATGCGAGGAGAGCATCATCTCCAGCAGCATCAAAGGCTACGTCAACACCATCAGGTGCTAACGCACGGACTCTGTTGGCAAGTCCATCTCCATAAGTTACTGGGATCGCACCCAGCTTTCGAAGGTATTCGTGGTTGCGTTTACTTGCGGTGCCGATGACAGTTGCTCCCCATGCCTTAGCCAGTTGTACTGCAAATGTACCAACTCCACCAGCTGCAGCGTGAATTAATATAGTGTCCCCCTTGTTAACGCCAAGTTCCTGTAAAGCGGTATGTGCGGTTTGACCAGAGGCTGTTAGTGCACCTGCCTCCTCCCAAGACATGTTCTTTGGCTTATGCACAATCTGGTCAACGTTAACCACCACATATTCTGCATAGCTTGCTAGTAAAGCCCATCCAAGGACTGCATTGCCGACAGAGAAGTCAGTAACCATCTCTCCGACTTGATCAATAATTCCAGCGAACTCGTTCCCGAGAATCTGTGGATACCCTATCTCCATACCTGGTGGTACCCAGCCACTACTCCGAACGGCTAAGTCGAATGGCTGGATTCCAGCAGCTTTGACCTTGACCCGAACCTGTCCTGCACCAGCATGAGGTTTATCAAAATCCATTACTTGCAAAACATTGGGAGGACCAAAAGTAGAAATTGCAGCGGCTTTCATGCTAATGACCTCCTTACAGATGAAGGGTTACAGAGAATGGGGAAAAACGATTGAATATCAATTGAATTATGGATTTTATTTTCATCAGGTTGTTTGAAATATAAAATGTCTATTTCTCGATTAAACAGGTTAAGCGAAAGAATCGTCTGAACTTTATTCATAATTATTTTGTCCCTTCATAATGATAATAAATTTAAATAGAATCCTAGGATTACGAATGAACATCTTTTGTTATTGAACGATAATTAAATGTCTAAGTTCAATAAAAAACCTCGATGGTGAACCCACCTGGTGCTTTAACATAGAAAGTCCAGCGATGAGCTCTTTTTGGTGGTTTTACATCAAATCCATCATTCTTCAAGTGTTGATAGATCTCGTTCACCCGTTCTTCGCTCTCCTGTGAAAAACCTATATGAAAGGACTTTGGATAATTGACTTGGGTACCTTTCATCAAAGCGAGCAATAATCCATCTTCGTCTAACAGAACTGCAAATGAATCACCATGTGTACTCTTTGTTTGTAGGTTAAAATATTTCTCTAAAAACTCTCGGGCAGCGCTAACGTCACTGACCGTTAGATTGATATGATTTAGTTTCAAAGGTTACTACACTTCCTTTCTTTATTTATATTCATAATACTTAATTCACTTTAAATAAATGCTTTCCCAATACATCCCAAAAAGGATAACCAACTAAATACTTTGAAAGCATTTTATTATTTACATGTTCTATTCTATAATTGATTATTAATAAAT
>NZ_CADEPK010000351.1 GCF_902829255.1 Metabacillus niabensis | reverse complement strand
CCTATAATCACTAAAAGCAAAGGCAAAAAATTTATGAAAAACTTCATTTATATCCCCCCAATATCACTTATTATAATAACATAATTATCCAACTCTCAATTAAACCTTACCAAATTCAAACTTTAATAGTTACTTAAATAAATAGTGTGTCTAACTTTTTGGGGACGCTTCAAAATAATGTAGGGGAGGAAACTGTATTTAGTAAAATACATACCCCTCTTAGGTGATAAGGTGAGTACTGATAATAAAAGCGTGCTTGCTGTTCATCACTCTAATTTACTTTTAATGGGAAAAACCATGCGAATTAGAGGATCAACCCTGTCACAAAGCGTTAATGGACTTTTTTTGAAAAAAATAACCATTATGCAATAAAGTTGTATAAGGAAGGAATTGTGATATTACCAATATCTCAAGAGCTTCATTATATAGGAAGCTACCAAAATATAGGCTATTTAATGGAATAATGGATTTTTTTATCTTTTACATTAGAAAATAAATCGTAATATACAGAAAAGCCACAAAATAAAAAATGTGGCCTTTTTGTATATTTTACTCTATTCGAGATTAGCATGTTTACCATACATTTTATTAGAGTCTAAGTTTTTTTTCTCCATAAAACGTAAAATTAAGGCATCATAAAATAACAACATCGTTTGCTCAAATAGAGATCCCATTGGTTGAATGGTCCTATAATCACCTTCAGAATGATCTTTTGTTGCTCCCGGTAATTTAACAATAATATCTGCTAACTCTCCAATGGTTGATTCAGGAGAAATGGTTATAGCTGCGACTGTACCTCCTAAGCTTTTAGCTTTTTCAGCAATGGCAACTAAGGTTTTGGTTTCTCCTGATCCTGAACCAACGATTAATAAATCGTCCTTTTCTAAATTTGCAGTAACTGTTTCCCCAACTACATAGGCATCAATCCCCATGTGCATCATTCGCATTACAAAAGATTTACCCATCAATCCAGATCTACCTGCACCTGCAACAAAGATTTTCTTGGATTCTAAAATCTGGTTTATTAACTTTTCTGCTTCTGAATCATGAATTAAGTGGACCGTTTTACTTAATTCGTGAACGACCTCGGCTAAATATTGAGTAGTCTTCATAGTTGAATTAACCTTGTTTAATTAATTTCTGCATTTTGCGTGCTATAGCTTTTTTATCTTCTTTATTCGTAATTCCCCCACCTACGATAACTAAATCTGGGTGTTGTTTAATTACTTCAGGAAGTGTTTCTAATTTGATTCCACCTGCAATGGCAGTTTGCGCATTTTTAACAACGCTTTTGATGGTTGAAAGGTCTTCGAAAGAATTCTTTCCAACAGCTTGAAGATCGTAACCTGTGTGGACGCAGATATAATCAACACCAAGTTCATCTAGTTCTTTTGCACGGGCTGCAATATTCTTCACAGCGATCATATCAGCAAGGATTTGTTTACCTTGTTTTTTAGCTTCTTCTACTGCACCTTTAATTGACTCGTCTTCTGCAGTGCCGAGAATCGTAATGATGTCAGCACCTGCAGCAGATGCTTGGCTTACTTCATATCCGGCTGCATCCATAATTTTCAAGTCTGCTAATACGGTTAAGTTAGGAAATGCAGCTTTTACTTCTTTCACTGCTCTAAGACCTTCATTGATCACCACAGGTGTACCAATTTCTACAACATCAATATGCTCTTCTACCTCTTTTACTAATTCAATAGCTCCCTGAATATCGACGAGATCTAATGCTAATTGTAATTTCATTTTTTTCTCTCCTTATAATTTTATATTGTACTAAGATGCTTTGAAAAGCTATTTACTCGCTAGCACGTTCCTTAGTATACTGAGTATGTTATTGAATTAAAAGTACGCACTTTTATCGCATATAGTGCTAAAAAGTATACTATTGGCTAAAATAAGGGGGAGGTGAATCAAGTGCCAAATTTAGGGGAGAAAACATTTAACTGTGAAAAGGAATTGACACTTTCAGTGATTGGCGGTAAATGGAAAATGTTAATTTTATGGCATCTAGGCAAAGAAGGAACTAAACGATTTGGTGAATTAAAATCCCTTATGCCGGGTATTACCCAAAGAATGCTTGTTAATCAATTACGCGAACTTGAAGCTCATTTAATAATCCATCGAGAAGTTTATCCTGTAGTTCCACCTAAAGTTGAATATTCATTGACTAAGTATGGAAAAAGTCTAATACCGATTTTAGATGCTATGTATGAATGGGGCAAAGATTATATTGAGAACGTATTGGAAAAGGAAACTGAAGATAAATCAGCCACTTAGTAGAAAAAGTTTCTTTTTATGCTTTAAGACAATATTAACTTACCACACTTAATCATTATTAACCGAGTTTTTTAATGTGTATTTAAAGAGCAGAAATTACACTAACTTATAGAAACAGAATTAAAAGGGGTAGTATCAGGAAAATAGACTTAGCGTTGTAAATACGCATATTCCTGACACTACCCCTTTAGCTTCGAATTGCTTACATGCTTCAGTTTTATACATATGAAGAATCATCAGAGGCCATGAATAATACTGCTTTTGCCATTTCTTCTGCTTTACCTAATCGTTATAATGGTGTGAGCGCAGCTAAAGCTGACTTGTCCTCTTCTGGTATAATTGGTGTATCAATGAAGCCTGGGCATAATGCGTTTATACGAATATTTTGTTCTGCATATTCAAGTGCAAGTGAACGAGTTAGATTAATCTTTTGAACTGATTAAATATAATGATACATTACCAGAATTACATATACAGTTTCCTCAAACAATATTAAAAATCTATAAAGAACAATTTATTTTCGAAACAATAAACAATATAACAGTTAATATGGAATATTTTAAACGCTATACAGCTTATGGATTTTATGGGCTTCTTCAAAATTGGATTCGTAATGATTTTAAAGAATCCCTAGAGGAATTTACCAAAGAAGTCATTGATTTAACAAAAACACATATATACTCATTCGAATATATTGGAAATAAGGGTGAAAGGCTAATGGATTGAAGTTACCACCTAAAGTAGTTTGCTCAATATATGTAAATATACTCATCTATTAAAAAAGCTATGTTAAAGAATACTGTTGATTTTTCTAATATTAAAAGGGAACCCCATATTCTCTATGAGTTCCCTTGTTTTTTGAGGTTTGTCAATTTAATAGGGATTGAATCTTTATAGCAACTTCGGTCGGTCATACATCAATAGAGGATAAACTTATTATATCTATCCACATTGGCAAGTACGTTCCTCTATCTTTATTTTTATCTATGTATTCCTCACCTTGTCCAGTTCCTAAAGCTCCAGAAATAATTTCAGACAGAAAAAAGTATTGAGTCCCGTTGAATTCAACTTCTGAAATGCACTCATTAATTTTTACTTCAACCCCTAATTCCTCTAATGCTTCTCTTTTGGCTCCAGCTTCTGGTGTTTCATCATTCTCTATTCCACCACCAGGGAAAACATAATAAATAGAACCATCCCTATTTCTTTGAATTAATACAACCTTCTCATTTTCTATTATTACCACCGAGCTTCTATCTCTCATAGATGATCGTTTTTTATTCATATCTCCCGTTTGAATTATTGATATTTTACGCGAAAAAAAGTTTTGTGTAAAAAAAGTAGGAGTCCCAAATAATTATTGGAGCATCCTCTGTTCAAGATTTATATACTATTTACAAAAATGGTTTGAGTATTCCTTTCAATACTCATGATATCTTTATTTACTTCGAACTACACGAAAACCTTGGTCTGGGCCAATTCCATTTGGATCAAACTTTCCTGAAAAATCTATCTGGACGCTGCTCTCTCCGCCAATCCAACCTCCTCCTTTAGTAACCCGCCATGAACCACTTTGTGAATCTCCGTACCAATTCCAGCACCATTCCCTTACATTACCAGACATATCGTAAAGTCCTAACTCATTGGGATTTTTTAGACCCGCAGTTTTTGTTTTACCATGGTTATTTTCTATTGCAGGCCAGTTCCAATTACCTGATAAGTACTTATCACCAGAGTTCCTCCAATACCATGCTACTTCATTTACATTATTGCTACCGCTATATGTGTAATTCTTGCTCATCTGTCCTCCACTTGCGGCATATTCCCACTCTATTTCTGTCGGCAATCGATATCCCTTAGATCCCGAATTGATCGTTACTGTCCATTTTAAATTATCGTACTCACTTTTATTATTAGAGTCTTTCTTATTCTTGATTATATTGTAATAGGGTTTTAAACCCTCCTGGATACTGCGTTTATTACAGTATTCAATAGCGTCATACCAACTTACCATTTCTACTGGCAATTTGTCGCTTTTGAATTGTGAGGGGTTACTTCCCATTACTTCTGTCCACTCTTTTTGAGTTACCTCATTCTTCCCAATATAAAAGCTCGATATTTTTTCGCCGTTTCCATAAAAGTTAGACTTTTTATTCTTAATAGTGCCACCTTTAACTAGTATAAAGTTATCAGAATCTGGTTCAACTACCGAGATAGTTTTATTTTGCTTAAGACTTAAGTTTGATGGAGAAGGATTATGTGAAGGTGTCTGTTGTGAACAAGCGCTGACTATAAAAAATATTGCTATTAAACAAAAAATTGATAGCATTCTCATTTAAATACTACTCCTTTAAACATATAGGGAAAGTTATAAAACCTGATGGAGAATACTCTACCTCCAGCAATGCCGAAGCCATTCGCTTATTGGGAAACGCCTTTTAACCCATAATTAACGATATTAATAATCATTTACCATATCCTTGGCATATATAGGGATTCCTCCTAAAAGACCGTTGCCTTTTAGTAACTCACAATAACAACAATTATAAATTTTCTGAAGGAACGATCAGCAGCTCGTTAGCTACCCCTGATTAAAAATGATCTGTTACCACACTGTTACGTTAGAACTTCCACTACTTTGATATCCTTCTGTTGCTAAGACTTGGTAAGACCAATTACTACCAAGATTCATTCCATGACTCTTCCATGCATTAACATGATTGCTGAAAGTGATTGTAGCGTTGATTCCAGTTGGTCTCTTCGACTGGCGAACACTCCAGTACTGCGTAAAAGTTTGTGTTCCATCAATGGAAGGTGCGTTATAACGTGTGGTTGTATATATGTCATATGTACCCCCATCACTGTTTACAGTACCTTTATATGTTCCAGTAGGTCTATAAGTACCCCATGAATCCACTACATAATATTCTATGAGAGGTGATCTCGTCCAACCATATAAAGTCAAATATCCATTGCCATTCGGCGCCCAAACTCCGGCATTATAGTTTATTGTCCTAGATGGCGAACCTGTAGTCCAACCTTTACCAACAACGAAATTTCCGGTATTAGACCAATTAACGCTGTAATTCCCTCCAGGCCCATTGACAGCGTTTACACTTCCGCCCCCATCAGTCCAATTTTGCCAGTAGTCTGTGCTAGCTGCAGAGGCGGTTGCTGTAAACAGGCTAATACTCATTAAAGCTGCCGTTAATCCAACTAAGAAATTCTTTTTAAACTTAAACATATGATACCTCCTATAATATTATTTCTGACATTGACATGAGGTAGTACTTATATATTTAGAACATACTTAATTGCTAACGCCAAGCTTTTGATCGTCCCTTTCATATAATACCACAAATTTATAAGTGAATATTTAGAATATTTGTAATTTAATTACAAAGACCTAAAACATTATATTATAAGTGGTCTTGTTCCACCATAGCCCTATCCTTTTTTTGTAGAATCGCAATTCCTGTTTCAAAATATGATGGAGTAATATCTATAATTAATCCACATTCGAACAATTTCGTATAAATTTATAAAATTATAGGAATATTGAACCAATACGGAACCTAGTATTATACTACACTATACAAACTTCTAACTCTTTTATTTTTGCAAATTCATCCGGATTTGTAATTATAGTGCTTTGCCTGTCAAATAAAAAGTTATTTTTCATATTGATACTACGTCAAGTAAATAGACACTGATATTGCTACTGCGCTTTACGTTTAGTGTCCGCCATAAAAATGTTTAAATATAGTGCCATCTAAACTTTTTTATGAAGGTAAAATCAAACCTCATTATTCCTATACATTCGTTCATAATCATTGGGAGTATAATGACCCAACGTTGAATGGATTCGTCTAGTATTGTAGAAGAACTCATTGTATTCGAATTAGCGATTTCTTCGTTGCTATTCTTGTTTTAAATTGGTTTGATATACAAGCTCATGTTTAAGAACACCGTAAAAGGACTCGATACAAGCGTTGTCATAACAGCTTCCTTTACGGCTCATACTCCCGTTCATATTGTATTTTTTTATATTCATTGAGATTCGTAGGAGGCATATTGAACACCTATGTATGAATGATGATTAAGACCATTTTCAGGTTTTTGACGTTTAGTACCGAGGGTCTTTCGCATAGTAGTGAATCCCTTTTTTTCATTCTCCTCCCGAAAATCACGAATATATTTTTGCATGGCTCTTAACTCAGTTTCTAGATTAGGAAATATTTGTACTGTTTTGAAATCAGGTAGCTGGCTGTATTTCTTCACCCAACTATAGAGTATTTTCATTTACTTCGATTCCCCTAGCCACCTGTGCGACAGGCTATTGATTTTCAAGAATCTACTTTACCCTTTCTTGTTTATACGATTCATCATAACGCTTTCCTGTACATTTCAGTATTTTAGACACCCCATTATAATTGATATATTTATTATAACAATCTGTGTTTACTTTTTAGTCAAGTATCATACCTTTCGTTCTGAATATATTCTTTTATATGCATATTAATATTTAATAGTAGCATGATGGAATCTAATTCTTCTAGAGGGATCCAAGGTCTAGTAATCTGAATTATGTACGTGGGTATCATAACTTTTCCAGGTATCGGGATGCTCCCCTTAAGATTTATGGCAGAAAGTTATTAAATCAATACTTCAGAAAGAAATAGCCTTCACTTATCCACGTGAGGGCTTAATTTTTGAAGATTAAATAGGAATCCTGTATTAACCTTAATTAAACATTTTTTCGAAAGTATTTCTACCAACAATACCGTCTTGTGCTAACTTATTCTTCTTCTGGAATGCTATTACTGCATTATATGAACCATTTCCAAAAATTCCATCGAAGCCTTTAGGGTCAAATCCTAAACAATAAAGCATACCTTGAATGATTCTTGTTATATTACCCTTTGCTCCCCTCGATACAGTACGAATAGCAGCTTTTGTTTTAGGCCCCCAAATACCATCAACTTTAAGACCTGCACCAAATTGTTTATTTAGTTCAGTTTGTAAAGCCATAAGTGCTACCTTTTTTGTTTTAGGTCCGTATATACCATCAACAACTAAATTACACTTATATGTTTTGTTCAACCAATCCTGAAACTTCTTAATGAAGCTATTACCAGTACTAGTTGGATTAGTTTTAGATGGATGCGTAACTACTTCTGTTTTCACTTCAGTTTTTGGTGCTTGGACAGTAGTTGTTTTGCCTTTTAATCGATTACGAACCATGTTCATATTGATACCAGGGCAAGCAGTAGAAGCTCCACTGAATTCATTATGACCAAGTACCCTTTCAACTGGGAGATTAAACCGAGCCATTGCTGCTCTACAACGCTCTTCAAATGCCTTTATGACTCAGATGGCACCTCATCTTCTCACCCTTAATATGTCTCAATTTCTTTTTTTAAATCTAAAATGTATATTAAGCAAAATAAAATAACATAAGGAGTAAGCCCTGGTTAACGGTTTTTTTCATCCGAAAAAATGAGTTTAAGAAATATACACCAGTAGAAATTTTTGCCTCATTAATTGTGGTTATTGAAAATATGTTAGAAAGGTGGACAGAAGGTGGATTACTAAATAAAGTGATTAATAATTTTAGCCTAATATCGGGATCATTCTTTATTGGAACCATTAGGATATTCCACTTTACTTTTAGTAGGTTTTGGCTGTACATAATAACTAATCAATAAAATCTTTAATACAAAAATTAAAACAGTTCAGATTGTGAATTTCATTTCAAAACACGTCTTCTTCACTGCCATATGTTATGCTCTAGTTATTATCGTTACCAAGTATTAATAACTCCACAAGGGGAAACAAAAATGCTTCGAGGAATTAGAATGAAATACACCCAAGTCCAGTAATTGAAACTGCAACTTTTTTGTCATAATTTCTTTCTACTTTTCACAAAATCATATTCAACCATTCTGCATCTTTAGTGTAAACAAATAGAGTAGGGTGACCACTTACGTGGTCACCCCCTCATCAAGCCACACGTGCCCTATTAGGGTATACGACTTACCAACGTGCTACATTAAATAATTATTTGTTTTGTGCTCAGTATATCTTTTCTCGTCTCTCGGGGGTAAGTATTCTTCCCCTCGTTCTTTTGCTCCTTGGATAGAAACCATCGGTATTTCATTCAATTGATGACCTAGCATTTCACAGCCTTATAAATTAGAGTTATCATATGACTCTTGCATAATTTCAAGATAGCGTTTTAAATTTAATTGTTCAAAACCTTCGACATAAGCATCCCATTCTGTTTCTAAATCTTTTGAACCAGTAATAAATTGGAGCGAATTCTGCTCGATATAATCCTCGATGTTCGTCCGAATCATTGCTACTTCATCTGCAACTGCAGGGTCAATCCAAATTGCCCAATGAGGGAAAACCTCAGAAGGCTCTTTTCCTTCATATAAATGTGTAGCTTCCTGTAATCTGCGCTCATATCCTGCTGATGAATAAATGTCAGTCGATTGTATCCATCCATCCCTGAAATCCCTCGGCTGATAATATTGTGCCATTGATCCCCAATTATCATTTCTAGGTTCTTCCCCTTCCTTAGAAGGAATTTGTGCTAAAATTGGTTCTGCTCCTTCCTCAATGGCTACATCACCTTCTTGAGGCTTTCGCCAGCTTACATCTTCTTCCCCGAAATGGCTTCGAATTTGTCCTTCTTGAGTAAACATATAGTCAACAAGCTTAATGGCAGCGATCTGCGCCTCTTCACTTGCATTACTCGTTAAAACAAATGTCCCCCCTGGACTGCTTGGAAAATTATATGTTGCATAAGCAGAGTTTGGTCCATTAAGTGGAGCGATCGCATCATAGTCATTTTGATATTCCGACTCTGTTACAAAAATTGACGGATGCATGGAAGTAGCTGCTCCTAAAATTTGAGCATCTGCATTATTTCCTGTTTTTTGTAACGCCTCCGTATTTTGTGAGAATGCACCCTTGTCAATTAACCCTTCATCATATAAGGATTTAATATAAGCTAGCCCTTGTTTCCACTCTTCTTTATTCGCCGCAAAATCAACCTTTCCATTTTCAAGGAGTAATCTCGATCTCGCATCATCATATATAAAGCCATTCATTAAATACGGAATAACGGAAGATTCAATTAAACCAGGAGAACCACTTAATGGAACTTCATCCTGTTTACCGTTCCCATTGGGATCTTGTGTTTTAAAGGCTTTTAATACTTTTTTTAACTCTTCTGGTGTTGACGGTGTTTGTAGGTTCAATTTTTCCATCCATTTTGAATTCAGCCATAATTTGTTTCCGTATGAACAATGGAAGCACTCATTTAATTGAGGTAATCCATAAATATTGCCGTCAGGTGCAGCGGCCATCGACTTATAATATGGATGATTTTCTAACACTTTCTTTATGTTCGGAGCATAATTATCAATTAAATCATTTAACGGCAGGATAACGCCCTGTTTACCATATCGTAGTAAGTCTGTTTGAGAAAACTGATCTACCCAAGGTATTAATAGAAAGAGATCCGGAAAGTCACCACTAGCTAAAGCAATATTTCGAACTTCACTTGCAGAAGTCGTATCAAAAGTTGTTGTTTGCCATTCTAAATCAAGATTAAACTTCTCTTCAGCTAATTTTGTAAAGGAGTTCGTTTCAAGATCTGTTTCAGCATTCTGGGGTGCAAACACTTTAATTTTAATAGGTCCATCTCCATTTTCTTGTTGAGACACATCGGTTTTATCATTTGAACTACAACCAGCTAAAGCAAGGCTTACAATAAGCATCAGTGAAAATAACAGCATTATTGTTTTTTTCAATGTAATCATCCCCTTTGCTTGATAATATTAAATAGAATCACAATCAAGAAAACTCCTAGTATTTAGCATCCCCTCCTTTATGTCTCTCTCACCTATTATCCTTTTACTGAACCAATCATCATGCCTTTTACAAAATGGCGCTGTACAAATGGATAAATGAGCATAACAGGTAAACTTGCCACAACAATAAGGGCATATTTCATGAGGTCAGCAAGCTGTTGCCTTTCTAACATTTCAGAGGCCTCCATTCCAGCAGTGTTTGTATTCAAAATAATAATATTTCTAAGAACCAATTGAAGAGGATGCAAATCTTGGTTCTTTAAATAAATCAATGCGTCAAAATACGCATTCCATTGTCCAACTGCGTACATTAAAACTAGAACTGCGATAATAGGTTTTGCTAAAGGAAGTACAACTGACCAAAGAAAACGCAAATCACTGCAGCCATCCATTTCACTTGCTTCCACTAATTCGTCTGGTATTGAAGTTTGAAAGAATGTTCTTGCAATAATCACTTGCCAAACTGCAATTGCATTAGGAATTAGGAGGGCCCATCTTGTATCAATCATTCCTAATGATTTCACAACAAGATACGTTGGGATCAAGCCACCATAAAAGAGCATGGTGAACACGATAAAAAACATTAAAGCATTTCTACCAAAAAATGATTTTCTCGAAAGCGGATAAGCTATCAATACAGTTAACGTCACACTGATTAACGTACCGAGAGTAGTATAAAGAAGTGAATTTACATAGCCCGTTACAATTTGTGAATTACTAAAGATAATTTCATACCCTTTAAAAGAAATATCAACAGGCCATAACCAAACCTTTCCAGATGAAACAGCCCCAGGACTACTTATAGATGCACTGATGATATAGATAAGTGGATAAAGTACGATGACTAAAACAATTGTTAAGAAAATATATACACCAGCAAGAAACAGTCGATCGGTAAATGATTCTTTAATTTTATTTTTCTGACCTAGCATGATTCGCTCCCCCTTTTTACCACAAACCGTTTTTAGATATTCTTTTCGCAACCGTATTGACAGCTACAAGTAAAACTAAATTGATTATGGAATTGAACAAACCGACTGCAGTTGCAAAACTAAAGTTAGCATTCAGCAAACCTATTTTATAAACATATGTTGCAATAACTTCAGAGGTTGAGAGATTAAGAGGGTTTTGTAATAAAAAGACTTTTTCAAATCCTAGTGCCATCATATTACCTACGTTTAAGATGAGTATGATTGTCGCTACAGGCATGATACTCGGCAAATCAATGTAGAGGATTTTTTGAAATCTAGTTGCTCCATCAACCTTTGCCGCTTCATAATGTGATGGGTCTACACCTGAAAGTGCCGCTAAATAAATAACGGCGGAATAACCTGCATGCTGCCAAATATCTGACCACACATAGATATCTCTAAACATTTCTGGCATTCCAAGAAAATTAATGGATTCAACGCCTAAATATCCCAAAAGCTGATTAACAATTCCAAGCCTAGGAGAAAAAATTAACGTTAACATTGAAACGATGATAACCGTTGAAATGAAATATGGAGCATACGTAATCAGTTGAACTGTCTTTTTAAAAATCCCATTTCGAATCTCGTTTAAGCAGAGTGCTAGAATAATTGGAATCGGAAAACCGACAGCTAATCCATACAAACTAAGGAAAAACGTATTTTTTATAAGAACCCAAAATTGTGGATTACTAAAAAACATTTCAAAATGCTTAAAACCAACCCACTCACTTCCCCATATCCCTTTAACGACACTATAATCTTTAAAGGCAATGACAGAATTGACCATAGGTATATACTTAAAAACAACAAAATATAAAACCGGTGGAATAATCAGAAGATAAAATTGCCAATGTCTTTTAAAGGACTTTTTTGCCCTTCCCAAAACCGACGACTTAACCTGAATGACATTTGAACTTGACAATGTCTTATTTGTTACCTCAACCTTCAATGTAACCACTCCTATCCAATTTGCAAACGCTGTCATTTACTGATTGCTTAAGCTGATAAGAATGTATCATGAGCTCTTGCCTTTTTGATAGGTACAATTGAAAATGAAGGGTACAATCTAGAGTTAATGTGATATCAAAGAAACTACCTATCTTTGCGTTATCATTTTTGGAGCTTGCAAGGTTATAATTGAGGGAATAGAGACAAAGGTACAATTTAAATTAAAAGGTACAATTCGTTCTTTTCCTTTCAAATTCAGGTAAAAATGAAAAATTCTTCGCAAGGTGCTCCCACTGTATGTAAAGGTTAAACTTTATTGCCTGAACAAAAAAATTCCATAAAGAACAAATAGCTTATCTTCTACTTGTATTTATGGAATGTTCTTACTTCTGTTATTTTCTTCTTCCCTATTGAATTTTCCAGCTTGCCTATAGCCCTTAGGTGTCATATCTAAAACTCGCTTAAAAGCTCTGCGAAATGAGTGGGCAGAATTGTATCCGACCTCCATCGCAATCTCCTCAATTGTCATTTCGGTAGAAACGAGAAGTTCTGAAGCTTTATGAATTCGGATTTTTTCAATATAATCCGAAACATATTCCCCTACATGCTCTTTAAAAAGTTGAGAAACAAACTTCTCTGGATGTCCTATTTCTTCTGCGATTCGATACAAACATAGATTTGGGTCACCGTAATTCGCTTCCAAAAACTCAATAATTAATTTAATATGCTGATGATTCTCCTCTTTTTTCCTTTTATTAACATGCGCGCAATATTCAGTTGCAATAAATTCAAACTCTTTCCATACTTGTTGAATTCCAAACTTCAGTTGAACTTGTAATACTTGATTCATTAATCTTCGTAATTCATTAGAATTTTGGTACATCGTAGAGTGTAAGGTTTTTATTAACGTAGATTTAATTTCCATAAGGAATTGCTCAGCTAATATAGGGGATAATTGTCTTTCACAAAAATTCTCTTGAAAAACTTGGTTCAATATTTGTTTTACATCACATAATTCACCAATTTTTAGTGCATTTACTAGACGAAGTTCTAGATTCATTGGATAATAAAAAACACACGTTTCCTTTATAATGTCTTCGTACCAATGAATCTTGCTTTTATTTGATACAGAAAAATTATAATCTGCAGCTAACCTTGCTTCATGATAGGATTGGCTAATTTCATGATAATTGTGAAATTGCCGTCCCATAAAAGCTGATATAGATATTCGAAATAGATTTGCTGATGAGATAATAAGTAAATTTAAAATATGTTTTATCTCATCAACGTTCCTTGAATTCTCTTCTTTTTTAAAATGAAAGATGGCAACAATTTTATC
>NZ_CADEPK010000350.1 GCF_902829255.1 Metabacillus niabensis | reverse complement strand
CGTTATGTATTAGGGTTAATAACCAATACTTGATTAGGATAAATGGTTTCATTTATCAATTGGTTATTCTTTTTAATTGAATTTGCATCGGTCTTATATTCATTCGCAATTGACTGTAGTGTATCACCTTTTTGCACAACATAGGTTTCCATTTTATTTACATAAACAACTAGCTTATCACCTTCATAAATCAGATCAGACTGAAGTTGGTTCCATTCTTGTATGGCTTGAACCGAAACTTTATATTTCTGTGAGAATTCCCATAATGTATCTCCCTTTTTAATTGTTACTACTTGTTTATTGCTCTCAGTATCTTTTTTTTCTTGTTTTATACTACTTCTTCCCACTATTGAATTATTCATTTCAGTCTTCATCGCTTTATGTTTAACATCTTGTTCTTCGGAAGTTGGATTTTCAATGTTTTTATTTGCTGATACAGAATTACTTGGTAATTCAAAGACAAATAACGGATCAAGCGCATTATTTTTTTCAGCGGTCCATTCTCCTTTATGTAATTCAAAATGAAGGTGAGTCCCCCTCGATACCCCAGTATTTCCAATAATACCTAGTAGCTGTCCTTTATTTATAGTCTCTCCTTCTTTAACTAACCTTTTACTGAGATGAGCATAAACAGTTTCATACCCTTCAGGATGTTGTACAAAAACAACATGTCCATAAGAATCAGAATAATAGGACTTAGAGACAACTCCATCTGACACAGAAATTATTTCCGTACCTTCAGGTGCTGCAATATCAACACCTTTGTGATTCCCATTTCTAGTACCAAATGTATCTGTTATTTTCCCTCCATGAACAGGCTGAATCCAGTGTTGCTCCAACTCGTCTATGTATGATTTAGCAAAAGCAATCTTTTGATTCCCAACCGCCGTAACAAATACTATAGCAACAATCAACAAAACCATATGTTTTATACTTTTCAACATTTCATTCTCCCCCTACATTTTTTGCTCTTCGTCATGGTCTAACAGTGATCATCTTAGAAGTTAACCTGACCACACTTCACCAGCATGCACTACTTTCGTACAATTATGCTTAGGCTTGAATTCAATAATAGGACAACAAAACAATTTACTCTTTTTTAAACTACACGTCCATTGTATGTAGACGGGTTATAAAAAAGAACAAGTGTAGTATATAACATAATTTTCCACATTATACATCCTTTTTGCTCTTACAGTATTTCTTTTATGAAATTCATTTTTTTATTTAAATATAAAAAAGAGGCTCATATACAAAGAGCCTCTTAATGTTCTTCAATTGGGTTTGGTGAAAACGGTACTTCAATTGGGTGTGCTACATCCATAACCCCAATATGATTAATATCAATTCCTTTAAAATAAACTGTTTTAAACCCAAACTCTTTTGCGGAAAGCAAAATGGATTCTAACATAATAACAAATTCTTGATTATCCTCAAATTTGCTGCCAGCTTCAAATTCTACTTCTAATTGCTCGCCGTCTTCAAAAATATTTTTTATTATAATATGATTGACTATTGTTGGCTTTAGTTCATGATCCAATCCAGTTTTCATCGCATCTATTGCTTGTTCAATAGAATCATATGAATTTGGAGAAGGTACTAGAAGCTTTTGTGTTTCTTCACTGTATTGGTAAAGAAAATACGCCTTCTTTAATTCTTTCTGCATTTCTACTTCATTTTTCACACCATAATTCGAAAGTTCTATTCCTTGTTTATCATTTGTATATAAATTTGCTTTTTTATAATTATCCCATCTAAACGTTTCAATTACAGAATTGAGAAATAACGTTTCTTCACTGCTTCCGCTTATCTGTACATTTTTATGATAATCAATATTAACCTCTTCATTATTTGCTTCTTCATCTATTTCTGCCCCTGATAATTCAAAGGAGATAGGTCCAAGCTCATCACTGTAAATCTCCGGTTTTATTTCCTCTATTACCTCGATTTTTTTCTTTTTATCATTTAATTCAAGACTTACCGGTAAAATTAGCTCCGCCTGATCATTTGTAAAGCCTACAGTTATTATATCTTCTGCTTCACTTGCCTTTGTCACAAATGTTTCTTTCTGATCTTCCATCAATACTTGATTTAGTTGATGGTCAACATCTTCATTCTTATCATTTGAAATAGTCTGTTCACTCGTTTGACCATCATCCTGAACTGCTGTCTCGATTTTTGCCTTTTCTGAATTAGATAAATCCATTGCAGTTTTTTGTTCTTTTGCACCTTGTTCCAGAATAAGTGGTGTTAATATTGCGATAAGGAATAGTGCAGCAGCAGTTGCTATCGAAGGCGCAATCCAATTTTTTTTCTTTTTTCTCGATTGTATTTTAAATTGAATAGACTGATAAATCTCATCTGCAGTTTGTTTATCTTTGACAAGTGGCATTTGATTTAAAAGACGTTCAATCTGTTTCTCATTCCAATCCGGTTTTTTCAATTGAATGCCCCTCCTTTTCAGAGATGCTAATCATATGTTTTTGTAAATGTTTTAACGCTCTGTGTTGTGTCGTTTTAACCTTGCTAGTTGTCCAGCCTAATGCTTCAGCAGTTTCAGTTATCGATAGGTCTTGCAAATATCTTAAAATAAGCACGGAACGCTGATCTAACGTACAATGATCTAACGCACGATACATCCATTGGATCTGTTCATTTTGTAACGCAATTTCATCTGGTAATGGCTGATGATCTTGAATTTGCTGTTTATCCCAATCAAATTTATCGATAATTCTTTGCCTTATTGTCTTTTGTTTGCGAAAGCTATCAATTGCCACATGCCTAGCTATAGAAAATAGCCAAGTCTTCTCACTACTTCTACCTTCGAACTTATCATAAGCTTTTAATACACGTATATATACTTCCTGAACTAAATCTTCAGCTTGTTCACGATTTTTCACCATATAAAATAAAAATTGAAATAAATCATGATGATAATTACTATATAATCTTTGAAAGGTATCCTCCATGAATGCCCCTCCATTTCTAAATTAGTCGAAAAGGAATTAAAAAAGTTGCAAAATAGCAACCAGAAATATTAATGTAATATTAATGTAACATTTGTAATTAACTAATATTTACTTTAGCATAATTTCTATCAAACTACGAATAGATTTTTCTATTATTTACTAACTTTTAAATTCCTTAAGCAATCAAAAAAATAGACTCACCACTTTATAAAGTACCAACTAGTGGTGAGTCGTTGTCCTTCGACTTTTTTGTATAGAGGAATTATTCTTTAGAAGGTTTTGTTTTAAAGACTAATGCGCTTCTTTCATATTCAATATCACGGACACCTAAACGATAATTAATAACTCTTGCTATTGCAAAAAGATAGTCAGATAATCGGTTTAGATAAATCAAAACATTCTGATTAATCTCTACTTCTTTTTGCAAAGTGACTGTACAACGTTCTGCTCTTCTAACAACCGTTCTTGCAATATGTAATACTGCTGACGCACCACTACCTCCAGGCAAAATAAACTTTTCAAGCTCTGGTGCTTCCTTAACATAATGATCAATTCGTTCTTCAAGATATTCCACCATTTGAATAGTCGTTTTATAAGGATATTTTTCTTTTACAACAGCTAAGTCTCCTCCACAATCGAATAATTCATGCTGGATCTTTACTAACTCTTGATAAATATCAGAAAACTGCTCATCCTTTAACAATGTCATTGCTTGCCCAATAAAGGAGTTTGCTTCATCTATCGTTCCATATGCCTCCACACGTATGTCATCTTTCTCAACTCTTCCTCCTATAATGCTTGTTTGCCCTTTATCACCTGTTTTTGTATATAATTTCACTTCATCCACTCCTAGTAATAAATTCATATTTAGTTTATTGTATTTCTTACTACCTTTTAGCTTTTTGAAGTGATATCTTTCATACAGTTAGTTATAATATTTAAGTCTAGCCTGTTTTCAACTTTAAAACTGTATTAATGTATTTGAAAGCAATAGGTTATAGGTCCATTCCATGTTCCTTATGAAACAAGATTGTTCGGCAAAATCATTCAGCTTCCAACTTTTTTCGTGGTAGGATGATACTAAATGTCGTACCTTCACCTATTTTACTATGAACTTGAATTTTGCCACGATGTGCTTCAACGATATTTTTAGCAATCGCTAAGCCTAATCCTGTTCCTGATCTTCCACGAGTCCTTGCTTTATCTGCCTTATAAAATCTTTCAAAAACAAAAGGTAAATCCTCTTCTGGAATACCACTACCTGAATCCTTAACGCGAATCATTAAACCATTTTCCTTCATATCAACATTAATAATTACGGATCCATTTTCAGCTGTATGCCTTATTGCGTTATCAACTAAATTCGTTAAAACTTGTTCGATTCGATCTGGATCAAAAACGTACTCTTTTTCAACTAATTGAATTTTTCCCTCGATATATATCGATTTTTCTCTCGCAATACCTTGGAATTTCCGTACAATTTTATCGATAAATTGTTCAACGTTTACGGTCTCATGATTTAACGTAATATGCCCGGCTTCCATTCTTGCTAAATCTAATAGATCATTTACTAATCTTCCCATTCGTAATGATTCATCATAAATAATTTGTGCAATTTCCTTTTTTTCTTCCTCAGAGCTTGCAATATCATCGACGATCGCTTCACTGTATCCTTGGAGCATTGAAATTGGAGTTCGTAATTCATGACTAACATTTGCAATAAAATCTTTTCTTAATTTATCCAAACGGCGTTCCTCTGTCATATCTCTAAGAACTGCAACTGCTCCACGAACATATGATTGATTATATAAGGGACTCATAAGTATAACCCAGCTTCTCCCTTGTAAAGTTATTTCATGAGCCTGTTCCTTATTCATCGTAACAACATATTCAAATAACTGCTTCACTTCAATAGGGAGCTCTTGATGTTTTTGAACATTTTTTCCTTGCTCAAAGTACCATGCTTGTAAAAAACGTTCGGCAGGTGGATTTGTAATGAGAATTGATCCATCAATATTTAACGTAATAACTCCGTCAGCCATGCTACTTAATATATTTGTTAAATGTTCCTTTTCCTGACTTAACGCATTTATATGAAACTTTAATTGTTTTCCCATTTGGTTAAATGCAATTCCTAAATCACCAATTTCGTCATTTGACATTATCGGTACACTCGTATCAAATTCGCCTCTAGCTAAGTTTTGTGCTACTTCCTTCATTTTTCTTAACGGATACGTAATCCTTGTTGAAAGAAAGAATGCAAAAATAGTTGTTAAGACAATCGCTATTCCTGCAGCTAATAAGATAAATTGTGTTGTATGTTTTGTTGTTTCCTGAACAGCCAACAAAGACTGGGAAATAAATACCGCACCATTTTCATTATCCTTATCTTTATATGGTATTCCGACAATGAGTACTTCATCTTCATTATTCTCTACCTGATTTACAGTGTTAACCAAATTCGTTCGTTTACTTACTTCTTTTCGATCTGTTAAAACCTTTCGTAATTCAGGATCATTTTGTATATTTTTATATTGCAAATGAGGGATTTTATCAGACTTATTTGACAAGATCTCGTTTTCCTTTTCATTCTCGATAATAAGGATATCTGTTAAATCATCTGTCAATTCCCTTGAAATAGATATTGCTAAATCTCGATCCTGATGCCTTTCCATTATATTCGATACTTTTGTCGCCAATTGATTTAATTCTTCCTCAGCAACATTAACATGATAATTTTCAATAAACTCAAGCATCAAAACAGTTAGGACGAATAAGACAAACGAAACTAATAACAATATTGTTGCCCATAATTTCCCAACAACACTTCTAAATAGAATCATGCATTAGTAACCTCAAACTTATATCCTACTCCCCAAACGGTTACAATCATTTTTGCAGCTTCTGGAGATACTTTACTTAGTTTTTCACGAAGTCGTTTTACATGTGTATCAACTGTTCTTAAATCACCAAAAAATTCATATTGCCATACTTCCTTTAATAATTTTTCTCGGTCATACACCTTATCTGGTGTTCTTGCTAAAAAGTATAAAAGTTCATATTCTTTCGGTGTTAAACTTACTTCAGACCCATCCGCTGTAACCCGATGAGCATCATGATCAATTGATAGATGTGGGAAAACAATAACATTTTTTGTTTTCGTTTCTGTTTTTAAATATGAAGTTTGAGAAGCTCGACGTAATAAAGCTTTTACACGAAGTACAACTTCACGCGGACTAAATGGTTTTACAATATAATCATCTGTTCCAACCTCAAAGCCTTGAACACGATTTGCTTCTTCTCCTTTTGCAGTAAGCATAATAATCGGAGTAGCGATTTTTTCTCTTAACTTTTTGCATACCTCAATCCCATCAATTCCAGGCATCATAATATCAAGCATGATTAAATCGAAATCATTATTTAATCCTAATTCAAGTGCCTCTGTTCCATTCTCAGCTTCGATAATTTCATAATTTTCTCTCTCTAAATACATCTTTAACAAACGACGGATTCTCTCTTCATCATCTACAACTAATATCTTTGCATTATGGTTCTCTTCCATTTTATCTGCCTCCTAAATTTAAAGCCTCAATATATTCATGTTGAATTGGAGCAATTTTAACATATTAGTAAAAAGCCTTCACTGCAAGAGAGTGAAGGCTTTAATAGCAGTGTACTACAAATTTCATACTTTTACACTTTTTATATTACATTCTCTCTAGTTTTTACATTTTTCTCTTATGCATAAGAATGCAAGCCTGCAATAACTAAGTTCACGAAAATTAGATTAAACATGATGATAGCAAAACCAATGACTGCTAACCAAGCAGATTTTTCACCATGCCACCCTTTCGACAGTCGCAAATGTAAGTATGCTGCATAAAATAACCAAGTTATTAGGGCCCATACTTCTTTCGGATCCCAACCCCAGAAGCGTGTCCAGGCAATTTGCGCCCAAATCATCGCAAATATTAGAGCACCTAATGTAAAGATTGGAAACCCGATCGCAACAGAACGATAACCAATTTCATCCACAAGTTCAAGGTTTACATTTTTTGTAAACGGCTTGATTACTGCAGATATTCGTTTTCTAAAAATAAGTCTTAAGATACCATATAATATTGTACCAATTAAAACAGACCAAATAACAGTATTTAGTTTTGCAGCTGAGATAATTGCTGGTAATTCAAGAAGTGGTTCAAAGCGTCCTTCTGTTACTAATTCGCCCTCGTTCGGTCCTACAAGTGCAGGCAATTGAAAAGACATAACCGCTTCTTTTCCTTCTTTATCCACCCAGTTAAAATCCGCTTGATAATCAAAACTTCTAAAGATAGTTGTAATAAGGATAAATCCAAGGGTTACAACTAACACATACATAATACTCTCTAGCCAAAACGTTTTTTTCGACGATTTCTTTTGGTCTACTACAGTCACTAAGTGAATAATTCCAGCAATCGCACTAATAGCTAAAATCGCTTGACCAAGTGCAGCTGTCGTTACATGAATATATAACCAATGACTCTGCAATGATGGAATTAATGGTGTAATGTCTGACGGAAACATACTACCATATGCAATTAATAAAAGAACAATCGGTAATGTAAACAACCCTAAAATTGCAACTTTATAAATGAAATATAGAATAATAAAAGCTAGAACAAGCATCATCCCAAATGCTGTAGCAAACTCAAACAAGTTACTTACCGGTGCATGCCCTGAGGCAATCCACCTAGTAATAAAATAGCCGATATTTGCAATAAATCCAGCAATGGTTGTGCCAACAGCTAAAACTGTCCATTTACTTACTTTTTCTATTTTTTTTCGCTTATCGCGTATTGAACCTCCAAATAGAAAAATGGCCACTAAATAAAGGATAAAAGCAATTTCAAGTAATGTACTACTTAGTGCTGCCACATTTTCCCCTCCTTTATGACTCGTCCTTCTGTTCCTTTGGTATTGTTAGCGCTGTATCTTTGAATATAGTTTTCATTTCATTTTGAATTCCATACCAGTTTTTGTTAGTATGTGCTGCGATTAATATTTCATCTTCATTCTTCTTAATCCATATTCTTCTGTGATTCCAATACATCCCCTGAATTACACCTATCATAAAGATTGCTCCACCAAGTCCTAAAATCCAAAGTGTTAAATCTTTTCTTACAGTAAGAGCTGTTAAATTTTTCGTTTCTACATTTTCGAATTTCAGCTTATATTTGTTATCACCATTTGGTTCAATCGTTTGCTGAATTGCAACAAAGCTTGTCTCACCTTCTGATTTATCTGGTGTAATCATATTAAAAACAAATGCAGGATTATTTGGTACCCTCGTTTTTGTTGCAGGTTCGCCATCATCATCAAAATAGAAATCTGGTAAATATGTTGCGATTTCCACCTTATATCCATTTCCTAAATCGTATTCCTTTTGTGGATCAAGTAAATCAACTGTTATTTGCCCAAAGCTTTCTTCTGTTTCTTTATCTATTAAACTAAAGGTCATCTTATTTAGTTCATTCAGTTTATAATCTACTTGATAGAGAGAAAAAGAATCAAATTTCAGCGGTTCATTTACACGAATCTGTTTCTTCTGAATTTCTTCAAGTTCTGGTGTTGCACCGTGAACGATCTCTCCCTTTCTTTCATATAAAATAACGTTCGATTGAAAGTTTTTCACAACGCTTCCATCACCGACACGTGAAATTGCATCTTCAAAAACTTCATCTTCTTTATCTTTCTCGTAAACTTCCATTATAAATTTTTCGTTTTTTAAATAGTATTTCCCATCAGTACCAGGAATAACTGCTGTTTCTCCTTCTCTTAGCCAAAGAACCTCATCTACATACATCCCTGGAACAAATCTAAGCATCGCACCTATTAAGAAAATAATTAATCCACAGTGGTTTACATAAGGACCCCACCTAGAAAACCTTCCTTTTTCCGCAAATATATTACCATTCTCTTCTCTAATTTTATAACGTCTAGCAGCTAGACGTTCTTTAATCATTTCTGCTGGTAACTCATTGGTTTTCGTAGCGCTAAAAAGCCTTTGTCGCTTCATGAATGATTCATGTCTCGTTACACCTTGCTTTTTTAAAGCACGATAAAGCGGGACAAAGCGATCTAGACTTGCTATAACAAGTGAAATACCTAATGAAGCGACTAAAACCATATACCACCATGAACCATATAAATTGTGAAATCCTAACATATAATAAAGCTGACCGAGAATACCGTATTCATCTTTGTAAAACTCACTTGCAGTTACAGTTGGTGGGATATATAGCTCCTGTGGAAAAACAGTCCCTAATGCAGATGCAATAAGTAGAAGCACAATAATCCAAACCCCTACTTTAACAGACGAAAAGAAATTCCAAATTTTATCAACAATTGTTTTTTTATATGTTTGTGAACGTCTTGCTGAACCATCATATTTCATATCCAGTAATTTTTTTGAATCAGTTTTCTCACGAACCGCGATTGTATTTCCGCATGATTCACATAATATTGTTCCTTCTGGATTAACATGACCACACTCACATTTTACCTTATTCATGCTGAAAACTCCCCATTTAAGGTTTTATCTCTTCCATAAAGTCCCTTACCATTCTTTCCGTTAATGAACCAGAAGTAATATGTACAACTTTTCCCTCGGGATTGATTAAAAACGTAGTAGGCAAAGGATCAACCCCATATGCATTTAACACTTGTTTATCTTTATCTAAGACGATTGGGAATGATAAATCTAGTTCATTAGCAAAGCTTTCAACTGCAATATTTGACTCTGCTATGTTAACAGCAAATACTTCAACACCATGATTTTTGTAATAATCATATTGGTTATCCATATATGGCATTTCGCGTTCACATGGTTCACACCAAGTACCCCAAAAATTTAAGAAAACGCCTTTACCGCGATAATCTGACAGTCGGTGTTCATTCCCCTCAAGATCCTTTAATACAAAGTCTGGGGCAACGCTACCAATTTTCACTTCCTCTTTTGTAACAAAGAAGTTTGAATATAAGGTATACCCAAGTGCACCAATAAGTAGAACTAGTATAATTGAGCGCATAATTAATCGGTTCTTTTTCATTCCGAATTCACCTACTTTTAAACATTCAGTAGAATTATACCATTATCTAAATACATGATTAGTCATTTTTTTTGAAGTTTATGTGAAAAATTACTTTCGTCCGGTTCCATGGTTAGCAAGCGCACGTAGCTGTTTTACTTCATGTGGCGTCAGTTCCCGAGAATCCCCGGTTGCTAATCCCTTTAAATCCAAAAATGCATAACGTTCTCGTTTAAGCTTTTGAACCTGATACCCTATTGCTTCAAACATTCTTCTAACTTGACGATTTCGTCCCTCGTGAATTGTGATTTCAACAATACTTGTTTGTTTTTTCTTGTCAATTGAAAGCACCTTGATAACAGCCGGAGCTGTTTTACCATCTTCAAGATGAATTCCCTTTTCTAATTGTTTTATTTTTTCACGAGGAGGTATTCCCTTAAGCTTTGCTACATAGGTTTTCTCTACCTCATAACGAGGATGCATTAAACTATTTGCAAAATCACCATCATTTGTAAGTAAAAGCAAACCTGAAGTATCATAATCTAATCTACCAATTGGGTATATTCTTTGTTTTATATATGGAAAAAAGTCTGTAACAACCTTTCTACCTTTATCATCCTTTGCCGCTGATATAACTCCAGTTGGCTTATATAGTAATAAATATACTGGTTCCTCACGTTCTAACGGAATTCCCTCAACTTCTATTCGATCTTGGTCACTCACTTTCACCCCAAGCTCTTTAACAACCTTTCCATTCACTTTCACTTTACCTTCTAAAATCATTTGCTCAGCTTTTCTTCTTGATGTAATTCCTGCATGAGCAATCACTTTTTGTAAGCGTTCCATTTCATTCACCTCGTAAACATATTACAGTTTTCCTACCATATTCACAAGTTTTGGATAGTTTCATTTCCAAATCATTTATAGTTATGAAAAATGTGCTTACTC
>NZ_CADEPK010000349.1 GCF_902829255.1 Metabacillus niabensis | reverse complement strand
TCATTAGCTGCATCAACGATAAAGCCGACATCAATATCATCCTTTGATACAATAATCATTCGTGAGCTTTCGGAATTTTCAATCTCCTCTAACCCAAAACGTTTGCGTAAATCAATGACAGGTGTCACAACCCCTCTTAGGTTAATTACACCTTTTATATAAGGAGCTGTTCTTGGTACACGTGTAATATGTTCGACTTTTTCAATTGATTGAACTTGTTGCACAGGAATCCCGTATTCCTCTTCTTGTAGTTGAAATACAATGACTTTAAGATCCCCTGATAAAATTTCACTCATTTGTAGACCACCTTCTTAAAATTAATCGTCAAAAAATAGCAACATATATCTTTCAATTTCAATTAACTAGAATTATTTAATTAAAGAATTACAGTCAACAATAAGTGCTACTTGTCCATCACCTAAAATCGTTGCACCTGAAATAGCAAAAACAGAATCTAAGTAATTCCCAAGTGATTTAAGTACGATCTCTTGTTGGCCAATAAATGAATCTACCACTAATGCAGCCATTTTTTCACCTTTACGAACGATAATAATCGATACAAAGTCATCATTATTATTTTTAACTGGAACCTCAAAAATTTCAGTTAAATAAACTAAAGGAACAATTTTCCCGCGAAAATCTATGACCTTTTGATTATGCGCTTGAAGGATTTCCTCTTTTTTAATAACAGCCGTTTCAATAATCGATGATAAAGGAATGGCATATTTTTCATTTTGTAATTCCACAAGCATGACAGAAATAATAGAAAGTGTAAGTGGCAGCTGTATTGAGAATAATGAGCCTTTCCCTTCTTCAGCATCAATTGAAACAGTACCACCAAGTGATTCAATCGTACTTTTCACAACATCTAATCCTACGCCGCGACCAGAAATATCTGAGATTTTATCAGCAGTAGAAAAACCTGATGAGAAAATTAATTCATACACTTGATTATCCGTTAATGTTGCTGCAATTTGCTCTGTTACTACTCCCCGATCAATCGCCTTTGCAAGAACACGCTCACGGTTAATTCCAGCACCATCATCTTCAATTTCAATGAATACATGGTTTCCGCTATGGTAAGCTCTTAAGACCACATTTCCAACTTCAGGCTTCCCTTTTTTCAAACGCTCCTCTGGCATTTCAATACCGTGATCAATTGCGTTGCGTAGTAAATGTACTAACGGATCACCAATTTCATCAATTACAGTTCGGTCTAATTCTGTTTCAGCACCAATTATTTCTAAATTAATTTGTTTATTTAAATCTTTTGCAAGCTGACGAATCATTCTTGGGAAACGATTAAACACTGTTTCAACAGGGACCATTCGCATATTCAAAATTATATTTTGC
>NZ_CADEPK010000348.1 GCF_902829255.1 Metabacillus niabensis | reverse complement strand
AAATATTAGAGTGGGAGAGGATTTTCGATGTCTAAATATTCAAGAGAAGATATCATCAGCTTAGTAAAAGAAAACAATGTAAAATACATTCGTCTACAATTTACGGATGTTCTTGGAACAATTAAAAACGTTGAAATTCCAGTTAGCCAATTAGATAAAGCATTGGATAACAAAATGATGTTTGACGGATCATCTATTGAAGGATTTGTGCGTATTGAAGAATCTGATATGTACTTATACCCTGATTTAGACACATTTGTTATTTTCCCTTGGACTGCTGAAAAAGGTAAAGTAGCTCGTTTCATTTGTGATATTTATAATCCAGATGGTACTCCATTTGCTGGTGATCCACGTAATAACTTACGCCGTATGCTGGCTGAAATGGAAGAACTAGGATTTACTGACTTTAACTTAGGACCAGAGCCAGAATTCTTCTTATTTAAATTAGACGAAAAAGGCGAACCTACTTTAGAATTAAACGATAATGGTGGATATTTTGACTTAGCTCCAACAGATTTAGGGGAAAACTGCCGTCGTGATATCGTTCTTGAATTAGAAGAAATGGGATTTGAAATTGAAGCATCTCACCATGAGGTTGCTCCAGGACAACATGAAATTGACTTCAAATATGCTAGTGCAATTAAAGCATGTGATGATATCCAAACATTTAAACTAGTTGTTAAAACTATTGCAAGAAAACATGGTCTACACGCAACGTTCATGCCAAAACCATTATTCGGTGTTAACGGTTCAGGTATGCACTGTAACCTATCATTATTTAGAAATGGTGAAAATGCATTTTTAGATACTAGCGCTGACCTTCAATTAAGCGAAACAGCTCGACAATTTATTGCAGGGATTATTAAGCACGCTCCAGCTTTCACAGCTGTAACTAATCCAACTGTTAACTCATATAAGAGATTAGTACCTGGATATGAGGCACCATGTTATGTTGCTTGGTCTGCACAAAACAGAAGCCCATTAATCCGTATCCCAGCTTCTCGTGGATTAAGTACACGTGTTGAAGTACGTAGCGTTGACCCAGCTGCTAACCCATATCTTGCAATGAGTGTGTTACTAGCTGCAGGTTTAGACGGAATTAAGAACAAGCTTGAAGCACCTAAGCCAATCGACCGTAACATCTATGTAATGACAAAAGAAGAACGCATTGAAAATGGAATTGTTGACTTACCAGCAACTCTAGCTCAAGCATTAGATTTATTAAAAATCGACAGCACTATGAAGCATGCTCTAGGTGAGCATTTATTTGAACACTTCATTGAAGCAAAAGAGATTGAATGGGATATGTTTAGAACGCAAGTACACCCATGGGAAAGAGAGCAATACATGTCAATGTATTAATCGAAAAAACGTTGATTTAACAAGGTTTTAAGAAAATAAAATAGGTGGTCAAATGTGAGAGGATAATAGACACAATAGAGTTGTCCACATTTTGACCACCTTTTTTGTATGAAAAATCAGCTCATAATCGTTTTTATATAATCTTCATAGCTGTCCACCGATTTCTTCTCTAACTTTGCAGAGATATGAGAATAGATACCGGATATTGACAGTTATATTTTTATGTCTTAATCTTTCTTGAATAAATTTAATACTTGCTCATGACTCAAATAACAAAACAACATGTGTGTCTTATTCTATTAAACGCATTAAAAAGAGTAGACTTAGGTAAGAAATTACTATCTTCACGATAGAAAACTGTATCTAAATCATGCTAATATTCATCACTTAAAGCTAATTTGTTGTTGTGAAAATGCAAATTGTTAGCCAACGAGATCCTATTTATCACAACGAATTATGAAAGGTTTCCAAAGTTCTCACCACGATTTATGTTGTATTGTTTCCACAATTTATACAATATCTAGACTTCCCTTCTAGAATTGTATTACTGTTAGCTCGTATGTACTTCCATCCATTCTCATCTAGCATTCGTGTGTCAGCGCATTTATTGTTAATTGTTATTCCGTAAACATGATACGATACGACTAGCTCTTCCGTATTCAGCTAATGCAGATATTATTTCTTTTCTCCAACCTTATAACATGTAATCATATAATTCACTTTGATATCTTTAAAGTTAAACATGCCCTTTACTAAGAAGTACTAATTCTATAGCTTCTGAATTTGGATTTAAGTAGCACTTATTTTTTTACCTACACAAGGATCATAGTGGAAGTAATCTTTATAGGTGAGTAAAAAACTCCTTGTACCTTTTAGTTAAAATGATCGGAATATAGAATTTAATCAGCTATTGAGGGTATAAAAAAGAACCTCTAAAAATGGAGGTCTAAGAATTTTTAGGTGAATCTATATGTTCATATTTGATTAATTTTATATAAGTGTAGGGTTGATCCTTATTTTTATTATTAAGAAGACCAGGAACAATACCAAAAGTTAATTTGTCCGGACCGTACATTTTTGGATTTTTTAAATCCCCATTATTTAAATGAACAGTAACTGTAACTTTAAATGGGTACTCAAACCTTTTATCACCACTTATTGGCGGTTCATCAATTTCAACAACATTATAATTGCTTTCCCAATCATATGCTATACCTGTTATTGTTTCATCTTGGTAATGATTAATTGCTGCTTTCATTATTTCAGTGGTAAGTAAATCTAATATAAAATGTTTGAAATGTTGTTCTTGTGTAACTTCATTAGTTACTTGGTATAAGTCACTACTATAGCCTTCCCGATGATATACTTCTGCATGAATTAGTGGTGTTGAAAGAAAGCAAGTTAAAACAAACATCATAACTGGTCTAAAAATTTTATTCATGTTGCACCTCCTAAGAATAATGTTTGTAAAAAAATGTAATTTATACTTCGGTCATTTCTTGAGCATTTGTAGTAATTCAAATAATGAGGGGTTGTTGTAAAAAGAATACAAAGAAAAGACTTGGAAAAGTACTTAATAAACGTTCTAAAGAGATTGATAATGAACGATTAAATAAAGAATTGGAGAAACTTTATTAT
>NZ_CADEPK010000347.1 GCF_902829255.1 Metabacillus niabensis | reverse complement strand
ATCATGGGGTGGACTTGAAAGTTTAATCATCACACCGAATCTCGGACATAATGAAGAGGAGTTAAAAAAGAAAAACATCAACCCGCATATTATTAGACTTTCAATAGGAATGGAACCTTCCGAGGATCTTATTAATGATTTAAGGAATGCTTTGGGGCAATAACCGAAATAGAAAATTTGGCTGTCTCAAAGGCGAATTTTAGGTGCTTTGAACAAAAGCAAATCTTGTTGAGACAGCCAGTTTTAAGCATTTTTACTTTAAACCCAAATCGATTCTAAATGATACGTTAATACGCGGGTAATTTTCTCTTTGTTCAGTCGACCTGGTTCTAAAATTGCATGTAATGCTAGTCCATCAATTAGTGAATACAATCTCTCAGTTTCCATTTCCTTATCAAGACCATCCTTTAATAATCCATATTCGACCATATTTTCAACTAAAACTTTAATTCCTTCATAAACACCGTCATCATGGAGCTTTAATATTCCCTGTTTATGTCTAACATGTCCGATAAAAGCAAACCATACCTCCATTTCTGCTTTAGTCTCTTCATTAACAGGTAACAATTCCAGTAAAACGTTTAAAATGATTTCCTTTGGTTGTGAATCTTGAACAACAATCTTCTTAATTCTTTCTGTCGCTTGTTCTTTAACCAAATTCATCGCATAAACAAGCAGTTCATCCTGGGTAGCAAAATAGTGACGTAATGCACCTAATGATATATTGGCTTCCTTTGCTATATTTCTTACTGTAGCACCTTCAATTCCCTCGTTCAAAATAACTCTCCACGTTGCTTCAGCAATTTGCTTTCTTCTTTTTTCATGATCAACAATTTTTGGCATATATCCATTTTATCAATAGATGATTTCATATTCAATTAAATAATACAGTTGTATTAAAAAAACTTCCGTGATATGATGGTTTTAAATAATACAAGCGTATTAAAAAGGAGTGTTCAAAATTGAGTTTTATTACATGGATGATCATTGGCTGTGAAATAGGATTTTGGATCGTCATTTTATTAGGTTTAATCGTAAGATATATTTTTAAACAGAAGAAGCTAGGTCTTATGCTATTAGCCCTAACACCTTTGATTGATTTGCTCCTATTAATTATTACAAGTATAGATCTTTATCAAGGCGCTGTAGCCTCAACTGTTCACGGCATCGCAGCCATTTACATCGGGGTATCGATCGTATTCGGTAAAAGTATGATTAAATGGGCTGATCAACGTTTTCAATATTATGTAATGAAGGAAGGAACAAAGCCTGAAAAACGTTATGGAATGGAATATGCCATTCACTATTTTAAAGGATGGTTAAAACATCTTCTATCCTATCTCATTGGCAATGGACTTATTTTTGCAATGATTTACTTTATTAATGACTCATCGCGAACTCAAGCTTTATTTAGCTTAATGATGATTTGGAGTGTTGTTTTAGTAATCGATTTGATTATTAGCGTATCCAATTTTATTTGGCCGAAAAAGGATGAAAAAAGGGTTGTAAAGCAATCTTAAATTTATTTGTTATAATCTTTCTAACATAAAATATGTTTTCTTATATAATTCAAATTTGAAATCTTCACATAATTAACCATTTTTTTAAGGACATACACCCAAATATCTCCCTAAAATATACTGTACTGTAGCTAAGGGCTGACATTATTTTATGAGGTGATTGTCTTTGTTTTATCATGTAAAAGAATTGCAATACCATGCAAAGCCTGAAAGACCCGATCCGCTTTTTGCGAAGAAATTACAAGAAGTACTTGGTGGGCAATTTGGAGAGATTTCCGTTGCTTTACAATACCTTTTCCAGGGATGGAGCGTACGAGGAAACGGAAAATATAAAGATTTATTAATGGATACAGGTGCAGAAGAGCTAGCTCATATTGAAATGCTAGCTACGATGATTGCACGATTATTAGATGGTGCACCGGTTGGAGATTTAGAGACAGCTGCAAAGGATCCGATAATTGGTGCAATATTAGGTGGAATGAATCCACAGCATGTAATTGTTTCAGGTTTAGGGGCAATGCCAGCTGATAGTGTTGGCAATCGCTGGACAGCAGATTATATCATTGCAAGCGGAAATTTATTAGCCGATTTTAGAGCTAATTTAAATGCCGAATCACAGGGACGTTTACAAGTTGTTCGTTTATACGAGGAAACAAATGATCGAGGCGTAAAAGATATGCTGTCATGGTTAATCGCTAGAGATACAATGCATCAAAACCAATGGATTGCCGCAATTAAAGAGCTTGAAGCAAAAGAGAATGTTGTTGTCCCAAGTACCTTCCCAAGGGAATTAGAAAAACAAGAAGTTTCATACACACTGTTTAATTTCTCTAAAGGTAACCAAAGTGCACAAGGTCGCTGGGCTCACGGACCAAGTATGGATGGACTCGGCCAATTTAATTATGTGGAAAATCCTGTACCTCTTGCAAAAAAACCAGTATTGCGTCCAGCACCTCCATATATCCATGATACTCCACCAGCCGTTCTTAAGGACACACAAGGACTTGTTCCCCCAAATATGAAATAATACGAACAACATAGAAAAGTTTAATAATGACTGCTAAACAATTTTTATTGTTGCAGTCATTTTATTTTAGATTGCATTATTATATTTAGTCTGAGATTAATCTAACCTCATGC
>NZ_CADEPK010000346.1 GCF_902829255.1 Metabacillus niabensis | reverse complement strand
ATTTATATGTATTAGCAATTCAATTTGATAGTTTAGAAGATAATGCATATACGAGAAAGGACAAAGATCTGTTATTGTTTTCGATAAATCAAATTGTATCAGACATCATTCGTGAAGATGAGAAGCTAACTCCTACTGTTATCGATTCAACTACACAGGCAACAATTTTTATTTGTCAGAATAAAAACTTCGAACAACATAATTTAATTATTAATCAATACGCTGAAAAAATTCAAAAAACGGTTAAGGAAATATTCAATTTAACAATTAGCATCGGGGTTAGTAGTCCGTTTGAAAGGCTAACAGATTGTAAGCAAGCACTTAAGCAAGGGATTGAGGCGTTAAAATTCCGCTTAAAGGTTGGAAAGGAATCAGTTATTTTCTATGAAAGTGTGTCAGCGATTTTTAATTCACAGCAAATAAAAACATATTTTCCAAAAATCGTAGAGAATCAGCTGTTTGATGCGATAAAACTAGGGGAAAGCGGAAAAGCAAAAGAGCTACTCCATCAATTATTTGCAGATTTATATAAAAATAATACAAATCCCCATGAGCTAGAAGTAAGTATTATGAGGTTTTTAAATGATCTGATTGGATTAATGCAGGTCATGGGAATGGAAACATTAATCATTGAAAATCATAAAACAATCTATAATGCGATTTCTGATATGAAAACCTCTGAGGAAATCGAAATGTTTGTGAAGAATAAAATCATTTATCCGATGGTTGATGCAATTGGTGAGAGAACGGATTCACAAAATAAATCAATATCGGAAAAGATTCTTGCGATTATTCATAATGAATATGATACGGAATTATCTTTGGAAATTATCGCATCCCGTCTTCATTATAATAAAAACTATTTAAGCAGCATTTTTAAGAAGGAGTTCAAGCAATCATTTAGTGAGTATCTTGCACTTTATCGTTATGATATGGCTAAAAAGTGGCTTCTTCAAACAAACATGTCAGTAAAAGAAATATCGGAAAGATTACAATATAAAAATTCACAAAATTTCATTCGATCCTTTCGGAAAATTGAAGGCACAACACCTGGAAAGTATCGGGATTTACATCGAGAAGATTCGTTTTCATTTGAATGAAAAGAGGGTGACTCAAAAGGTTCAGCCCCCTCCAACAAACACTGATATATAGTAAACTAACCTCATCATTAGTTTATATATTGTGTTTGAGGGTCTGAACCTTTGTTTTTGAGTCACCCTCTTATTTTTATGAATAGTTGTAGGAAGCGAAGAGGAATATCCCTCAATCGCATAAGCGCTTACATTTTAATTATGCCTTTACAGAACCAACAAAAGCACCTTTAACAAAGTATTTTTGTAAAAATGGATATAGGATAAGCATTGGTAATGTTGCAACTGTAATAACAGCCATTTTTACTGTTTGAGCAGGTGGTACGATATCGACTGATGTTGCATCTGCCTGCATTCCACTTGAAACGATAACAATTTGACGAAGTAGAACCTGAATTGGCCACTTTGTTGAATCATTGATATAAAGGATTGCGTTTGTATATTCATTCCAATATGCAACTGCATAAAACAGTGAAATGGTTGCAATAGATGGAAGTGATAATGGAAGGATAATTTTAAAGAAAATCATAATATCATTGTATCCATCCATTTTAGCTGATTCTTCTAAGCTATCAGGAATTGCTTGAAAGAAGTTTCTCATAATAATTAAGTTAAATGCATTAATCGCAACAGGGAGAATTAATGCCCAATAAGAATCGATGAGCCCAACATTTCGAACAACGAGGTATGTTGGAATCATACCGCCGCTAAATAGCATTGTAAAGACGATGATAAAATTAATGCCCTTTCTACCATATAAATACTTTCGTGATAATGAATAAGCCATAAAGGCAGTTAAAATCATGCTTACTAATGTACCTACACCTGTTACACCAATTGATACGGCAAAGCTTCTAAATATAGTTGGTGTTGAAAAAATATATTGATATGCATCTAATGTAAAGGTTGTTGGAAAAAGGATAAATGTTTTTTCAACAACCTCTTGTGTTGTTGCGAATGAACTTGAAATGACATTCACAAATGGGATAAGACAGGCTAGAGCAATAATTAATAAGATGGTGTAGTTAAAAAAGTTAAAGAGACGACTACCTAGTGATTTTTCGTGCATTTGCTAAATCCCTCCTTGTAGAATAAATAGTTACCTTTATGTGTTGCTTTGATCACACTATAGCAATCGTAAGAATGGTACGTCTATAATCATCTTTACATAACCTTACTAGGTTCAGTATTCGTATGAAAACATGTATTGTTACATTGTCCATTTAACGATAATCAATAAGGAGCAATCGTAATCATTTTCTTAGATAATATCGAGAAAGCGCTTACTAAAACTGTCAGTACTGCGTTTCTAACGGAATGATTGTAGACGTAATACGAAAAAATAACGTACCTTTAGCTTGTAAACAATAAGGGGAATAAAACTAAAGGAGGTATACGTTGTGAGAGATGCACCCGTTCCTGTAAGAAATCAACATGAAGCTCCACCTGCTATCGATAAGAAAGCACTCAAGCAAGAACTAAGGCGAAGGAACATCGCGAGCATTGGTCGAAACAAATACTTATATTTTATGATTTTACCCGGTCTCTTGTACTTTATTATTTTCAAGTACGTTCCAATGGGGGGCCTCATTATTG
>NZ_CADEPK010000345.1 GCF_902829255.1 Metabacillus niabensis | reverse complement strand
TCACTTATCTAAGCATGTGTCTCGCAATTAGCTGCAAACAACCTTTAGAAAATTATGCAAAATCAACAATCATTAAGAAAAGAGCCTATGCATTTAATCCATATTCTAGATTAAACGAAAAACAGAAATTGCTTAGTTCCCTTTATAACGCGAATATGATTGCATAAAAAAAGTCGAGAACGAAAAGATTCGCACCCGACTTTTTTATTATTTTACTTCTTGTTGCAACTTTTCATACTGATTAATAACTTCTTTCGTTACTTCGCTATTCTCCTCTAATTTACTGATTTCTTTTAACACATTCATTACACCATTTTCCTTAATCATCGCTTGAAGCTTTTGTGCTTCTTCATCCTCATTGAAATCAAATAAAAGTGCAGCAGCAATTGCCTTTGCTAGGTTTGAATACGATAAACCAGCTTTTTGTGCTTCTGTTGCAGGGCGAACTAATCTGTCCTCTGGTCCAAGCTTCCGGATTGGCCCACGGGCTACACGTGTAACAGCATCATTTAAATAAGGATTTTTAAAGCGTTCAAGGATTTTGTTAATATATTTTGTATGCTCCGCTTCATCTAATCCGTATTGCTTAATTAAATATGCTCCTGTTTCCTTCAAAGTTTCTTGAACTTGTTTCGCAATTTTTTCATCTGCCAATGTTTGATCGATTGTTGATTTACCACTTAAATACCCTAAATAAGCAATTACAGCATGACCAGTATTGACAGTAAACAATTTTCTTTCAATATATGGAGCTAAATCTTCAACAATTTTCATTCCTTGAACTTCTGGAATTATTTCACTCGTTTCAACAACCCACTCATAATATGTCTCAACTAAAACATCTAGAGAACCTTTATTATCTTGAATTGGGACTATACGGTCCACAGCCGAATTAAAGAAATAGATTCGACCGTCTAATTTCCCTTTTGTTTCATCATCTAAATGTTCGAGGATATGGTTTCTTAATATATCAGTTGCACCAATTTGATTTTCACAAGCAATGACATATAGTTTTTCATTTTGACTATTCACGCGTTCCTTCAATCCACGTGCAATTAATGGGGCAATTCTTGGTAATATATTCGGACCAATTGCAGTTGTAAGATATGTTGCTTGTTGAATTGCTTCAACAACCTCATTTTCTTGAGTCATATTATTTAGACCAGAGACATTATTTATTTTTGTAGTTTCACCTTTATCTGTTGCTAACTTCACTTGATAGCTCTTTTCTTCGTTTAACTGGTTAATAATTTGTTCAGCAATATCAACGAATGTAACATGATAGCCAGATTGAGAAAATAGCGCTCCTATAAAACCTCTACCAATAT
>NZ_CADEPK010000344.1 GCF_902829255.1 Metabacillus niabensis | reverse complement strand
ATATGGATTAATCACAATTTTTGTCATCGCATTAGTAACTAGTCTATTCTTTGCAACCTTATTGAAATTTACAAGTTTAACTGAGTCTTCGATAAGTTGGATCCTTCTAACGATTTCCATTTTGGCAGTATTCATCGGTGGTTTTGTTGCTGGAGGCAATGGGAAAGAGAAGGGTTGGTTAGTTGGGGGAATTACAGCCCTTTTATATTCATTAATCATTTTGCTATTTAAATTTTTAGGATATGGACAAATTTTTACTTTAGAAGAATCTTTATACCATGGGGCTTTTTTACTCATAGCAATGCTAGGTGGAGTTTTTGGAGTTAATCTTTCATCCTCTCGAGCAAGTAAATAATGATTTTTACATTTGAACATGTTTTTGTCATTGATTATCAAAAAAAGCCAATCATCTTCTCAATGATTGGCTTTTTGGTTTGTATGTACTATTAGTCCTTTACTACTTCACGGACTGAGCGACGATCAAAAGTTAAACGTGTTCCATCTGATACTTTTAATACGATCTTATCTTCATCGATCGAATCTAAAATACCATGAAGGCCACCAATTGTAACAATTTTATCACCCTTTTGCAGGCTGTTTTGCATCTCACGTACCGCTTTTTGTTGCTTTTGTTGCGGACGAATTAACAAAAAGTAAAAAATGGCAAACATTGCGACTAAAGGTAATACTGTACCTATTAATTCCATTCATTTTCCCCTCCTTTCAGCATATATTAGAAGTTTTTGGCATTTGGCTTATTAAAACCGTATTTTTCAAAGAATTCATCGCGGAAATCGCCTAGACGATCTTCACGGATAGCTTGCCTTACATTCTTCATTAAGTTTACCAGAAAATATAGATTATGATAAGATGTTAATCTTAATCCGAACGTTTCGTCACATTTTATTAAATGTCGAATATAAGCCCGTGAATAATTTCGACAAGTATAACAATCACAATGCTCATCAAGCGGACCAAAGTCTCTTGCATATTTTGCATTTTTCACTACTAGTCTTCCTTCACTCGTCATTAATGTTCCATTACGAGCTATTCTAGTAGGTAGAACACAATCAAACATATCTATTCCGCGAATTGCACCATCAATAAGCGAATCTGGTGACCCAACTCCCATCAAATATCGAGGTTTATGAGCTGGCATAAGCGGAGTCGTAAACTCAAGCACACGATTCATGACATCCTTTGGTTCTCCTACCGATAAACCACCAACTGCATAGCCAGGAAAATCTAATGAAACTAAATCCTTTGCACTTTGTTTACGTAATTCCTCATATTCTCCACCTTGAATAATACCAAATAACCCTTGTTCATTTGGGCGTTTATGAGCTTTAAGACATCGTTCAGCCCATCTGCTTGTCCGTTCTACTGACTTTTTCATATAATCATATTCAGCTGGGTATGGTGGACATTCGTCAAATGCCATCATAATATCTGAACCTAAATCATTTTGAATTTGCATCGCTTTTTCCGGTGATAGAAATAGCTTATCACCATTTAAATGATTTCGGAAATGAACGCCCTCTTCCTCAATGGTTCTCATGTCACTTAAACTAAATACTTGAAATCCACCTGAATCTGTTAATATCGCTCGATCCCAATTCATAAATTTATGAAGGCCACCAGCTTCTTTAACGATTTCATTGCCGGGTCTAAGCCATAAATGATAAGTATTACTTAAAATAATCCCAGCACCCATTTCTTTTAAATCTTCAGGTGACATTGTTTTAACGGTTGCAAGTGTACCTACTGGCATAAAAACAGGTGTTTCGAAGCTACCATGAGGTGTATGAACGATTCCAAGTCTTGCACCAGTTTGTTTACATGTTTTAATTAATTCATAGCGTATCGGTAAAGTTGACACTGTATTCCTCCTTAATAAGCAAGCAAAATCATCTAGCTCTAGCTACGAACACTAATAGTGACTTGATGCTCTTATAGGAACTGTTATCTTAGTTAATAGAATCCCACTACAGGCGTTTTCTTACGCATTTCACTCCAATAACAAAGTGCTAAGAAATCAACAATATGCTTTAACAGACTCCTATAAAAGGACTTCAAAATTACTTGTCGCAAGCCGTTTTGAGCTGACGCTAAGGTCTATTATATAGTTTCAGTTTGATAAAGTTTAAATGATAAGCATGGCATCTCCAAAGCTAAAAAACCGATATTTTTCCTTTACTGCAATTTCATAGGCATTCATAACATATTCCCTTGTTGCTAACGCACTTACAAGCATGATTAGCGAAGACTTAGGGAGGTGGAAGTTTGTAATCATTCCATCAATTCCTTTGAATTGAAACCCTGGATAAATAAATATATTTGTCCAGCCACTTTCGGATACAAACTTTCCATCATGCTTAGATGCAATTGTTTCTAATGTTCTTGTCGATGTTGTACCAACTGAGATAATGCGACCACCATTTTTGCGGACATTATTTAAAAGCTCAGCGGTTTCTTCTGTTACTTGATAAAATTCAGCGTGCATTTCATGTTCTTCCACATTATCTGCGCTAACTGGCCTGAACGTACCTAATCCAACATGAAGTGTGATAAATGCAAGATGGATTCCTTTGCTTTTTAACTGTTCTAAGATCTCTTCTGTAAAATGCAACCCAGCAGTTGGTGCTGCAGCAGAACCAATTTCACGTGAAAAAACAGTTTGGTATCTTTCACGGTCATCTAATTGCTCTTTTATGTATGGTGGTAAAGGCATTTCACCTAATGAATCCAATACCTCATAAAAAATACCATCATAGTCAAATGTTAATAATCTACCACCATGCTCACTTGTTCCTACACAGGTTGCTGTTAAAATTCCATCACCAAAGGAAATAACAGTTCCTTCCTTCACTCGTTTTGCTGGCTTCACCAATGTTTCCCACGTATCATTCTCTTTTTGTTTTAAAAGAAGAACCTCGATACTCGCACCTGTATCTTGTTTTGTCCCAAATAATCGTGCCGGCATTACTCTTGTATTATTTAAAACAAGGCAATCACCTGGCTGGAAATAATTAACAATCGACTTGAAGGTTTCATGCTTTACTTCCCCAGATTCCTTATTTAATACCATTAAACGAGATGCATCTCTCTCTTTAAGCGGTACCTGTGCAATTAGTTCTTCTGGTAGATCAAAATCAAATAATTCAACTTTCAACGTGCTCACCTTATTTCTTTTCTCTAGATTATTTAAATCTTCCAATAAACGAAAATACAATCGATAATATAATGCTAACAACTATGCAAGTCACAACGGGGAAAAATACTGTTGTATTCCCTTTTTTAAATACTATGTCACCTGGTAGTTTACCAATAAACTGCATAAAAAATCCAATGATTAAAAGGATAGCTCCAATCATCATTAATATCTTAGGAAAATTAGCCATGTTTAGGTGCCTCCATATTAAAATGTTGGTAGACTCTTTCCGTAACAATTCTTCCTCTTGGAGTTCTTTGCAAAAAACCAATTTGCAGGAGATATGGCTCATATACATCTTCAATTGTATGTGATTCTTCTCCTATTGTTGCCGAAATCGTATCAATCCCAACCGGACCGCCACGGAATTTTTCAATAATTCCTAACAATAGCTTATGATCTATGTGATCCAATCCTAATTTATCAACCTGAAGCTTCTCAAGCGCATCGATTGCTAGTCCTGTTGAAATCGTATCAACACCAATCACCTGGGCGAAATCCCTTACTCTTCTAAGTAAGCGGTTCGCAATTCTCGGTGTTCCCCGCGACCTTCTAGCCATTTCAACTGCACCTTGATCCTCAATTCCTATTTCTAATATTTCAGCAGTACGCTGTATAATAAGGGATAATTGAGTTTCATCATAATATTCAAGCCTGCTCAAGACTCCAAATCGGTCACGTAATGGAGCTGTTAGAAGTCCTAATCTTGTTGTTGCACCAATTAACGTAAATGGTGGAAGATCTAATCGAACAGACCTTGCTGTCGAGCCTTTGCCAATTACGATATCAAGGCAAAAATCTTCCATTGCAGGATACAAAACTTCCTCAATTGACCTTTGTAATCGATGTATTTCATCAATAAATAGAACATCTCCTGGTTCTAATGCTGTTAAAATTGCAGCTAAATCCCCTGGTCTTTCAATAGCAGGTCCTGAAGTTGTTCTAATATTAACACCCATTTCATTGGCAACAATTGTGGCTAAGGTTGTTTTCCCAAGACCCGGCGGACCATATAATAACACATGATCCAATGTTTCACCACGCAATTTTGCAGCCTCAATAAATACTTTTAAATTATCCTTTACTTTATCCTGACCAATATATTGAGATAATGTCTGCGGTCTTAAGGACTGCTCTAAGTACGAATCATGTGAATCTGCCTCACTAGATACTAGGCGTTCATCCATAGTTATCACCTTACTTCAATAGCTTTTGCAATGCTTTTTTAACATACATATCAGTTGATAAACTTTCTTGCTTAAGCGAAGGAAGCACTTTATTAATTTCGCGTTCTCCATAGCCTAAAACCTTCAATGCTTCTACAGCTTCATTTAACGCATGATTATTAGTTCGTTCTTTTTCAATTTCTTCATGAGTAAATAAATCAGGAGCGTACAAAGCAGCAATATCACCGAGTTTCCCTTTTAAATCTAAAATTATTTGTCGTGCCGTCTTTTTTCCAACACCAGGGAATTTCACTAAAAACGCATCGTCTTCCTTTTCAATCGCTTCAATGACGTGAGATGGATTACCTGATGCAAGAATTGCCAATGCCCCTTTAGGTCCAATCCCAGTAACGTTTAATAGCTTCATAAACAAAGCCTTTTCTTCTCTCGTTTGAAAACCGTATAACGCAAGGACATCCTCACGTACATGTTGATACGTATAAATCGTAATTTCATCCTGATTGCTTTTTTTATAAATAAAAGGATTTGGCGTATGTATTTGATAACCTAATCCATGATGATCAATAACTATATATTCTGGTGTGATATGTTCGACATATCCTTTAATAAACTCAATCAACACTTTCACCTCTTTAAGCGACTGTATCCAATTGTAACAAAAAACCGTTCAAATCAGAAGAAGTTTTATCTACAAAAAACTTTCATACCGCAATCCATAAGGATAATTTCTAATAATATTCATTATGGCTCGAATAAAATTTCTAGGAATCAATTTTGATTCTTGAAATGAGAAATACGTACAATTGTTCCTATTTATCATATCACAATAAATGAATGTAAGAAATTAAAACTGTTTTGCGAAATAAAAAAAGCTAACCTAAAAGACCGTCTATCTTTCAAGTTAGCAGTGTTTATTTTTTTTCAGTCTTTGAATAAGATTCAAAGCTTTTAATTACCTCAAAGTATTGATCTCTTGATTGAATTCGAATACCTTTACGTAACTCATCCTGCCTATGACTTTCCAACTTTTTTATGTCAATTTGAAAAAACGATTGGATCACTTCATTTGTCTCAGGCTTTCCATTAAATGTTGATAATGTACCATCGCCGGTTATTCCAAAGTATCCATTTGTTTTTAATAATGGAGAAATGTCATCTACAGCACGGTGAAATACCAATTCTTTCTCATTTTGAGTGACCAAATGCCAATTTTTATATTTTTCCTTAATTGCATTAAGAGGTAAATCATATTCATGCGTTACTTCTTCACTTAGCTCTCCGTCAAGATATTCTTGCTGCAATATAATTTTTATTGGAGTATTTCCATCTAAAGTTTCCGCATGTACATTCATTGGATTCGATTGTATACATATCATTAGACCTACAGCGATCAACATGATTAGAGTAAGATTCGTAAAGTTGCGACTTCGATGAAATACTTTCATCTGCTTCACCTCATTCATTATTTTGTACATTGAAGCATGAAAACGCGTAATTAAATATTGTCCGTTACTATTGTGACCAAAAGTAGAATTTTTAACCACGCTTTATAGAACCTTATATACATGATTTTATTTTAAAAATACCTCTCTTGATCATTTAGGTGTCGGCTAAATATATGCTAAAAACGCGCACTTTTAGTAAAACTATTTAAGCATGTGGAAATAACCAAGGATATTCACATCAATATATCTAAAAAAACATTGTATGGGGAATCAGCTAAAATAAAAAGAGCATCACTCGGTACCGACCCCCAGAAGTTAGAGTAATAAATCTAACTTCTGGGGGTATTATTATGGCCAAATATAGTGAGGAATTTAAAATAAAGATTGTTACCGAATATTTGAATGGAAATCTTGGATACAAACGATTGGCTAGAAAATATAACTTGCCGTCTGTGACACCTTTAAAAAATTGGGTAAAAGCATATAAAACTCAAGGTATGGAGGGGTTAAAAAGACGAAAAGGTAAGGAAGCATACTCTATTCAATTTAAATTGGATACGATACAATTTATGAAAAAGACAGGCGCTTCTTATCTGGAAACTGCTAATCAATTTAAATTAAACAATCCTTCTTTAATTAATCGCTGGATGAAAGAGTTTAATGAACAAGGAGTAGAAGGCCTAAAACCAAAACCAAAGGGAGACCTTCTATGTCTAAGAAACCTAACACCAATAAACAAACAAAAAAGGAAGAAAATAAGTTAACACGTGAAGCAGAGTTAGAACGTGAGAATGAACTATTGAGATTAGAAATTGCTTACTTAAAAAAGCTGAGAGCTTTTCGGGAAAATCCGAATGTCTTTCCCGAAAAGCACAAGCAAAATTGGCATTCGAACTCAAAGAAGAAGGATTCCGATTAAAGGATATTTTCCTTGTTGTGAGCATTCCTGAAGCAACCTATCATTATCATGTAAAAAATTTAGGGAAAGAAGATCTGGACTCGGAACCAAAAGAACTCATCACTCAACTATTTAAGAAGTTTCATGAACGCTATGGTTATAAACGAATCACAAAGGAATTAAAGAAATTAGGATATTGTGTTATCATAAAAAAGTGTATCGACTTATGCGGGAACTAGGATTAAAATGTGTAAAATTTATGCGGAAATCTCGGAAATATAATTCCTATAAGGGGAAGGTTGGTAAAGTAGCGAAAAACCGTCTATCCCGTCGTTTTAATACACCTATTCCTCTTCAAAAATTAGTAACTGATATTACAGAATTCAAATGTCTAGGAGAAGAGAAGTTGTATTTAAGCCCCTTCCTTGATCTTTATAATGGAGAAATTACTTCGTTTGGAATCAATAAACGACCAACATTAGATCTTGTGATGGAACCTTTAGAAGAAACGATTGAGATTATAAAGAATCACGCAACCTACCGTACTATCATTCATTCGGATCAAGGATGGCATTATCAGCACAACCAATGGGTGAAAAAGTTAAAGAAAAATAAAGTATTCCAAAGCATGTCACGTAAGGCAACCTGCCCAGACAATGCGTCAATGGAGAATTTCTTTAGCATTTTAAAGCAAGAGATGTATTACGGGGAAAAACTAGTAAGCTATGAAGATTTAAAAAGAAAAATAGAAGATTATATTTACTGGTATAACAATATACGATCAAAAGAAAAATTGACTGGACTAAGTCCGGTTGAATACCGAATTCAATCCAGCCAATCAGCTGCATAATAAAAACTCTAACTTTTAGGGGTAAGCTCCCTCAGATGCTCTTTTTCATACCACATTCTCTACATTCTCTCAAAAAAACAAAATCCTTAACAGAGCTTTTAAATAATGTATTCCCGCAATTATCACATCGCCCACTTATTTCATCCGGGAATTCTTTAAAATCGTAAACAATAGACGTATCTATTCCTTTTGTTTCACGCTTTTGCTTATTCTCTTCCATCTTAACAATCACCTATTGCTTTTTTTATTTATATCATATCATATGTTTTTGAAGTGAATGAAAATAATTTTATATAAAAAAACAAGGGGGGTCCCCCTTGCATTATTGGTTTTGGTTACCGTTAAATGGGCGTCTTATTGTGTCTCCAATATCATTCATTAACTCAGTGATATCGGCATCTATTGTTTTTCGGTCGCCACCGTTATTCATGTTGTTACTGATGTTACGAACTCGTGTAATCGTTGCTTCATCTGTAACAACTTGAATATTTCTCCCTTTAGCCATGTTTTTTACCTTTTTCGTAATTTCATCCTTCATTGCTCTATTATTGTTATCATTCGTATCGACCGCAACAATAATATTGTCATCTGTAACTAACACATTGGCATTTTCAACATTATCCATTTTCTCAACAGCATTGCTTACTTTATCTGACAATTGACGGTCACCACGGTTATAATAATCCTCATCGTTTAAATGACCGTGGTAATTTGCATCTGAACGGCTATATCGATTGTCTCTTACTAATCCATTATCCTCGTTTCCGAGAGGTGCTATACGGTTAGTTGTATCATTATCATTGTTGCGATCATTTACTCGACGAAAGTAGCCACCTTGCTGATTTGCATTACCATTTCCTCGTTGATCTCTGTTCATTCCATCCATCATTTCCGTGACAGGACCTTCATTTTCTACATTGGTATTTTCATTTGAATAGTATCCAATTGGCTGAGCATTTCCATTGTTACCGTTGTTATTCGTGTCCATTGCATCATTATTGCCGTTACAAGCTGATAAACCTGTTGTTAATAAAGCAATAGCTGTAAGAGAAGTAAACTTTTTCGGCATATTCAATCGAATTTCCCCCCTACTTGGTACTTTCAAAAAGAGCAAACATCTTTGCTCATTCCTAGCTTTTACTTTCAGGAGGAAATTAAGTCTGTTATATATCGGTAAGTACTAAAGAAACAGGTAATTTTTAATGTTAGACAGTATCTAAAGAATAATTTCAGGTTTCCAATAAGACACCTTGATGCTTAAGCTTGTATTGAGCACACATTTCCGGCAGACTATGCTCCTTCTCGATTCGAACAATCTTTTTTATCGTTTCTTTAAATAAAAATAACAAAAAAGTAGAGATGTACGACCACCTCTACTTAAAGTCATTAATTTAATCCTCTTCTTCTTCATCCCTTTGATCCATAGTCGGCATATTGAACATTTGTTGGCTTGGTGCCATTTGCCCGGCGAATTGTCCGTATGGCTGTTGACCATATGGATAGTAGCCCTGTGGAGCCATAATCGGTTGTTGAACAGGGTATCCTCCATATGGCTGTTGCATAGGCATCGGATACGCCTGTTGGTATGGATATGCTTGATAAGGAGTTGGATATCCTCCACCACAACCACAATCATCCTGTTGAGGAGCATATGCTGGAGCAACAGCTTGTGGATAGTGTGGTTGATTTGGTAAGTATGCTTGATCATCATCATCTTCATCTACTTCATCATAGCCACTCCAAACCGGATTTTGGTGAAGTCCACTTCCTGGCAATACTGGTGAGACCGGAACTCCCGCATAAGGGTTTACATGAAAACCAGGGTCAAACTGAACAGGTGAAACAGCCTGTGGAAATGGCTGATTTGGTGCATTTTCCTCATCAAATACCGGACTTACTGCTGTTGGATAAGGTAGATTTGGAAATGGATGATGTCCATGATGCATAGGGACATGTGGGAAATATCCCGGTGGACATAGACCACTTCCAGGTAATACTGGTGACACAGGTACCATATGTTGTGGTGCCAAATACTGTGGCTGGTGCATCATTGGTGCTGAATATGCAGGACTTTGCATATAAGGCATGTTCGGAACATTTGGCATATTCGGTACATTCGGCATATTGGCCATATTTTCTGAATCCTCCTCTTGATGTTCTGGTGATACGTTAGATGGTGCTTCATTAGCAGAAACGTTTTCCTTTTCATCAACATCTTTTATGTCTGGGAATACATTCTCTGGTTTTGGTGGTAGTTGTGGTTTTGCCATCTGCGGCATCATCGCCATATTCACCGTATAATAATTATTCACATCAAGACCACTATATACCGGATGTTGAACATTAGGTACAGGCGGTATATAAGGCTTTGATGGTTTCTCTGTTTCTGGTTCCTTTGCAACAATATCTTCTTCAACAACAGATTCTTTAGGTTTTTCTTTTGCAAACGGATGATCTGCAATTGGCATTTCTTTCTTCTGGCCAGCTAGCGGTGCTTCTTTTTTAATTGCAATATTCCCCGAAGGTACTTTAATCTTCATACCTGGCATTATTAAATCAGGATTACTTAATTGAGTATTCATACTTTTTAATTGTTCAAAGTCAACCCCATATTTATTTGCAATTTTCCAAAGAGTATCGCCCTTTTGTACAATATGAATTTTCAATGCTTTCCCTCCTAAGCATAAAAAAGTATAAGACCAATAACCAAAATAATAGGCGCTATTAGAGTGCAATGATAAAGCAAACACGAGATTTGTGTAATTCTATATAAATTAATTTGTCATGATACTTCATCACAATTTATGTGTGCTTTGGCAAATTTATGAATGAATTTAACTAGATGTAAATAGAAACCTTAAAATTAGCACCTTCTCTATTCTTATGTGCCAAGTATTAAAATTATTAAAGCATCATCAAATGCATATTTTTAATAAGATTAAAGATTATAGTAATGGCTATGAAATAAAAAAAGGCTTACCGAAAATGGTAGCCTTCATTTTACTTTGAATAATTTATACGTTTTCTAACATTCGATTTAATGCTAAGACCGCTTCCTTTGTTATGACCTCAGATACAATAATTTGATTTAATAATTCACCTTTTTCTAAGCCTTCTAATGTCCATAATAGATGTGGTAAATCAATTCTGTTCATCGTTAAACATGGACACATATATGGATTGAGAGAAACAATTTTTTTGTCTTGATTATTCTGAATTAATCTATTAACAAGATTCATTTCCGTTCCGATTGCCCATTTGGTACCTGACTCTGCCGCTTCAATCATATCAATAATATATTTTGTTGAACCCGCAAAGTCTGAATGAGCAACTACTTCTCGACTGCATTCGGGATGGACAATAATGTTCATGTCAGGCTCAGTACTTCTAATCTGCTCAATATTCGCGACAGTAAAATTTTCATGAACTGAGCAATGTCCCTTCCAAAGGATAACAATGATATCCTCAATATTTCCCTCATATTCTAATTCATTTTTAATTGGGTTCCAAATTGCCATTTGATGCAAAGGAACTCCTAAGTCAAATGCTGTATTTCTTCCTAAATGCTGATCAGGTAAAAAGAGAATTCTTTGCTTTTGTGTAAATGCCCATTCCAGCATTTTTCTTGCATTTGAGGAAGTTACAGTTGCACCACCATTTCTTCCAACAAATGCTTTAATAGCTGCTGTTGAATTAACATATGTTAAAGGAAGAATTGTATTTCCAAATAAATGTGTAAGCTTTTCCCACGCACGATCAGTTTGCGTGATGTCAGCCATATCTGCCATTGAACATCCAGCACGCATATCTGGTAAAAGTACCTTTTGTTCATCTGAAGTTAGCATATCTGCTGTTTCAGCCATAAAATGAACTCCGCAGAACACAATATACTCTGCATCTTTATTTTGTGCAGCTGCCTGTGCAAGCTGAAGACTATCTCCCGTTACATCTGCAAATTGTACAACTTCATCTTTTTGATAATGATGTCCTGGAATATATAATTTTGATCCAAATTTATTTTTTATTTCTCTTACACGCTGCTCCATTTCTTCTCGACTTTTTGTCTTATAAGAATCAGGCATCATTTCCCTTTTTTCATAGTCAAGCAAATCCATTAATTCCATGATTCTGTACCCCCTATTTTACATTTAAACTTAAATCTAAAGATTTATATGAGTGTGTTAAAAAACCTAGTGAAATGTAATCAACCTTTGTATTTCGGTACTCAGCTAAATTATGAAGACTGATTCCTCCTGAAGCTTCTGTAATAATGTGCTCTGGGGTGATTTTTGCAAACTTCTCGACCTCTTCTGGCTTCCGGTTATCAAACATGATGACATCAGCTCCAGCCTCTATTGCCTCATAAAGCTCGGCTTCTGTTTCAATTTCTACCTCTATCTTAATCATATGACCCGTTTTTTCTTTCACTTGTCTTACAGCCTTTTCAATCGAACCAGAAAAAGCAATATGATTATCTTTGATCATAACTCCATCATAAAGACCAAATCGATGGTTGAAGCCTCCCCCACAACGAACTGCATATTTCTCAAACATTCTTAATCCTGGTGAAGTTTTCCTTGTATCACATATTCTTGTATGATCGGAATTAAGTGTTTTTACCGCTTGACTTGTTAATGTAGCAATTCCACTCATCCGTTGCAGGAGATTTAAAATTACTCTTTCACCACTGAGAATAGCTGCTATAGGACCTGAAATTTTTGCGATAATATCACCATGTTTAACAACCTCACCATCATGCTTTATAAGCTCTATTTTCATCTCATCCGAAAATAATGAATATCCTGTATGAATGACATCAACGCCTGATAAAATACCATTTTCTTTTGCAATAATAACAGCCTCCCCTTTACTGTCATTTCCAAAAATCATTTGACTGGAAATATCTATTTCTCCTAAGTCTTCTAAGAAGAAATCTTCCATTTTCTTTTTTAATTTTATTAAATTCATCTTTTAAACCCCCACAACCATTTCTTGTTTTGTTCGAATAATCTGCTTTTTTCTCCACGTATTGTCATCTGCTACCGGAAAGTCCAAGCGATAGTGACCTCCTCTGCTTTCAGTACGCATGCTTGCAGAAGTCGCAATAAGCCAGCCAACAGTTAGTAAGTTGATAATTTCGATTTCCTCTTTTGTGAAATTCTTCACATTATTGTTTTGAAAAAAGCGTTCATACCTCATAAACCAATTGATTACATAGTTTAATTCTGCTTGAGTTCGCTGAATCCCAACATACTTATTCATCATTTCTTGAATTTGCTTTTTCGTCGGTAAGGAGATTTTCAATGTTTCACAACACTCTTCTTGAATATTAGGAAAAACTTTCTTCTCATTAACAACAGGCTTTGAGTTGATATGATCCGCTACTCTTTTAGCAAAAACAAGTCCTTCTAATAATGAATTACTCGCAAGGCGATTGGCTCCATGAACACCTGTACATGCCGCTTCGCCAATAGCAAATAAATTGTTGATGGATGTTTCTCCCTTGTCATTAGTCCGAATTCCTCCCATCAGAAAATGCATTCCTGGAGCTACCGGAATTTTTCCCTTTTTAAGGTCAATCCCGTTTCTAACACATATTTCTGATATTGTCGGAAAACGTGTTTGGAAATTTTTGATACACGAAATATCAAGAAACACATTGTTTCCTTTTTTCATTTCATCAAATATTGCACGTGCCACTATATCTCTTGGAGCTAAATCCTTTTGATCGTGTTTATGCTCCATAAATGCTTCACCATTTTGATTAACAAGGATTGCTCCTTCTCCTCTAACTGCCTCAGATATAAGACCTACACATCGACCATTAACGTGAAGCATAGTTGGATGGAACTGAATAAATTCCATATCGGCTATTTCAGCACCTGCTCTATAAGCCATTGCAATCCCATCACCCGTAATCACCTCAGCATTTGATGTGTTACCATAAACTGCACCACAGCCACCACTCGCAATAATCGTTTTACTTGAAATATATTGAGTTATCTCACCTTTTTCATTTTTTGTATAAACACCACAACAAATGCCATCCTTTATTATTAAATCTGTTGCCATTTCATTTTCGACAATAGTAACAGACGCTTTCACCGCTTGATAGAGAAATGATGTTACTTTTAGACCAGTTGCATCACCTCCTGCATGTAAAATACGATGCTGGCTATGTGCCCCTTCTTTTCCAAGAAGAAATTGACCATTTTCGTCAGTATCAAATGTTATACCTTTTTGACACCAGTCTTTTATTTCTTTCGGTCCATCTTTAACGAGGAACTCGACATTTTTTTCGTCATTATGAAAACAACCAGCAATTAATGTATCGCGATAATGATTTTCCCAAGAATCATTTTTTTGAGTAACTGCTGCTATCCCTCCTTGAGCAAGCATTGAATTGCTATCAGCCCATAATGATTTTGTAATGATCACGACTTTTCTATTTTTTAAATGATAAGCTGCAGATAAGGCTGCTATACCACTTCCAATAATAACGATATCTGATTGAGGCATTTTACACCCTCCTGTGAATTAACAGCTGTCTTGACACCTATATTTACATATAATTAAAATAATGACAAGAGTTTTTTATCTTAAGGTAAAAAGATTGTAAGAATAATAGAGGTGAAAACATTGATTTATCTAGACTATGCGGCAACAACACCTATAAGTGATCAAGCATTAACGATTTATGGAAAGGCAGCTAAATCAGCCTTTGGAAATAGCAATAGCTTACATGATATCGGGGGAACATCAAGTCAACTTCTAGAATCATCTAGAAGAGTGATTGCAAAGCTTATCAATGGAGATGAAAAAGGATTATTTTTTACAGGTAGTGGGAGTGAGGCTAATATCCTAACCATTCAATCTCTTCTAAATGGACTTAATGATTCGAAAAAACATTTGATTACTTCGCAAATTGAACATTCTTCTCTATACCATCTTTTTAAAAAACTAGAAAGGGAAGGATATAAAGTTACGTACTTAATACCAAATAAACAAGGTCATATTGAGATAAATCAGGTTGAAAAAGCATTAAGAGATGATACTGGTTTAGTATCAATTCAACATGGAAACTCTGAAATAGGCGTCGTTCAAAATATTAAAAAAATAGGAGAGCTTTTAAAACAAAAGAACATTGTTTTCCATAGTGATTGTGTGCAAACCTTTGGGAAACTTCCGATTGATGTTGAAGAGTTTGGACTAGACGCAATTTCAATTTCAAGTCACAAAATCTATGGACCTAAAGGAATCGGTGCGGCTTATATCAAACCATCGACCTTCTGGAATCCCGTAATACCAGGAACTACGCATGAGTCTGGATTCCGTCCTGGTACAGTCGACGTTCCAGCAGTAGCTGCTTTTGCCACTGCATCAATGGAGATATGTGGAAAAATAGACGAAAATATGAATCATTATGAACAATTAAGAAGAATTTTTATTGATTCCTTTTCCCCTCATCAGAAGTTGATTACCATTATAAATGATTCGCAACATTGGGATTCGCAACATTGTATCCTACCAAATATAATCCCTTTACAAATAAAAGGAATAGAAGGACAATATGTGATGTTAGAATGCAATCGTTATGGCTATGCTGTATCAACAGGAAGTGCCTGTCAGGTTGGAATGCAAGAACCATCTCGAACACTCTTGAGTATTGGTTATACTAAACAAATTGCCAAACAGTATATTAGAATATCCTTAGGGACTCAAACTACACATGAACAAATAGAAAATTTTGCTAAAGTCCTCATCAATGTAGTAAAGGATTATTATAAATAAACTTACTTTTCATTTTCGAAATAATTTCATGCTACAACTTAGCATATCTTTTACACCAATATATCGAAGGGGAGATTACTCAATGCATAATGAGAAAATACTAGGGGAAGAGCGGCGTAATCTATTATTACAGCTACTTATGAAGGCTGATAAGCCAATTACTGGAGGTGAGCTAGCTAGCAAAGCAAATGTTAGTAGACAAGTTATTGTACAGGATATTTCCTTATTGAAAGCAAAAAACTACCCAATCATTGCTACAAGTCAAGGATATGTTTTTCTAAACCATCAACAAAATCAACCTAATATTTTTGAGAGAATTATCGCTTGTAAACATAGTCCTGAACAAACGAAACAGGAACTAACGATTCTCGTTGACCATGGTGTATTTGTTAAAGATGTCATTGTTGAACATCAAGTATATGGAGA
>NZ_CADEPK010000343.1 GCF_902829255.1 Metabacillus niabensis | reverse complement strand
ATAAATAGGATATGAGAACTGAGGTAATAGCTTTGAAAGAAACCATTTTAAAATCATTATTAAAAATAGAAGAAGATTATCATGTAAAGATTCTGTATGCTGTTGAATCAGGAAGCAGGGCGTGGGAATTTCCATCAAAGGATAGTGATTATGATGTTCGCTTTATTTATGTGCATAAAAAGGAAGAGTATCTGACGATTGACCAAATGGGGATTGGGAAAAAACGAGATGTGATTGAATTACCGATAAACGACCTGTTAGATATATCTGGTTGGGAGCTTACAAAGGCATTAAGATTATTTAGAAAATCGAATCCACCATTAATGGAATGGCTTCGCTCGGGGATTGTGTATTACAAGGCTTATTCGACGATTGACCAGATGAAGGAGCTAAGTAAAACGATTTTTGCTCCTCATTCCTGTTTACATCATTATTTGAATATGGCAAGCAATAATTTTCGTGAATACTTACAGGGAGATAAAGTAAGGATTAAAAAGTATTTTTATGTTCTTAGACCGGTATTAGCAGCTAGATGGATTGAAAAATACGATGAGTTTCCTCCATTAGAATTTCCGAAATTATTAAATGACATTTTACCTGAAGGGGAAATAAAGAAAGAGATTCAAACGTTATTAAAAAGGAAAATTAAAGGAGAAGAGCTTGATTTTGAACCGAAAATTGAGGTCATTAACGAGTTTTTAAATGAGGAAATCTCAAGACTAAGAGAATATACAAATACACTTCAAGTCGAGTTACCAGATTTTACACCTGATCTTGATCTCCTGTTCAAAAACACATTAGATGAAGTTTGGAATGAAGATAGTTTATTAAAGTAATAGAAAGATATTAAAAGATTATCTTTATAATCTTTATTCTTTCAACAAAAAAACTGTGTAAAGTAAGAAATCATCGCATTCCTTACTTACACAGTTTATTTTATTCGTTAAAATGATAGGAGAATTAAAGCTTTTCTCCTTGACTAGAGATAACATCTTTAAACCAGAAGAACGATTTTTTCTTTTTACGTTCTAATGTTCCACTACCATCATCGTGTTTATCAACATAGATAAAGCCATATCTCTTAGACATTTCTCCAGTAGAAGCACTAACTAAGTCAATGCAGCCCCAAGGTGTGAAGCCCATTAATTCGACTCCATCCTCTATTGCTTCTCCCATTGCTTGAATGTGGCTTCTTAGATAATCAATACGGTAATCATCATTAATCGAGCCATCCTCTTCAACTTTGTCATACGCTCCAAGACCATTCTCTACAATGAATAAAGGCTTTTGATAACGGTCATATAATTGGTTTAGACCAATTCTTAATCCAATAGGGTCAATTTCCCATCCCCAATCTGATGTGCTTAAGAATGGATTTCTTACACCACCGATTAAGTTTCCTTGACCAATTTCCTCAGGTGTTTTATCTTTTTTCTCTGTTCGAGACATATAATAACTTAATGAAATGAAGTCTACTGTCCCCTCTTTAAGGATGTCTAAATCTCCTTCTCGTACATCAAGGTTAATTCCATTTTCCTTGAAGAAGCGGTTTGCAAATGCAGGGTAGGCACCTCTTACTTGAACATCTCCACAGTAGTTGTTAAATAGTCGTTGTTCTTGTAAAGCATGCATAACATTTGCTGGATTTGAATCAAATGAATAGGTTGGTACGTACACAAGCATACAACCAATTTGACTTCCTGGAATGATTTCGTGTCCTGCTTTAACAGCAAGTGCACTTGCCACGAATTGGTGATGTAAACCTTGGAAGCTATCTTGTAATTTTGTTTCTTCACTTTCTGGTGAGAAGCCAAGACCTAAGATTGGCATATGTGTTGCACCATTGATTTCGTTAAATGTTAACCAGTATTTTACCTTGTTTTTATAACGTTTAAATAAAGTAATGGCATAACGCTCGAAAAATTCAATGACTTGACGGTTACGCCAGCCACCATACTCAGTAATAAGATGTAATGGAATCTCATAGTGAGAAATGGTTACAACTGGTTCTATGTTGTACTTCTTCAATTCATCAAAAATACGGTCATAGAATGCTAAACCTTCTTCATTTGGTTCTAGCTCATCACCTTTAGGAAAAATACGGCTCCATGCAATACTCATACGATATGTTTTAAAGCCCATTTCTGCAAATAGAGCAATATCCTCTTTATAGCGATGGTAGAAATCAATACCGTCATGATTTGGATACACATATTTTTCTTTATCAATTTTAAAGTCAAAACCTGGCTCTCCAATCACCTTTAGTCTCACTTTTCCACCTGGCATGACGTCTGCTAGGTTTAAACCTTTTCCACCTTCAAGATACGCACCTTCTAATTGGTTAGCAGCTGTTGCTCCACCCCATAAAAAATTCTCTGGAAATTTATATGTCTCTTTTGTCATGATATACCCTCCATATATTTGATCATCTGGGCTTCGAACTAACATCGAAACCCAAATTTAGATAACATTAAATGATAGAATTATTTATTTTAAGTTTAAGATTTTGTCGTTTCTGTCTACATTTCCTGATGCAGTTGTCATCACTTCTGTATAGTCAGCAGAATTTGTCACAATCACTGGGGTTACAATTGGGTATCCAGCTTCCTTAATAGCTTCAATATCGAATTCTACTAATAAATCACCAGCTTTTACTGTTGTATCTTGTTCAATATGTGTAGTGAAATGTTTTCCATTTAGTTGGACTGTATCAATCCCTACATGAATTAAAACCTCTGCACCATGCTCTGTCTTGATCCCAATTGCATGTTTTGTTGCGAATAATGTAGTGACGACACCATTTGCCGGAGCTACAACTTTACCTTCGCTTGGAAGAATTGCAACGCCTTTACCCATCGTTTCTGAAGAAAAAACGGCATCTGGAACTTCATTTAATGGAACAACTTGACCTTTAATAGGGCTAGCTAATTCTTCACTTTTTACTTCTGCATTAGAACCTTCCTGTGAAACAGTTTCTTTTTTAGAATCTTCCTGAGGAACAGCCTCTGAATCTGAACTTGTATTCTCAACATTTTCGAATCCAAGAATTAACGTTGCAATAGTACCTGCTACAAATGAAATAGGAACACCTAGAACGGCTAATAGGAATGTTTCACCAATAAAGGATGTAAGACCTGGTAAACCAACGTTTCCGCCTAAGATATAGTATTTCACTCCTACAGCTGTATAGAAAGCGCCACCGACAGCGCCACCGATTAATGCCCCAATGAACGGTCTCTTTAAACGCATATTTACACCATACATAGCGGGCTCTGTAACACCCATTAACGCTGTCATACTTGTACTGTATGCTAAAGATTTGAATGTTTTATTTTTAGAACGTAAACCAACAGCAAGTGTTGCACCTGCTTGAGCCATGTTAGCTGAAAGCATAGCTGGAAGAATGATGTCATAACCATTTGTTGTCAAGTTGTTCATGACAACTGGTGTGAAAGCATAATGCATTCCAGTCATAATGATTAATGAGAACGTACCACCTAAAATTAATCCTGCAAAAATACCAGTGTGGTCAAATAATGCACCAATTCCTAATGATAACCAGTTACCAATAATCGAACCTAAAGGACCTACTGCCACCAATGTGACTGGAACCATGATTAGCAAGGTAATCGTTGGAACAAAAACGAGCTTAAACATACTTGGGATGATTTTATCTACTGCTCTTTCAACATACGTTGTTAACCAAATGGCTAATAGAATCGGAATAACAGAAGATGAATACGTTACAGCTGTTACAGGTAGTCCAAGAAATGAAATTGAATCTCCTGAAGTTAATAACGTTGTCATTGTTGGATGTAGCAATGCCGTTGCGATAGCACCCGCTACGTAAATGTTACTACCGAATTTCTTCGCTACACTAAGCGCTAACAAGATAGGGAGGAAGTAGAATGCCCCATCACCAATTGCGTTCAGGATAATATACATTTGGTCAGTATCTGAAACTAGCTTTAATGCTAATAGAATAGCTAAAATCCCTTTAATCATACCGGCTCCAGCAATTGCTGGTAATAGCGGTGTGAATGACCCAGAAATAACATCAAAGATTCGACTAATGACATTTCCTTTTTTCTTTCCTTCTGAAGAACCACTATTATTTTCTGGGATATGAGCGATATTTTTTAATTCGGTAAATACCTTCGGAACATCATTCCCGATAATTACTTGGAATTGGTCTCCGCTTACATTTACACCCATAACTCCTTTAACCGCTTCAATCTTCGCTTTGTTTTGGACCGCCTCTTTTTGGTCATGAAGATTGAAACGTAGTCTAGTCATACAATGGATGACATTTTGAATATTTTTCTCTCCGCCTATTAAATCCAAAATTTGTTCTGCTGTTTCTTTATGGCTCATGCCATGATACCTCCTAGAAAAATAAAGAATGTTTTCGTAAAGTTTGTTCCTTTTTCTTAGTTGTCGTTTTTTTGTTGATTTCTTAGTTCAATACTGCTTATTTAGCGGAGTGGATGGTGAGCCTCCACGTTGTTAACACCTGCGGGTCTCACCTATCCCGCAGGAGTCTCGCATTTAGCCCCAATTAACCTTTAGAAAAGCACTCAAAAACAACAATATTTCAGAAAATAGCCAATAAAAAAAACCTAAATCACTGTACGATAAAAGACACAATCGTCTTTTTAGTACAAGCGATTTAGGTTTTGCCTGCTTATTTCAGTAACAATCCTAAATAAACTTAAGAATTATGAAGTATGAAGTTTTAATGGATTAATCCGATTTCATGGAATAACTATAACACGTTTTCATAGATTGTCAACGTTATCAATAAAAAAATTATTCTAAATTTTACTGAAATCTTAAATTCAATCCTTTTGCTACAAAAGTACGAATTTAATTTTATTGAAATAATTTTATTGAGTATTATGAGTAATTAATTTTTAAAAAGGCTCTTAATTTAAAAAAACTATATAAGGGTTGATTGGAGCGGAAGTGCGAGACTCCTGCGGGATGCGTGGGAGAGGTGAGAACCCGCAGGTGTTTACACTGAGGAGGCTCACCACCCACCCCGCGGAAAGCGAGTACTATAGCGGAAATCAACCCCGAACGGCATAGCTTTAAAAAAGTAACAAAGTCTGTGAAAATAGGGTTAAAAAACTCAATAACATACTGAGGATACTGGAGAAAATGGTGTAATTCTCTACTTATTCGGTCTTTACTTTTTATTAATCCACTTCAATAGTTGAAGTAATAAATTGATATGAAAATATTACTGATAAAAGGTATATTAAAATAATTTTAAGATGACTACTCAAAAGAGATCTTTACTTGCTTTTATTTTTTTATAGCTTGGCTTTAATATGCATTTGGTGAGGTTACGACAAGGTAGAAAATGATATGAATAATCATAGGTTTCTTTTTCTTTTATAACTAGATAGAATATGATTATAGTTGGAAATGGATGTTTGTCCTAACGATTGAATCGTTTATTTAGGAGGGAACAAGATGGAAGTTTTTGAAGAATTTTTAGCGCGTATTGATAACCCTGACCATCGGTATCGAGCGGAGGAAGTATTAGGATGGGTAGCTGAAAAATTCCCGAATTTAATGCCAGTCATTAAATGGAATCAGCCTATGTTTACAGATCATGGTACATATATTATCGGTTTTAGCGTAGCTAAGCATCATATGGCTGTTGCTCCTGAAAGTGTGGTCATTGATCATTTTTCTGATGAAATAGTCCAGGCTGGCTATAATCATACTAAGGAGCTGATCCGCTTTCCATGGGATAAACCGTTTGATTTTTCATTACTTGAGAAAATGATCAAGTATAATATTTTAGATAAGGCAGATTGTACTACATTTTGGCGGAAATAGACTTACGTTTCGGAAAAATCAGGAAGAGCGACAAAAGAAATTCAGCAACTCTAAGCTGAGTATACATGCAATGAATAAAGAGTTTATTGTTGAGAGATAGATGGAAGCTGGCTAGCTTTTGCTAGGAAATTAAGTGAATTTGAAGTGTGTACGGAACAATGTAATAAATGAATGGGAGCGTTACTGCAATAGGTGGTGACGCTTTTTCTTATGCTTCCAATTGATGAATTGAGGTCGTTAAGTGTTGTTGTTTTTGTGCATTTGCACAAATTTATTCGTCAATTTATCAATTGTTTGGGTGAAGTGAATGTAATAGAATGAAAACGTATTCATGAAAGGGCTTTAATAAATGGGGATAAGATTAAGTAGAATAGATGGTTGAAATGGAAATGATGATTTGTGCATTTTCATAAAGGGGTAGATTAGTAAATCGGAATATATATGCAGTATGCTTCACTTCTCATGGATGATAGTTTAATAGGATTAGGAGGATATATGATGACAGCATTAGATATTAGCTGGATTGGTGCTTTATGTGGATTAGCTTTGGCAATCATTTTTATCTTGTTTAAGCTTGCTCCAACGTATTCTTTAATAATAGGAGCTATTGTTGGAGCGTTCATTGGTGGTGCTGACTTTACGGAGACGATTTCTATTTTGGTATCTGGTACGCAAAGTGTGCAAGGAACAGTTATTCGAATCATCGCTGCAGGTGTTTTTGCTGGTGTTATGATGGAATCAGGAGCTGCGGAGACGATTGCAAAGGTAATTGTAGATAAGCTTGGTGGTACGAAAGCGATGTTATCATTGGCGCTAGCAACGATGATTATTACAGCAGTTGGTGTCTTTATTCCTGTAGCTGTACTAATTGTTGCACCGATTGCTTTATCTGTTGGGAATAAAATGGGGTACTCAAAGATTGCCATCCTTCTGGCATTGTCTGGGGGAGGAAAAGCAGGGAATATTATATCTCCCAATCCGAATACAATAGCTGCAGCAGGTGGATTTGATTTAGATGTAAACCAAGTAATGATTGGTGGTCTAATACCAGCTATTTTTGGAATAGCTGTAACTGTTATTGTAGCTTCAATTATTAAGCGCAAAGGGACGAAGGTAACAGATGAAGAGGTTGAGGAACTGGAAAAATCTAATTCAACCGATCTTCCAGGACTGTCTAAGGCACTTATCACTCCTGTAATCGCGATTATTTTATTGATGATAAGCCCAATTGGTTCAATGTTAGGTATAGAAGGACTTGCGAAGCTAAATATCGATTCTCTATTTATTCTACCATTTGCTGCGATAGTCGGTACTTTGGCGCTAGGGAAGGGTAAGGATTTATTAAATTATTGTACAGCAGGACTAGATCGAATGACACCAACGATTCTAATTATCATTGGTGCAGGGGCAATAGGAGGCTTGATTACAGCATCTGATTTACCGCAACAAGTCGTTGCATTGGTGGAAGCATCAGGAATTTCAGGTACTTTCCTTGCCCCAATTGCTGGTATCTTGATGGCTGCAGCAACAGCCTCTACTTCGACAGGTGTTATATTAGCAACTGGATCTTTTTCTGAAGCAATTTTGGATACGGGAGTTGCACCAATGGCAGCTGCGGTTATGACACATACTGGAGCAACTGTCATCGACCATCTTCCACATGGAACTTATTTTCATGTTACTAGAAATGCGATGAATATGAGTATGGCAGATAGAATGAAGGTTGTTGGGTATGAAAGTATAGTGGGGATTACGATGGCAACGATTGCAATCATTCTCTTTGGATTTGTGCTTTAAGACGCAATGAAACAAGTAAAAAAATAAATGAACATCTAATATAAATCTTATCGTATTTTATCAAAAAACCGAGGTGAATAAATGATGGGGAAAACATTTTTACTGGCTCCGGATTCATTTAAAGAAAGCATGACGGCGAAGGAAGTTTGTGAAGCAATGGAAATCGGAATTAGAAGAGCCATGAAAGATGCAAAATGTATTCATGTACCGATGGCAGATGGAGGGGAAGGAACTGTCCAATCCTTAGTCGATGCCACGAACGGTACCATCATAGCAAAAGAAGTGACAGGCCCGCTTGGTACTCCTGTATTGGCTCAATATGGCATTCTTGGCGATGGGAAAACAGGTGTTATTGAAATGGCCTCTGCAAGCGGCATCCACTATGTGACGAAGGAGACAAAAAATCCTCTTGTAACGACCACTTACGGTACGGGAGAATTGATTAGAGAATGTATAAAGCAAGGGATTACAGAGATTATTCTTGGCATTGGTGGAAGTGCTACAAATGATGGGGGAACCGGCATGGCAGCAGCACTTGGCTATCAATTCCTTGATGAAAATGGAAAGGAGCTTCCACTAGGAGGAGGCTACTTAGACAGGCTTGCTAGAATTGATTCTTCACATGTGATTCCAGAATTAAAGGATATCCGCATTCTTGTTGCGTCAGATGTAACGAATCCATTATGTGGAGAACATGGCGCATCTGCTGTATTTGGTCCCCAAAAAGGTGCTACACCTGAAATGGTTGAAATTCTAGATCATAATCTTAGACACTACAGCACAGTTGTAAAAGAGCAGCTCGGAAAAGATGTTCTTAATGTGCCTGGTGCAGGTGCTGCGGGAGGACTAGGTGCTGGCTTGCTTGCTTTTACGAACTCTACGATGAAAAAAGGGATTGAGATTGTTATTGAGTATACGAACCTGAAGGAGCAAATGAAGCAGGCAGATTACTGCTTTACGGGAGAAGGCGGAATTGATTTTCAAACAAAATTTGGAAAGGCTCCTTATGGTGTAGCCCAAGCTGCCAAAAGTGTAAGTAAAGATATAAAAGTAATAGCGTTAGCAGGAAATATTGGGCAGGATGTCGAGGTATTATATGATGAGGGCTTTGATGCGATCTTCGGTATTGTTCCAGGTGCTGCAACAATTGATACCTTGCTTGAGCAGGGGAGAGAGAATGTGATTCGCACTTCGGAAAGCATTGCTAGGTTGCTCAAATAATGTCAGACATAACTATATAACAATCCAAAAGAAGCTGGTCTACTTATTGTGGATACAGCTTCTTTATTTTATCGGATTAATTAATGTAAAAAGTAACTCTACTAAATCGAGGATGTTTTTCGGATCCTTCCCAGTTAATTGATGGATTCGATTTAATCGATAGCTCAATGTATTTCGATGAATTATCAGTTGTTTTGCCGTTTCATTAGTATTAAGATTACAGCCTATGTATGCCTTTAACGTTATGATAAGCTCGTCATTGTTTGCGAGTATTTCCTTAAGGCGCTCTACTTGTGGATCATGCTTTAATCCCTCTGATACATTAGCAACAAATTCACATTCATTATAGGAGATGACATTCTTTTTTCCAGAATAAAGACCTTTTAACACACGAATAGCTGACCTGCATTGTTGATAGCCATCAGAAATTCGATCATTTCGTTTGCTGATGGAAATAGATGCATCTTTAAATTGCTCCTTCAGATGTTCAACGATCTGTTCTATTTTATTTGGCTCTTGGATGATTAAGCATAGTGTATTTTTTGCCACTTGAAAGGTAGGAAACTGTTTGATTATGCTTTCATCTGTGCTATTAGAAAATTCGATATAGATGATTTGGCTAGGCTTGTTTAATTGGATTCCATATGTTAAGGCAAGCTCTGCTAGTTCTTTTGTATAATGAGTCTCAGGCTCTAATATGGAGTGAAAGAAATCTTGCTTTTGATTTCGTTCGAGATTTTCTTTCTCTAAAGCCATGCTTTGTTCTATTAATAAGACAACCGTGGATTTTACGAGCTTACCAAAGCGGCTTGTTTCTCTCACTTCCCCACTAATTCCCACGACTCCAACAATGATGCCGTTTAATTCAATAGGAAGATTAATCCCCTTTTTTACAAACTCTTCATCTTTTTCGATTTCAACTATTTTCCTTTGTTTAATGGCAGCTACTGCCCCATGATGTAAAGTGCCGATTCTCTTTGGATTTCCACTTCCAATTATCCTACCTGATTGGTCCATGATATTAATGTTGTAAGGGATATCCTTCATCATTCGATCTACTATATTTTGCGCTTGTTGAGGTGTTAGGACATACATGGTGAAGTCTCCTTTACAATCTTCTGTAAGCTCTGTCGTTAGTTAGAGAGTATCCCTACCTGAAGGATGTGGGAATATATTTATTAGACTGGTGTTGCGATAAGGAACAGACATTTCTAAATGACCGCTTTTGATAACATTACTCCATGCAATTAGTAATCTATGTTTTTTAGTACCCGACACATAAGGATAGTCCTTCAAAGAAGTGGGTATTACGTTTATTTTTTTCCTAGTTTATCCTAAACAAAATTTGAAGTAAAGGAGAGAAAGGGATAACAACATACGTTTTGATCATTGCGTTTTTCAGAATGAAGTGTTTTTAATTTGTTATAATTAGGATAAATAACGCTTTTTATAAAATGTTGTACATATGCAATTTACAAGGAAGTTGTGCTGCCATATGAACATGAAGCAAACTTACAGGTGAAGAGGAGGAAAAATGAAAACGAGAAAAGAAGCGATTGATTACTGCTTAAGTTTAGCAAACACGTACGAGGATTATCCATTTCGTGATAAAAATTGGACCTTAATTAGGCATATGGCAAACAAGAAAGTATTTGCGTGGATATTTGAAAAGGATCATCATATTTGGATTAATGTGAAGTGTGAACCTGGTTTTCTCGAACACTGGCGCTTGATTCACGCTTCAGTTGTTCCGGCATTTCATCTTAATAAAGACCATTGGAATTCGATAATTCTTGATGGTACTGTGCCAGTGGATGAAATACACGAGATGATTAGACAAAGCTATATGCTAACGAAGGCAAAGTAAGTGATATACTACATTTTTTAGGTAATCTCCCTAACATAATTTAGGGAGTTTTTTTTATGTCTTTTGGCAAATAACATTGAGAGGAGCTGAAAATGTAAATCAATCTGTTACAAAATATAACAAATATGTAGATGAACACGATCCCGAAAATATACAATGAAACTTGTAAGATGAGGGGGGATAATATGGGGCAAGTCACGAAGAAAAGCATAGCCACCCTGTATAATCAAGTTAGCAAAGAAATTTTCGGTATTGGAGTTCATGATCAAAAGATTGATATGATAGATAATAAGATTCTGATTATCGCAAGAACAAAGCGTCTCCCAGCACTTGATGCTTTAAGTGATGAACATAGTGAATTAGTTTCGTCACTTGATGCAGCACTATCATCCACATACAAAAGGCTGTTAAAGGAGAAATTGGAGATTTTATTTGATGTAACAATCACGTCGCTGTTTCGAGATTATGATGCTGAAAAAGGGATTGCTTGCACGGTTATTTGTTTTGATAATGAGATAGCTGAATAACATAGACTGTCGAAAACTCGTAAAATCGTTTTTTCTTCAACTTATGTTATCAATCGCGGGTGCTATCCCTCTGTTTACGGATGGAAAGAGCCGTGAAGATAGAAGGAATTTTCTGTCTTCACGGCTTTTTTATTTTGATAAAAACTATTTTTGAAAGGATGATAGATGATGGCTAATCTTTCGCAAAAAAATAAAAATGAAATTCAATATCCAAGAGATTGTACGTTTTCTTTACAGGATTGGACTGTGCTTAGCAACTATTGGTATCCGATTGCTGAAAGTAAGGAGGTAACCGAAAAGCCATTAGCTGTTAAATTACTAGATGTTCATCTTGTTGCATACCGAACGAAAACAAAGCTAGTCGTTGCAAGGGATTTATGTGTTCACCGTGGCACTCCACTTAGTATGGGGTGGGTAGAGGATGAAGAAATTATTTGTCCATATCACGGCTTTAGATACCGCCCAGATGGTGTATGTACCTCTATTCCGGCACATCCGGATGCAAAAATATCCCCTCGTCTATGTATGACGGTTTTGCCTGTCGTGGAGCGATTTGGTTTAGTATGGACGTCATTGACAGGGAAGTACGACAATATTCCTTCATTTTCGGCCTGGGATCATTCAGATTTTCAACAAATTAATTGTCCACCGTTTGATATTAAAGGCTCTTCTGGGAGACAGATGGAGGGGTTTTTAGATGTCGCCCATTTTGCTTGGGTACACACTGAAACATTTGGGGATCGAACTAATGCGATTGTTCCGCGGTATCAAGTCGATCATACTGAGTATGGATTACATGTTGAATACCTTAGCTCTGTAAGTAATTATTCAAAGGAATTACAACATCTTAATCCGGAGGGGTTTGAATGGCTTCGCGTCTTTGATGTGTATCCTCCATTTTCAGCTACACTTAAGGTTTACTTTCCAAACGGAGGGGAGCTATGGATTATGAATGCAGCATCACCAAGATCTGCAAGAGAGACGAGACTATTTGCTCCTATTGCTCGAAACTTTGATAAAGCTTCACCGGTTGAGGATGTCCATGCATTTAATTTACAGGTTTTCATCGAGGATAGGGAGATGGTGGAAAATCAAAAGCCGGAAGATCTCCCGCTTGATTTACAAATGGAAGCACACATTATGGCAGATAAAACATCTGTTGCTTACCGGAAGGCACTGAAAAAATTAGGGCTTGGGGATCTCTACACAAGTTAGAATTTCTTCCATGAGATGTATTTAAAAATTGACCAACATCTCATTCTCTGATAAGATAGAGTTAACTAAAATGAACGTGATTCCTCAAAGGGGAGTAGCTGTTAAACAAAGTCGTCATTTCGGGTGAAAGAGCCCCGGCTTTGTTGGCAATATCATTTGCTAGCGAGACCTTTGCCAATATTATTTATTGGTAAAGGTCTTTTTAGGCCTTTACTTTAAATAGTAAAGGCCTTTTTTATTAGAGGAGAGTGAATTCGTTCATTTAGTGAAAGGAGGATCTTTGTTTGATTTTTCAGCAAAAAGAGATAAGGAGTCATTCAAGTGAACTATGAAGAAAACAAAGTTAGGGAAAGAGGGAGTTCCTATTCAACTAGAATTGGACTGATTATCGGCTTGGTGGCGCTTTTGGTGAATGTTTTGATGATTGTTCAGCTATCAGCCACTCTAATCAGGGAAGAATTCTTTTCCTTTGATAAAGCAGTCATTAGTACTGTTCGATCATTTTCTTCAGAGACAATGGATGTAGTAATGGTGTTTATTACGGAGCTAGGGTCTAGCTTTACACTTGGAACATTGCTTCTTGTAGGGATGATTCTATTATTTTTAAAAAGAAAAGATAGGTTAGCTTCTCTATTTTTCTTTCTCGTTGTCGCTGGAGGAGGGTTAGTCAATTCATTATTAAAGAACCTTTTTGAGCGAGAACGTCCGAATGTGAATCGATTAATTGAAATTGATGGATTTAGTTTTCCTAGTGGTCATTCAATGGGAAGCATGCTGTTTTATGGATTTCTCGTCTACTTACTTTTTAGAAGCAAACAAAGGATGCAACGAAAAATCGGATTAGGAATTTTATTAAGTATTATTATTTTGCTTATTGGAATTAGTCGAATTTATTTAGGTGTTCACTATCCTTCTGATGTTTTAGCAGGGTTTATTGCAGGGTTTATTTGGCTTTGTATCTGTATTATCGTTCTTGAAGCAGCATACAAATGGAAGAAATGAATCAACTTGTATTATGCTGCATAGGGAATTTAAGAAATTAGGTGATGTTGATGGAAAAGGATTGGTTAGTAGCTGATGATTTATTGTCTAAAATAAACATCACGTCAAATCCCCAAAATAAACCAGTAACGATTCACGGAGATTCAAAGGATTTAAGATGTATTGGGATTGGAACCGATGCCGCAGTTTTTCAATATATTCATAATAAGAATTATGCCTTTAAGCTTTATGCTGATGATAAAAAGGATAAAATTCAACTAGAAGCAGATGTTTATAAACGTTTAAAGGGTTCACCGTATTTTTCTACATGCTATGCAGCTTATGAGCGATATTTAGTATTAAGCTTTGAACCAGGTATAACCTTATATGATTGTCTTCTTCAAGGGATACATATTCCTCATCAAGTGATTTTGGATGTAGAAGAGGCAAGGAAATATGCAATGAAATGTAACTTAAATCCACGCGATATTCACTTGAAAAACATATTGCTTCAAGATGGAAGAGCAAAGGTTATTGATGTATCAGAATATTGTCTCGAAGGAAATGATCATCGTTGGGAGCATCTAAAAAAAGCGTATGATATGTATTACGACTTAATTGATGGAAAGGCAATTCCACATTGGTTAATGGAATCTGTTCAAAGATGGTATAACCAAAAAAACTTTAAAACGATCGAAGAATTTATGAAGGATATCCTAAAATTAAAATTCTTTTGGAAATAAACACTCAAAAATATGAAAAGAAAAGAGGAATGGAAATGCTCGATAAAATCTTAAAATCATTGTTAAATAGTAAATCACATTCACATAGGAAGCATAGCTCAAGTGACTTTAAAAGAAGAAAGTACTCAAGTAACTATCACCCTTCAAAATATGGTCATGATCATTATAAAAGAAGACGGAAATCTAGCAGCTTTTTTAGTTCTTATAGCAGCTAAAGCGATGCGAAGAAACATGCTCAGAAATGGTGATATCAACGTTTCTGAGCATGTTTCTTTTTTGTTATATGTTGAGGGACGTTCATGATACTTAATAAAGGTGCAAAATATATCCATTTATGTTAATCTAAATGAAAGCGGTTGACATAAATGAAAAATTGAAAAAATGAAGGAAATAATCAACGATTTATTAGGTGATGAATGATGCAAGTAAAATTAGAAGATGTAGCGAAACTAGCCGGGGTTTCACCGACAACTGTTTCACGAGTGTTAAACAATCGGGGATATATAAGCGAAAAAACAAGAAAAAAAGTAGAAGATGCAATTAAAGAATTAAATTACTATCCAAATGATATTGCACGTTCACTGTTTAAAAAAAGAACGAATTTTATTGGACTTATCCTGCCAACAATTAATAATCCTTTTTTTAGTGAATTAGCATTGTATATTGAGAATATATGCTCAAATTATGGTTTTAAGGTTATTCTTTGCAATAGTCTTGGGCAGCTTGAAAAGGAAAAATCATATGCAGAGATGTTAATTAGACACCAGGTAGATGGGATGATCGTTTGCTCGTATAATCGTGGAATCGAAGCCTATAAAAATCCAAAGCTTCCAATTGTAGCAATCGATCATTATTTATCCCCAACGATTCCAGTGATAGGATCTGATAACTATGAAGGAGGAAGACTTGCAGTACAACATTTAATTGATGTCGGCTGTAAATCGATCATTCATATTAACGGACCATTTGATTTAGAAACGCCTACGCAAAATAGACGAAAAGCATATGAAGATCTAGTTGAAAAGCCAATTACATATGAGCTTAATAATCTCTTTAATGAGGAAGCAACTGCAGCGACAATTAGACAAATATTTAACGATTATCCAGAAACAGATGGAATCTTTGCAAGTGACGATCTTATCGCAGCTACATGCCTGAAGGTTGCTCAGGAATTACATATCGATGTACCGAAACAGCTAAAAGTGGTTGGCTATGATGGAACGCAAACAGTATCAAGCCTACTACCTCAATTAACAACGATCAGACAGCCAATTGAAGATATTGCGAAAACCGCGGTAATAAAATTAAACGAAATTATTGAGGAAACTCAAAATGATAAAACGATGGAGATTATTTTGCCTGTGCAGTTGGTGAAAAATCGTACGGCATAATAAATAAAGGGGAAAATCTAAGGGAATTTAATGAAACTGGATTGGAATGAAATAAAACAAAACATCTTAACCCATTGATAATGTCGGGGAA
>NZ_CADEPK010000342.1 GCF_902829255.1 Metabacillus niabensis | reverse complement strand
ATCTATAATTCAACATGTAAGCGATATTATAACTGTTTAAAAAGTAAACACTTAAATTAGAAAGGTGTAACGATATGGAACTAAAAGGAATCATTCCAGCTATGTTGACTCCATTAACAATGGAACAAAAAGTCAATGAACCTGTTACAAGACAATTAACAAATCATTTGCTTGATTCAGGTGTACATGGACTTTTCATTCTTGGAACTAATGGGGAATTTCACCTATTAAATACCGAGGAAAAATTAGAGGTTGCTAGGATTGTTATCGAGGAAGTAAATGGAAGAGTACCTGTAATCGTTGGTACAGGTGGTAATAGTACAGAAGAAACGATTGATTTATCACAAAAAATGGAGCAGCTTGGCGCGGATGCTTTATCCTTGATTACTCCGTTCTTTATACCACCATCACAAGAGGAAATGGCAGTTCATTTCGAAATGGTAGCTAAGAGTACTTCCCTGCCAGTTCTTTTATACAATATCCCGGCTAGAACAGGGGTTAATCTTGAGCCTGAAACCGTTGCACGACTAGCAAAAGTGTCCAATATTGTAGGAATCAAAGATAGCAGCGGGAGCTTTGCCAACATCGAGAATTACATTAATGCAACAAAGGATGAAGATTTTTCTGTTTTTGCCGGTACAGATTCTTTGATTCTCCAAACCTTACAGGCAGGTGGAAAAGGAGCTGTTGCTGCAACAGCTAATATGATTCCTGATGTTGTGGTTGCAATTTACAACAAATGGTTAGAGGGGAATATAGAAGCGGCGGAGGAAAATCAGGTAAAATTACAGCCTCTTCGTGACACCTTTAAATACGGTACCTTGCCTTCTGTATTAAAGAAGGCGGTAGAACTTTATAGTGTTCCAGTAGGACCGCCAAAAATGCCTGTATCTGAGATATCAGGGGATGCGCTAGTAAAGGTCGCAGAAATGGTGGAATTGTATAAACAACAAAAAATATAGAGAGTTAAATAACGATAGGTAAATCCCAATATAACGGAATTAGAAAGGTAGATGGAAATGCAAACAATTTATCAATTTCAAACCGCACAGAATATTGTAGCAGGACCAAATTCACTCCAATTGCTTGGAGAAAAATTGAATTTACTAGGAGTGGAGGTAACATCTGCGCTGATTATTACACAGCCGCCGATGGTGGATTTGGGCTTTGCTGAAAAAATAGTTAGTCAATTGGCAGCTAAAGGAATTTTAGTTGATATTAATACGAACATTCTGCCAGAACCTACATTAGAGAACATTGAACAAGTATTTGAAGCAACGGCAAGTAAGAATTATGATGTATTGATTGGGATCGGTGGGGGAAGTGTTCTTGATACGACAAAAATTCTCTCTGTATTAAAAACAAACAATGCTTCGGTTGAGCAGCTTTTAGGAACTGACCTTGTGGCAAAACCTGGGGTCCCAACGATTTTGATTCCAACCACTTCCGGAACCGGTGCAGAGGTTACGCCAAATGCGATTGTCACCCTGCCTGACCAAGAATTAAAGGTTGGGATTGTCAGTAAGTATTTACTTCCAACCCTTGTTATTCTTGATCCTGTTCTTACCTTAAAATTACCTAAGCCAATTACGGCTGCAACAGGGATGGATGCCTTTACCCATTCTTTAGAATCCTTTATTTCAACAAAAGCAAATCCGATCAGTGATATGTTTGCGCTAGAGTCAATTCGGTTAATCTCCTCGAGCATTGTGGAAGCATATCAAAATGGAGAATCGATCGAGGCAAGAGAAAAAATGCTAGTAGGGTCTATGTATGGTGGGATGGCATTAACAAGTGCAGGAACAGCAGCCGTACATGCTCTCGCCTATCCTTTAGGAGGAAAGTATAAAATTCCACATGGTGTGGCAAATTCCATGCTCCTTCCACATGTCATGAAATTCAATATGGATGCGATAACAGACCGATTGGCATTAGTTGCTGAACCTATGGGAATCAGCGTTCAAGGTCTTTCCAATAGCCAATTGGCAGAAAAAGTTGTGGAGAAAATCATTGAGTGGACCAATGTGTTGGAAATCCCTCAAGATCTTAAAAACTACGGTGTTAAAGAAGAAGAATTACCGGAAATTTCTGTGTCAGCCTCACAAGTCACCCGTTTATTAAATAATAATCCGAAAAAATTAAGTTTAGCAGATATTGAAGCGATTTATCGCCAGCTGCTATAATCCCAGATTATGAGAATATCAGTCATTTCGGATGATTTAACGGGGGCAAGTGATTGTGGAGGGCAGCTAGTCCGTTTTGGTTTAAACGTGTCCGTTGTAGTGCAGGAGCATTCTGAAACAATTCATGACTATGACGCAGTTATTTACAATACAGATAGTCGCTCTGTTACCGGATATGAGGCTTACGAAAGAGTGAAAAAGGTATGTGACACGATAAAATCACGACAAGTTGACTTGGTCTATAAAAAGATTGACTCGACCATGAGAGGGAATATTGGGGCGGAAATCAATGCGATCTATGATTCCTTTTCCCCGGATTTCGTGATTATTGCCCCAGCCTTTCCGGTAAACGGGCGCAAAGTCATCAATGGGATTCATTATTTGAATCACGTTAAATTGGAGCATACTGAGGTGGCAAATGATCCAAAAACACCTGTCAGGGATTCGGAGATAAAAAGATTAATAGAGAATCAATCAAAGCGGAAGGTAGAGCATATTACATTCCAAGAGATTCATCAAGGATATAAGACGTTCATGGACAAACTTGTTTATTGTAAGAACAATAATATCTCTTACATTACGGTTGATTCTGCTCAAGAGTCCGATTTGGAAAAGCTAGTGGAGTTGATTCACCAGACCGATTTCTCCGTCGTTTGGGTCGGTTCAGCCGGTTTAATGAATTATTTACCAGAGATTTACGGGATGAAACAAGTTCAAAAAACGCTTTCTCTCCCTATTCATCATGAACCTGTTCTCTTAGTTGTTGGCAGTGTTAGTGAAGCAGGGAGGTTCCAGTTGCAGCATCTTTTGGACAATTCGGATACTGTTGGACTGGAAATAGATTCGGGAAAGGTTTTACAGGTAGATTTAAAGGCAATGGAATTAAGGCGAATCCTGTCCGAGGCTAAAGAGGCGTTTTTGCAAGGGGAAAATGTAGTGTTATACTCTTCGAATAATGTGAATGAAACCCGTAAAATCGGCGAGAAACTGGGATATGATGCTGTTGAAATCAGTAATATCATTTCAATGGTATTAGGTGAATTTGCGGCAGAAATGGTCCGTGTTCATGATATAAAGTATTTATTTTTAACTGGAGGAGATACCGCTCAGCAAGTTTTCCTTCAATTACATGCGAATGAATTTATTTTACTGGACGAAGTAGAATCAGGTGTCCCGCTTGGCCGGGTATCCACTGACAAAGAGTTATTTATTGTCACTAAAGCTGGAAACTTTGGCTCAAAGGAAGTCATGTTGAAAGCCGTTTATAAACTTCATGGGAGGGAATATGATGAAGCCGATTATAGGGATTACAATGGGCGATGCCGCAGGAGTGGGTCCTGAGATTATCGTGAAAGCCTTGGGTCATCAAGCTGTTTATGACATTTGCCGACCAGTTGTGATCGGTGATGCGAAAATGCTAGAAAGAGCCATTCGTATCACTAAATCACCATTAACCGTTGTGGCGGTTGCGTCTGTCACTGACAGCAAATTTGAATTTGGCAGAATTGATTGTATCGATCTAGATTTACTACCTGCTGACCTGCCTTTTGGAGAATTATCACCACAAGCGGGAGATGCTGCCTTTCAATATTTGAAGACGGCTGTTGAACTGGCAAAGAATAAGGAGATTCAATCGATCTGTACCGCACCATTAAATAAAGAAGCCCTTCACAAAGGAGGACATCTTTATCCGGGACATACCGAAATCCTTGCAGAATTAACGGAGACGGTAAATTATTCGATGATGTTATCTTCACCAAAATTAAAGGTCATCCATTTGACGACACATGTTGGCCTAATTAAAGCGATTCAGTCTATTACGCCAGAACGGACGTATAAAGTGGTGAAGCTTGCCCACGAAACATTAACACGTGCTGGCTATACAGATCCAAGAATCGCAGTTTGCGGAATTAATCCACATGCTGGTGAAAATGGCTTGTTTGGCGAAGGGGAAGAGGAAGAAAAACTAGTTCCGGGAATTGAGCAAGCTATTGCTGAAGGAATAAATGTAAGCGGTCCACACCCTGCAGACACCTTGTTTTTCCGAGCAGTTCGCGGTGATTTTGATCTCGTCGTTGCCTGCTACCATGATCAAGGCCATGTGCCAATTAAGGTATTAGGCTTGGAAGAGGGTGTTAATATCACGGTTGGTTTAAATGGTGGTGTGATTCGTACCTCTGTAGACCATGGTACTGCATTTGATATTGCCGGAAAAAATATAGCTGATGAAAGAAGTATGCTTGCAGCCATCCAATCTGCTGCTGATTTGTCGCCAAAAGAAGTTTTTAATCGAGAATTAAATTAGGATATTAATCATGTAAAAAGAGTTTTAAGGGGGCTTAAAGGATAATTTCCTCGTGTAATATCATTTAGCACTTAGGAATAACTTTAAGTTCCCCCGAAAACACAGACAATGGGTATCGAATGTGAAATCTCAATTAAAGCTTTTGTAGAAAATGTAAACCCTTACTTTTAGGGGAGAACGTATACAAATTTAAAGAGAAAGATAAGGTGATGAGTATGAGTAATAAAATAGTCATTAACGAATCCATTCCAAACGGTAAATTATATCATGATGCTTATACAAATATTGATTTTTCCTTAATTCCATCTGGTCCTTTTCCAACCGCGCATGCACCAACTATTACTAGGTTAGACAATGGAGATTTATTATGTGCATGGTTTGCAGGTTCATTTGAAGGCAGTCCAGATATTTCAATTGTCTTATCAAAATTTAATCATGAATCAGGGGAGTGGAATGAGCCGAAAATTGTCTCACAGGATGATACGCGTAGTGAGCAAAACCCATCATTTTTCCACGCACCTGATAAATCAGTATGGTTAATATATACTTCTCAGGAAGGTCGACGACCAGATAAAGATAATATGCAGTTTACGTCAATTATTAAATATCAGAAAACATACGACAATGGTGAAAATTGGACTGAACCAGAAATATTATTTAGCCAGCCTGGTACATTTGCTCGACAAACTATTCAAGTTTTAAGTAATGGTAGATGGATATTTAGCACATGGGTTTGTGAAGATTCAGAATTAGGTCTTACAAACGATCCTACAGTATTTCAAGTATCAGATGATGAAGGACAAACATGGAAAGAAGTACGGATGCCTGAAAGTAACGGACGGGTACATGCTAATGTCATAGAATTAGAAGCTGGTCATTTAGTGGCATTTATGAGAAGTAGATTTGCAGATTATATATATAGAAGTGAGTCAACGGATTATGGAGATACTTGGACAGTGCCTGAGCCAACAACCATGCCGAATAATAATTCAAGTATAAGTGCAATCAAGCTGGATAACGATGCAATTGCGATTGCCTATAATGCAAACTCTGCTAATAATCCTGAAAAAGGGAAAGTAGCATGGCCTGGATTAAGAAACCCAGTAGTAGTTTCAGTGTCTGAAGATGGAGGAAATACTTGGCCAATCGGTCGAATTATTGAACACGCAGAAGGCTTCATTGGAGCAGAGAATAAAACGAATAATTCACAATTTGAATATCCTACTATTTATCAAGATGCAAAAGGACGTTTACATTTAGTATACGCATATAAGAATAGAATCTGTGTTAAATATAATAGCTTTTCTGTTGAGGATATATATGGTAAAAAACGCGAAAATGAAAGTGTTTACAACCCTACATCTGGAGAAATAAGTTAGAAATTAAATTATCACAAAAAGATTTAATAGTTACATGCATAAAAACGGGCTTTAGACAGACCTTACCCAGCGATAAGAATAAGACCAACAATCGCCAGTATGAGTGTCCTTACTTGATGCAGTCTTCTAATGGAGCACTTAAAGGTGAGAACTATGTTCGCTTCACCGAGCAGAATGTGCAAGGGAAGAAAATAGAGTAGGACTTTATTACCCAGCAGGTGCTTAGGCTTACAGTCTACAAAATGATAGCGAAGTGTCATCACCTGACTGCTTTGAGATAAAACCAAATGAACTTGGTTTTGAAAGAGAGAGGAGAAACGAAAAATGACAATGCAGATGATTCTTGCCCTTGGTATCTTGATCTTGATGATTGTCATGATCATGTCAAACAAATTTGCCTTCGGCGCACCACCAATCATAGCCTGTCTTCTGTTAGTAGTCACCGGTCTGTCTACTGTTCAGGAGGCATTCGCAGGCTTCGTGAACCCAAGCGTTATCATGATCGCTGGCTTTATGGTTGTAATGGCGGGACTAATGAAGACTAGCTTGATGGGAAAGGTTCAGTCCTCTATGCTAGCCTTGGTAAATAAGGGCGGTTATAAGAGCTATGTTCTTTTGCTCGTGGTAGTTATGCTTGGTGCAAGTTTAGTAGGTGCCGGTTCCACTGGTTACTATGTACTGATTCTATCATTGATATCTACCATCCCTTACAATAAAAAAATGCCTACGTCCAAACTGATCATGCCTTTAGGGTTTGCTACTAACCACCCTTTGATTCCTTTCAATGTAGCACTCTTCTATGGTGTAACTGTCAGTGTACTAGAAACGGCAGGTTATACCGGCGGGCTGTCTATGTCGAAATTTGCTGTTGTGAATTTCATCCTAGGTCTTGGATTCTTGGTATGGAGTTTGGTTGCTTATCGTCTTCTACCAGATCATCCAATTACGGAAGCTTCTGAATATGATGAGGTAGCGGTTACGAATGAGGTTGAGGCTTTACCTGCATGGAAAGAGTACAGCATCATCGTTGCATTTATCGTCAGTGTTATCGGTATGATGCTTATGAGCGTGATAGGCAATGCAGCCTATGTAATCCCTGGCCTTACAGGAGCATTCTTACTAATCATTAACGTACTTGATTTCAAAGAAGTTCGAGATAATATGGGTGCACCTGTAATCCTTATGATGGCTGGTGTTATCGGGGTTGCTGACGCTTTGGCTAACTCCGGATTTACAGCTATGATCGGAGAGGCTGTAGCGAATTCATTGGGTACTAATATCAATCCATTTATGCTTATTTTCATCTTCGCACTTTTAACTAGTACATGTGCTACTTTTACTGGTTCAAATATGGGTTCTGTATACATCTTTGCGCCAATTGCTATTGCAACGAGCATTAGTTTGGGACTTAATCCTGCAGCTGCGGCAACTGCAGTTGTCATATCTGGATGGAACGGCGGATACATGCCAGTCGATGGTATGCCTGCTATGATTTTAGGTATGGGGAAATATAAGCTCCCAGAGTTCTGGTTGTTCTCGGTTCCTATGTACCTGTTCCGTATTTTTGCGCTATGTGTAGGTGCTATTATTATGTTTCCTGTAAACTGATAGAGATTAAGTTAGACAGGTCAATATATAGCTTCAAAATTTCATAGGGATAAAGACAAAAGGTGTGCTCTTATAAGGCACCTTTTGTCTTTATGAATTGTATATTTCTTTGTTTAGACTCAACAAGATCCTTTTATGAAAATATTCAAGAAGGCTAAGCGCTTGCCTTTACATTGAAAAATGACTCGAGTAATGCTGCTGTTCAAACAGTTGCAGTAGTTTTATAAAGGACATGATTAAATAGTAGAATTCAATAAGGATAGTGATGAATTGAAAGGGCAGTGTAAATGCCAAGTTTACTCTTTAGAAAAAAATGATCCACCCTCCGTATTCAAGAGAGTGGATTACATTATGAGCAATAGGTAATTTCGGAAATGCTTATTCCTCTGGATTTATTATTGCCAAAGTCTGATGGTCCTCCCATCTTCCATTTATTTTTACATTCTTTTTAGAAATCCCTTCTTTTTCAAACCCCGCCTTTTCTAGAACTCTAATTGAACTGATGTTATGAGGCATAACACCAGCTTCAATTCTATGTAATTTAAGAGTTGTGAATGCATAGTTCACAATTAGCTTTACTGCTTCTGTCGCATATCCTTTGCCATTATTGTTTTTATCTAAACTATATCCGACGATTGCACTCTGCAAAGGCCCACGTAATATACGAAAAAGTCCAATTGTTCCTATAAGTTCATCATTTTCTATTTTAAAAATTCCAAAATTATATTCACTATCTACTTTTGCCCGCTCTATTTTTTGATTCATTAAGTCTTTTTGAAAATCTATCGTGTAATAATCGGGGGAGCGTTTCATAGTAAATGTTTGGAAAAATTCTCGATTCTTCATTTCTAACTGAAGAAATTCATTGGTGTCCTCTAATTTAAGTAACCTAATATAAATATTTTGCGCTTTAAGCATATCCGTCCTCCATAAAATTTGTTGTAGTTTCAATAAGAAGATTTCCTTTTGATAGTGCATTAAATCAGTAAATGGAGAAAAGTAGTTCCACACAGTTAGTACGTTGATTTTTCTCCACATTTTGCTGATAATATAAAAATAAAGTATCCACTTACTGTATACTCAAGGAGAAAAATGAGAAAACGAAAATTATCTACCGGTGAAATTGCCCGTATTTGCAATATTAATAAAAAAACATTATTTTATTATGACAAAATAGATTTACTTAAGCCTGCAATAGTTGATTCTAATGGCTACCGATACTATACGACTGACCAAATAGATATTTTAAGTAAGATTAAAGCGTTACAGAGTGTGGGATTCACCTTATTAGAAATAAAAAAGCAGCTATCTGTGGAGGATATTTCAAAGGGGATTGCAACCTTACATGAACAAAAACAAAAGATCAGGGAAAAAGTTAATGAATTAGTTAACGTAGAGAGTGCCTTGAGTCAGAAAATTCAAGAGTTAGAACATTATAAACGAATAGGAAACAACAGGGTTTTTATAAAGGATGATAATGAAGAATATATGTATTTAGAAGAAACACCGTCACAAGAAGAAATAATAACGAACTATTTATTAGACGGTTACCATTCTGGAATTATTTTAAATGTCCAAGATAATTTAAATGAGAAAATAAAAATCACTAAATATCAAAAAGTAGAAAATTACAAAGTAGCCAATTATAAAAAAGAAAAAGGAAAATATGTTGGAGTCTATTTTGTTACAGAAGAAAATAATATCATTGAAAATGCTAAGAAAGCTTTGTTACGAATAAAAAACAGCGGGTATTGTCCAAATGGACCTGCCTTTCTAAAGGATATCGCAACTGACTTTGTTAATTATCGAAATGGCAGTATACCTTTTCTCATTACAATGAAATTAGAAGATTTTTAATTTCTCAGAAGACATTTTATTTAAGAACAAGCTGCCACAAAAGGCGGCTTTTTTATGTTGGTAATTGGTTTGATAAGGTTAAAGCTTTTATCTCTCGAGTTGTTGTTACTATAGTTATAGTATAGAGATATGGAATTCTTAGTTCTTGCTCCAACCTTTTTCCTAATACGTGGAAAAGGATTTAACTATTTTTTATGAAAGTAGGAATATGATATGAGGAAATTATTAAAAAAAGTAAGCATTGTTTTAATCGGAATTTCAATATTAAGTCTATTAGGATGTAGTGATTTAAATGAAGAAACAGCTAACGTCATTGAGGAAAAGTTATCCGAAAAATACAATGAATCCTTTGAAGTGAAATATTTAGGGGAACGATGGGGTACGAAAAGTAATGATACAGTGACGACATATGTGAAAGCAGTAGATTCTGACATAATGTTTACTGCCGTAATGGATAAATCAGAAAACATCGTTGAAAATTACCCAGAAATGCTTTTAATGAATAAATTTGCATCCGTTTTTAATAAGGAGATTGTAGAGCAAGGGCTAGATGCATCTTCGTGGATAAGAATCCATTCGAAACAACCTATTGAAATAACGAAAGGAATGACAGTTGAAGACTATCTTCAAAAATCGAATCTAGATTATATTCATGTTGAAATTGTCATGAAACGTGATGAAAGTATTACAGCAGAAAAATTAAAAACGATTGTTCAACGATCCTACGATGAGTTTAATGGTCCTTCTATTTCAGCAACCTATTGGATTTTTAAAGATGATGAATATAAAGAAGTGAATGATATGTTAAAGAAAGTCGCAAATATAGATCCTTCTTCTTTAGAAAGTTATGAATATGATAGCAATGTTTTTGTTGAGTTAACAGAAAATGGGTTCGTTGAGTCGGATGAAGATATTAATAATAGGCTAGAAGGAGGGGGGAATTAATGTCCTTAACAGATTACGAGAAAAATCATTACTGATATCGCTTATTAAAACAGCGTTTATTTTGAAAAAGACAAAATTAAGCCGAATTTAATAATTTTTCCAATTGAGGGCAAAATAATGGAGCATTTCAGAACCGAGCTTTTACGGCTGTATTAGAAGAGAGGGATTTGGTTGGTCCAAAAGGTCATTCACTCTACACATATTTATGTTCTGCTCATCATGTCTACCGGATTTATGGTTCATGTATTGCTCCATCCTGTGATTTTAACGGTCTCTAAACGCGACTCATGGCTCTCAGTAATCGGCAGTGTCGTGCCTTTAATCGTTTGGACCGTCTTGATTTATTATCTAAATAAAAAGTTTGAACAGAAAAATATGTTATCCTTTTTATTTTCAATGCATCCCTTGATTTCCTATTCGCTTCGTTTTCTAATTAGCTTTTATTTTATACTTACTGCATTTATCACGTTCAAGTATACTGCCGTTTGGGCAGAAACAAATTACACAACTAACATTCCTGACTTCTTTGTCGTTATTCCATTTGCAATTCTCTGCTATTATGCGTCACTAAAAGGAGTGCGTACAATAGGCACCTTATCCATTTTCTTATTTCCTCTCGTTTCGATATTTGGGTTTTTTGTCGGATTTGGAAATATAAAAAATAAGGATTACACTATGCTATTTCCTGTTTTTGAGCATGGGTATAATGATTTCTTTATCGGAATTATATATGTATGCGCCAGTTCATTTGAAATCATTTATTTTCTTTTCATCACCCCCTATATAAAAGACCGGATTAAAATCAAGCCGTTAATTCTTGTTAGCATCGTCCTTTTCTTCTTAGCATTAGGCCCCTTGGTAGGAGCGATCGTTGAATTTGGTGCGGAGGAGGCAGAAAAATTGAAGGTCCCTGCATATGAACAGTGGAGATTGCTAACAATTGGTACCCATATCACTCGCCTTGACTTTTTGTCGATTTTTCAATGGCTTTCTGGAGCATTTATTCGGATCAGTTTATATATGTTTATCGTAAACAAACTATTGGTTCGCCATGAAAAGAGGAATTGGATTCTTCTCTTTCTATATATCCTCCTTATCATCAGCGTGTTAATTCCATGGAATTTTAGTTCCTTTTTTTCGTTCTTATATTCTATTTATTATCCTGCAAGCCTGGTGTTTCTACCTTTATTAGTTGGACTGTTGTTCATTTGTAGAAAAATCAAGGGGGATGCTTTATGAAAGGAAATAACCCATCGATACTCAACTTGAAAGAGTGGTTCAAAAATTCATCAGACGTTGTCCTGCAAATTAAATCCTATAAGGAAAAGACTTCTGCCTATTCCATAGCTTTTTTGTACTGTCCCAATTTAGTGGACACAAAGGTGATTAATGAAACAATTCTACCTAACATAAATGAAGAGTTAGAAAAGAAGGGGACGCTGACGGTTGAATGTCAAAGCAGCCTCATTGGGATCACGAAGCTTGGAGATACGGAAAATATCAGGGGTGAAATAGAACAAAAGCTTTTTTCGGGAGAACTAGTCATTTTGAATGAGGAAACAAACGATGTATTTTCGATTTCAGTCTCCAATATCCCAAAGAGAAGCCCGGAAGAATCCAATTTGGAAACTTCTGTTCGTGGACCAAGAGACGGTTTCGTGGAAAATATCTCCGATAATATGGCACTTATCCGGCAAAGACTGAAAACATCCTCTTTAAAGAGTATAGAATATACGATTGGAGAGAGAAGCAAAACGAAGGTCGTACTGCTTTATATGGAGGATATTATCAATCCTAATATATTGGAGGAAGTGCAAAAGAGATTACAATCTTTTACTATCGATATTCTAATTAGTGGAAATCAATTGGAAGAAATGCTTTATGATCATCCTTATTCGATTTTTCCGATAATGGACGCTATCGGTAGGCCCGACTATATCGCAAAATCCTTAAATCAAGGGAAATTTGCCATTTTGGTAGATGGAAGCCCTACTTGTCTGATAGGTCCGACATCACTCACACAATTGTTGAATTCGCCTGAAGATGTGCACAGTAGTTTTTTTTATATCAGTTTCGTACGTCTCCTCAGGATATTCGCTTTAGGTACGACTGTATTTTTACCTGGGTTTTATATTGCTTTAGTTACGTTTCATACCGAACAGATTCCCTATACCCTGCTAGCAACGATCTCTCTCTCAAGGACTGGTCTTCCTTTGTCAGCCCCTATGGAAGCTTTTATCATGGTTACTTTGTTTGAGCTTTTTAAAGAGGCGGGGCTTAGGCTGCCAAAGGCTGTTGGACAAACTGTTGCCGTTTTAGGGGGATTGATTATCGGAGATGCGGCGATTCGAGCTGGATTAACGTCTCCGTCCATGCTTGTAGTAATCTCGATTACCGTGATTTCAGGGTATACATTGATCAACCAAAACCTATCGGGCAATGTGCTCATCCTGCGATACATCGTCCTTTTCCTGTCATCCTTGCTCGGGATGTTTGGATTTTTTCTTTCCCTTTTTGGCATTGTAACTCTTGCTTTTTCACTTGAAAGTTTCGGACAAACCTATATACCTGCATTTGCCTTTCCAAATAAGTCATCGATTATAAAAACCTTTATCAGATTACCTTATATGCTGTATAAGAAACGCAATCCTGCTTATAAACCAAAGGACACGACAAGGCAAAAGGAGTAGTTTTCCATGAGAAATCTAATTTCTATCATCATTGTAATGAACCTTATGTTTCTTTTGACTGGTTGTTTTGGGGCAAAGGAAATTGAAGGCGAGACTTATGTTACCGCTATTGGAGTGGACTATAATGAGGGGAAATTTAAGGTCTATGTTCAGGGGCTAAATTTTGGGAATATTGCTAAACAGGAAGGAGCTGCCATGGAACAGCAACCTATTTTAATTGGGGAAGCGGAAGGAGATAATATCTCAGCAGCCATTGGGTTATTGGAACAAACGACTGCTTTACCATTAAACTATGGACATATTCATACCTTCATACTAAGTAAAAGAGTTATGGAAGAAAAAATGGCGGATGTGATTGATCTTATCAATCATCAGCCATTATTACGTTACACCTTTTATCTCTTTGGTACAGAAGAGAATCTAAAATCGTTAATGCAAACGCAAAGTTTTTTTAATTATCCGCAATTGTATTCGATCATCCATCGACCAAAAAAGATCATCCAATATAATTATGTACTCCCGATTTTAATGTATAACCAATTTATTTCTCGTTATGAACGACCAGTGGGAACGGTTCTTATCCCGTCATTAACTATCGACAAAAATCATTTTTCGGAAAAAAAAGAAAAATCAATACCTGTGATAAACGGAGAATATTTGTTTTCTGGGCAGCAGTATAAAGGATGGTTGAGCAAAAAGGACTTAAGCGGAATAAGATGGTTCCAAAGTGGAATCCAAGGTATTACTGTCCGGATAGGGACCGAAAACATTGTGGTAAGAGTAAAAGACCCAAAAACAAAAATTGAAGTTTTAAAAGGAAAGAACCCCTCCTATAGAATAGTGGTAAAAGCGGATGCTATTCTGAGCTTAAATAGTAAAAACCAACCACTTAAGGAAGTGGAAAACGAGTTAAATAAAAGAATAAAGAGGGATATAGTCAATACAATAAGGAAAGGTCAGCTTTTGGAAACCGATGTTTTAAATATAAGTGAAAAATCCTATAAATATTACTTGAACCGTTGGAATATTGAAACAATAAGAGGTTTTAACGAGGATTCGGTAAAAAAAATACAAGTTAGGATTCAGGTTGATCCGGGGAATTCAAAAAAATAATGGGCAAAAAAGATGCAGCATAAGGCTGTGTGTGTTCTTGTTTGTGTTGAGGATGGAGAATTACACTTAAATCAATTGGTGCGTTAATCTAATAAGGATTAGCGTTTTTTTAGTTAAGTTTTACAAGGAAAATGAAATTAAATATTGTAATATTCTTTTAAAGCTACTTTAGACTAGAGATATAGTATGTATGGAGGTATTTATGCCAATTTTAAAAATAGGAAATGTTCGTGTTAGAAGGGATTTAATTGGAGATACAGTAATGATAAAAGTTTCAGTGCAATTAATGAGTGTATTAAATATATAAATGAGTTTAATGTAAAGAAAGTAGATATAGATGACTTTGATTGTAATGACTTAAATTTTTTAAAGGAATGCCTATCTATCGAAGAATGGCGAGAGTGTTAAAAATAAGATGTACTAAACAGAGGGTCATATAGATTGGTATAGAATGGGGAGCTTAGAAATGTACAAACCAATATGGAGTAAAGCAAAGAAACAATTAAAAGGTTATATCTGTGAGTCGTTAAAAGACAGAATTGATTTTCATATTATTAATTATCGTAAAGCACATGATCAGTTAGGGAGAGCAGTTATTACAGTGGACAAAAAAGAAGTCTTAAATATGTGTACGATAACATCTGATATAGCATTAATTAGAAAAGAATGGGACATACGACGAAATCAAAATATTGAATATGATGTTTATAATCAAAATCAAAATTATGAAATAGGAGTACAAGCACATAACC
>NZ_CADEPK010000341.1 GCF_902829255.1 Metabacillus niabensis | reverse complement strand
TGATTATTCAATTCATTCGTTATAGATAAAAATCGGTATAGACATAATGCTTCAAATCCACTTATTTTTTAAAAAAATATAAGAGGGTTTATTTGTCTATGCCTTTTTCATTTATTAAAAACGAATGAATGAGGTGACTTCTTTGTTACAAGAAAATAAAAGAATAATGAGTGCAAGTTTTGTAAGGAAATATGAATCGATTTTTGCTTGTCCTATTTGTCATTCATCTATGAAGGTAATCGATTTAAAAAGCTTAATTTGCTTAAATTTTCATACGTTTGATTTTGCTAAGCAAGGATATATTAATTTAACGACTAAATATGTCAAAAGCAAATACAGCAAGGAACTTTTTGAGGCACGAAGAAGGCTTTTTAACGAAAGTGATTTTTTTGAGCCTTTGAGCCAAACGATTGCAAATATCATAAATAAACATATTGGTAAAACAAAAAAAGCAAGCTCAATTCTTGATATGGGGTGTGGAGAAGGTTCCCATCTTGATACTATTTGCAATATTGTCAACTCTGTCCATTATCATAAAGTAGTTGGAGTTGGGCTCGATCTTTCTAAAGAAGGAATCTTATTAGCTGCAAAAAACTATCCAGAGCATATTTGGGCTGTTGCAGACCTAGCAAACACACCTTTTAATCAGGAACAGTTTGATTTTATTCTGAATATCTTATCACCATCAAACTATGCAGAATTTAATAGATTGATGCATGAGGACGGCTTAGTGATTAAAGTTGTTCCTCAAAGTGGGTACTTAAAAGAGTTAAGGGAGCATCTTTCTCTAAAACCAGAAAAGACGAGCTATTCTAATAAAGAGATAGTGGATAGGTTTATCGAAAGTTTTCAATTAGTAGATATCTCAAGATTAAGCTATATAGCAAGACTAAATAAATCATCTATACAGTCGTTAGTTCGAATGACGCCATTAACTTGGGGGACAACAGAAGAACGAGTAAAATCTTTTATAAATGATTCTGCTCAAATTACTATCGACTTGGATCTATTAGTCGGGAAAAAACAAGTGTAAGCAAGGGAAATATTTAGAGAAAATATAATTTTGCTAGTTGTTATTCAGACCAATTGCGATCTTTTGTTTATCTTGCGTTCCTACAGTATGCGGGAACGCATTTATTTTTTGTTATCGATTCAATGGCTGAAGAAGGGTTGAGGATATTGGTGAAAAATGAAATTCATGAATTATTAGAAAATCATGATGCTTTTGCCAGACAAATTGCAAATGCTAAATTAGCAAATTTATCCTTTAATGTATATGAACATTGGGAGAATCGCGAGCGAATACAAATAATACTTGCTGAAAGAAATCAATTTGATTCGATGCAAGAAGCATTTTCTGCAATCTTTAAAAAAGAATTATTTGTCCAAGAGGAATGGGATACGAGTGAAGAGCCCGACCCTACTGATGAAGAATGGCTTACCGCTTTAGAAAATATCTGGATCAATGAGTATTTTCCGAGAGATGACCCATACGAACATGTTTTTATTGAATTAATTAATGATGATTTTGTTAGCAGTTTTAAACGTATTTTATATAAAGTGAATGCTGCTGAAAGAATAATTAGTGGAGTAAATCAACTTAGGGCAATACGAGTTAAAAAAGGGCATCTATATGAATACATATTTGGGCAGACACATAGTCAATATTTTTTGTTTCAGTGGGCAATTTGTACTTAACAAACGTTGTTGCTTTTTTGTTGAAATTTTTTCAATGAATTTGTTGTATTTTACCAATTATGAAAGTATGATAAAACTAGAGATGTATTGAAAGGGGAATTAAGATTCTACATGTGGACAGTCCTGTAATGAACAATTAATAAAAATAAATAGATTACGTATACCTAATAAGGGGGTAGTCTGTCTATTTATTTAAATTAAAATCATTACAGGGATGCATGGTGTGGAGTTATAATATCCAAAAACTGGGCAGTCCTTTTCGGGAGTGCTCAATTTTTTTATAATATATACATCTCTTGAACCACATCAAGTATCCCTATTAATTGGGGGGTATATCAATGAATTATTTACAAGGTAAAATTGCAATCGTTACGGGTGTAAGCGGTGAAAAAGAGATCGGAACGGCTATTTGCCGTAAATTAGCTTCTTATGGTACAAATATTTTCTTTACACATTGGAATTCTAATCATGATTGGATAATTAATTTCCGCCAAGAGATCGAAAATATGAATGTGCTGTGTGGAGAAATGAAAATAGATTTATCTGATGCAAATGCGGCATGTACAATCTTAAATCGTGTTTCTGACAAATTAGGCGAGCCGTCTATTTTAGTCAATAATGCAGCACATTCTACAAGTGATGGTTATTTACAGTTAGATGCTAAAACACTTGATCAACATTATGCTGTTAATATGAGAGCAACGTTTCTTCTATCTGTTGAATTTGCCCGTCGATTTAAAAAATCCAATTTACAATCAGGAAGAATAATCAATATAACATCAGGACAAGATTTAGGCCCAATGCCAGGAGAGTTAGCTTATTCTGCAACTAAAGGAGCAATTTCAGCTTTTACTAGATCGTTGGCACAAGAACTTGCACCATTCGGCATTACTGTAAATGCAGTAAATCCAGGACCAACAGATTCGACTTGGATGACTGATGAAATAAGAACATTTCTTTTGCCAAAATTTCCGATGGGACGCATTGGTGAACCAGACGATGCGGCGCGAATTATCGCTTTTCTAGCAAGTGATGAGGCTAAATGGATAACTGGACAAATTATTCATTCAGAAGGCGGATTTATACGCGGATAAAGTAGATTAGTAGCTAGAATGTAGAGATAGTTAGTTCGCTATTCTTGATACAGCTCTTTGCTTTTTAAAAGATGTATAGATAGGGGCCGATATTTTGAATACTAAATTGATAATAGTAGAAGGGCTTCCTGGGTTTGGGAAATCTACGACTGCATGTATCCTCAATGATATTCTAATTGAAAAAAATATCCTTTCTGAGTTAATTCTAGAAGGAAATTTAGATCACCCTGCTGATTATGATGGGGTAGCTTGTTTTACGATTAAAGAATTCGAAAGTTTGTTAGTGAATAGTGGTCATTTTAAAGAAGTCTTTCTAGAAAAAGTTACGATAATGGGAAGCAATTACTTATTACCGTATAAAAAAATAAAAAATGAATATGGCGCAAATTTCCCTGACAAATTATTTAATATGATTATAAAAAATGATATTTATGAATTACCATTTGAAGTAAATAAGCAATTAATCACTGAAAAATGGAGAAAGTTTGCAGAAAAGGCAGAAAATCAAAATCTTACGTATATTTTTGAATGTTGCTTTATACAAAATCCAGTAACAATTGGAATGATTAAATATGGTGAGAACAATGAGAACATTTCAAATTATGTGCTCGTATTATCGGAAATCATCGAAAATTTAAATCCAATCTTGATTTATATCGATCAGGATGATTTGGAATTTTCATTCAAAAAGGCTGTTAAAGAACGCTCAAAAGAATGGTCTGATGGGTTTATTGACTATTATACAACTCAAGGATATGGAAAAATGAATGGCTACAAAGGTTTCGATGGAGCGATAAAAGTGTTAGAAGCAAGACGAGATATTGAAAGTGAAATATTCGATAGACTTAAAATAAAAAAGGTAAAAATCAATAATTCACTATATAAACCGAGTAAATATAAGTCAATGATAATTGAAAATTTAAAGTTTTTTGGGATCTAGCTAAATAGTAGAGCCGACTTCATTAAATTGCTTTAAAGATTAGTGTACTTTCATGTAATATACGAAACTATCATTATAAAAATAGGAGAAGGGATAATGAGCAGACCAGAGCTATTTATTACTTTAGTCGTTGGAGAGAATTGTGATATGTCTGCGCTTGCACTTCGTTCAATACTTGAATGTTTTGGAGCAAAAGTTACTGTACATTGGGTTGGTCGACCTAACGATTTTATTGATGTTCTATCAGGTGAGTATTTAGATAAGCAATGTGATTACTTAATATTCGATTTTCACGGTGATGAAGGACGTTTTTGGATGACGGAATTAGCTGATGATATTTATGAGACAAATGAACCAAAGGATAAGTATTTTGATTATCAACAGGTCAAAAAATATACAAAATTAAAAAATATTCATATCATTGGCAATGGATGTACTTTAGGTCATAAAAATCTTGCGGATGCATTTCTTAATAGCGGCTGTAAATCTTATATTGGCCCAAATGATTATATTGATGGTAATGCAGCCTTGATGTTTATTACAAGATTGATGTATGAAGTAATCAATAACAAAAAGAGTCTTGACGAAGCATTTCAAATCGCAAAATCAATTGATCAGGAGACAGAGATGTATCAATTATATTTAGCAAAATCGTTTTAAGTTGTTTATTGTTAGCTTAATGATATGGCGTATCTACATAAAGTGGAAACGCCATATTATTTTTCTGGATGGAAGACATGGATTATAAAAATAATGATAAGAGGTAACAACATGCTCGACACAAGTCTAGTAAAATCACTTATAATAGAGCGTTCAAAATTACATATGAACGATCCAAAAGTATACGAGTATTGGGGAAAGTTAACTGAACTACTCAGCAGAAACGTTGAAGATACAATAAATTATCTTAACCATTGTTCAGAGGAAGAAATTTATTGGTTAAGCGAAATATTTGAGGACATTTCAGCTAAAGTAAATTGCCAGAAGTATATTGAGTGCCTAAAAAAATTAGATAAGAAATATTCGAACTTAAATTTGTCAATGGATATTAAAGTAGCTGAAGAATGGATGGAAGGTTAGTAACAGAAAAATGGTATTTGAAAAGGCAAACCGAATAATATTCAGTCAATAGAAGAACAAAGCGTTGTTAATTTAAATTTTCTAATCATTTTCATTGTTTTTGTACACTTTTTGTACTATTTTTTCTATAATATGACCGAAAAAACCAAATAGAATCCCTAAAAAAATCCCACTATAAATTGGACTGTTAAAAAAGTTTAATGCAACACCAGTCGTCATACCTACAGCTAACCCAAAGAATAATCCAAGCGTTTCAACAGTCTTTTTTGGCTTTTTTATTCCTTTTATTTTTAATGCATGATTAATTTCTTTTGCTCTGTTGTATGAATGCCACATTGAAAAGGCATAAGCTGATGGAAAAAACAAACCCCACTGTAAGTTTTGTACTTCATAAGATTTCTCAAGCTCAAAATTAATTGCTAAAAATAAAGAGAAGTTTAAATTTGTCATATTATTTATTGTAATTTCCCAAACAATTAGCAAAATACCGATGACATAGTCACGGTTATATAAATGACCGAATCCTGGAAGAGTAATTGACCATAATAAAGCTGCTATTGGTGATTTATATGTATTTGGATTTTTTCTAAAAAACATCTTTGCCCCTATTAACATGTTAGTTTACATTATTTTTTCCAAATTGCCGATATTCATACGAAAGTTATTCTCAGTGTTGGGAATGGTATTTGACTGCTTATATTTAATGAGGGGTAATTAGAAGTATAAACCTATTTTATACCGTTCCTTTAGATTGTTGTAAATGGTTATATTCGGTAATGTATGCTCCATACAAACGAAAGGAGCAATGATATGTGCTGCTCATGTTCTCCCGTTGTAAAAACACAAACATCTTTATACATTAAATTTTTGGAGGTTGTTTGTTAACATGTTATTTCAGGAAAAATTAATTGAATCCATTAAAAAGAAATGTGAAAACGATCGAATTGTTTCTGCATGCATGATGTATGGTTCGTTTACGAAAGGTGAGGGAGACCAATATTCGGATGTTGAGTTTTATCTTTTTCTAAAAGAGAATGAAATTCATAACTTTAAATCATCTGAATGGATGAACGATATTGCATCATATGATTTACTATTCTTTAACGAATTTGGTTCAGAGGTTGTTGTATTCTCCAATTTAATTAGAGGTGAATTCCACTTTCTTCCGGAATCTGAAATGGATATTATAAAAACATTTAAAGTAACAGGTGTTTTTCCAGATACAAAATCGATGTTTATTTATGATATCACTGGTAAACTAAAGCCCTTATTAGATGAACTGAAAGGTGAAGGACCAAAAAGAATGACAAACGATCATGTCAATTTTGCCTTTAATAATTTTGTTAATGCATGGATTATGGGAGTGAATGTACTGAAAAGGGGAGAACATGCTCGTTCACTTGAATGCCTCTCATATGTCCAGAAATATGTTCTACAACTGCTCAGAATTCAAGAAAAAACTACAGATCGATGGCTAAACGCGACAAAAAACTTAGAGGCAGATTTATCAGATAAAGCTTATCGTAAATATGCTTCAACAACTGCAAAACTAGATGCAGGAGAACTTTATAATGCCTATTCAAATGCACTTCGAATAGTCGAGGATTTAATTCATGCCCTTACAAGTGATTATCAATTTGATATTAATAGAGGCTTCACGAATAAATTACATTCCCACCTAAACGATTTATTTAGTAGCCTTGAATAGTAGAAAGAACTTTCAAAAGGGTAGCCTAAAATAATACTTTGGGGTATCCTTACTTTCATTTATACAGATTTTTTACCAAGTTGATGTGGCAATTTAAGCTCATTTATTTGACATTCATGATACTAATTTAAATTGCAATAGGAATTTATTGGATAATTATGTTAAACTTTTAAGTGTGATTAATCGTTATAAATTGCTAGATTTCTGTGGAGGTATTTACTTATGAAGAACCAATCTCTTATAGAAGTTTTGTTTAGATTTTATGGAGTTCTTTACGTGTTAATATATATCGGGTTTATTTTGCTTATCAGTTTAGCACATTCCTCTATTAATATAATAAGTATTCTCGCGATTCTAGTTCCGTTTATTAGTTTGCTTTTATTTGTACTAGTTTTATCGAAAAGCAAATATCTCAACGTATGTAGTGAGAGAAAAACGAAGAACAAACTAAAACACATTGCAATGATTGGGAGTATCCCAACAATTGTCTGTATGGTAATGTTAGGAATTAATGAATATAAGTCATCCTTTAATACGAACAGATGGTTAACTAGTCTTTCTGAACGAGTGTATATGGTTGATAATTTATTATCAACCTTTGATTTAAAAGGAAAAACAAAAAGTGAGGTAATTGAGCTATTAGGAGCACCAACAGATACAGGATATTTTAAAACTAAAACAAATATTGTCTATTATCTAGGGAATGAAAGAGGTCTTATTTCGATTGATAGTGAATGGCTCGTGATCGACTTTGATGAAGGAGAAAGGGTTGTTAATTATAGCGTTCGTACTGATTAATTAACTGCTTGCTTTGCTTTAAAAGTAATTATAAAAATAATTAGCAAAGAGGAGATTTCTCTAAGATTTCCTCTATATAATTTTGTAAGAGCACTACTGACAGTTTTCAAAATAAACTTTAGTAGTGCTCTTTTAAAGGATAGCTAGTATATTAAATTGATTCTTACGATTTCTTCTCCAAAATTTACTTCAATTTGATTTTCGGCACTATCGAGCGCTTCATAGCTTATTTGGTGAACTAGAACATTTTCTTTAATAAGCTCTTCAAAATGTTTTATCGTTTTAATGCTGCATTCGGTTGCAGAAACATTAATTCCAATATATTTTTCTATAGGTAAATCCAAAATTTTACGAGTATCTTGAATAGATCTAATTAATTCTCTAACTTGACCTTCTTCAATAAGTTGGGGAGTTAGTGTTAAATCTACTATCACCTTTAAGTGCTCATCCCCAGCTATCTCAAAATTAGATGAAACTTGATATTCAACAGTTATATGCTCCTTTTTAATCAGTATCAATTGTCCTTTAACGTTAATTTGCTGTTGACCTTTTTCTAATAAGGACGTTATTTCAGTATTAGACATATTATTTACATAGTCCTTTACAGCATTAACCATTTTACCAAAGGCTGCACCTGCAGTTTTAAAATTTAGTTTGATGCTAGGTGTTAAGTAAGTTGATAAATCATTTGTATAAATAACATCTTTAACATTTAGTTCGTCTTTAATGATCGTTGAATATTCATTTAAAACAGGATATTCTTTACTTGTCCATACTACCATTTGTTGTAAAGGTTGCTTAACCTTCAAATTTTTTGCATTTCGAATACTCCGACCATATTCAACTATTTTTAGGATCCTTTTCATATCTGTTTCTAATTGTGGTTTAATCATAGAAAGATTAGCATTCGGGTAGTTTTGTAAATGGACACTACTTTGAGTTAATTTTAAATAGATATCCTCTGCAACATAAGGTACAAAAGGGGCTAACAATCGACTAATTGTTGATAGTGTTTCAAATAATGTAGAGTATGCTGATCGTTTATCTTCAGAAAGTCCAGTAGCCCAAAAACGATTTCTTGATCGTCGTACATACCAATTGCTTAATTGTTCGACTAATGCTGCAATTTCCCGTGTTGCTTGAGTAAACTGATAATTATCCATGTAATCATTAACGAGCTTAACCGTACTTTGCAAGCGGGAAAGTATCCATTCGTCTAAGATTGTTTTTTTACCTGATTGTTGACTATCATATACAAATCCATCAATTTTTGCGTACATTAAATAAAATTTACACGTATTATCTGACGTATCTATTAATTTTGATTTTGCCTCTTGTACAATTTTTATTGAAAAGCGTTTCGGATTCCAAGGTGAACTATCGACTAAAAATGCCCAGCGAAGAGAATCTGCACCAAATTTTTCTATAAGTTCAACAGGGTCTAAAGCATTTCCTTTACTTTTAGACATTTTTTGGCCATTTTCATCGAGTATATGCCCTAGAGAAAGGACATTCTTATATGGTGCTTTTTCTTTAAATAGAGTAGAAACTGCGAGTAGGCTATAGAAAAATCCCCTAGTCTGATCAATTCCTTCAATGACGACATCTGCTGGAAATTGCGATATGAATTTTTCTTCATTCCCAAATGGATAGTGGTATTGAGCAAATGGCATCGAGCCACTATCAAACCAAACATCAATCACTTCAGGAGTTCGATTCATGACAGCTTTACATTTCGGACAAGTACACTGTACCTCATCAATATATGGCTTATGCAACTCCAAATCATTTGGTATTGGTGAAGTCGTAAATTTTTGAAGTTCCTTTATACTGTTAGGAACTAATTCATGATTACAATTAGAGCATATCCAAACATTTAGAGGCGTACCCCAATAACGGTTTCTACTTATATTCCAATCAATAAGGTTTTTTAAGAAATTACCAAAGCGTCCATCTTTAATATGCTCCGGATACCAATTTACAGTTCCATTGTTTTCTAGGATGTTATCTTTTAAAGATGACATCTTAATAAACCAACTTTCTGTTGCATAATAAAGCAAAGGGGAGTCACATCTCCAGCAATGCGGGTAGCTATGTTCATATTTTTCTTTATGAAATAGAATGCCTCGTTCAGAAAGCATTTTAATAATGTCTACATCACAATCTTTCACAAATCGTCCAGTAAGTTCTTTTACTTCAACGGTGTATCTGCCTTGTTGATCCACTAAATTGATAAACGATAAACCATTTTGCTGAACAACTTTATAATCTTCTTCCCCATAAGCGGGTGCAATGTGAACAATTCCTGTTCCGCTATCATCTGTTACATAATCTGCTAATACGACATAATGTCCATTTTTAACATTCACATAGTTAAATGGTGATTCATATCGTGTTCCTTCAAATTCGTGACCACTATGTTCGCTTAAAACAAGTACATGTTCCCCAAGAACCTTTTCTACTAAAGATTTCGCTACAATATAGATCTGATTCTCTTTTTGTACTCTGACATACGTTAAATTTGGATTAACAGTAAGGGCAACATTTGCGGGTAAAGTCCATGGTGTTGTTGTCCAGCCTAAGAAATATTCTTCTTCAGCATCTATTCGCTTAAATTTTACGGTAACTGATAAATCTTTTACATCTCTATAACCTTGTGCTACTTCGTGTGAACTTAAGGTTGTTTGGCAACTAGGGCAATATGGTGAAACGCGATGACCTTTATACAAAAGACCATCTTTGTGAACTTTACTTAGAATGTTCCATACACTTTCAATATAATCGTTACTTAAAGTTAAATATGGATTATCCATGTCTACCCAATAACCTAGTTCCTCTGTAAATGATCGCCATTTTTTCTCGTAGGTAAAAACACTTTCTTTACATTTTTCAATAAAACGCTCGACACCATAACGCTCAATCTCTTGTTTCCCTGAAATTCCAAGTTGTTTTTCAATACCAAGTTCGACAGGAAGGCCATGTGTATCCCATCCTGCCTTTCTCTCAACTTGAAAGCCTTTCATCGTCTTGTAACGTGCTACAACATCTTTAATTGTACGTCCAAATGCATGGCCAACATGGGGAAGACCATTTGCAGTTGGAGGTCCTTCATAAAAAACAAAAGGTGGTTTTCCTTGCTTTATTTCAACTGATTTCTGAAAAATGTTCTCTTCAGTCCAATAATTACGGATACGCTTCTCACGCTGTACAACAGTTTCTTTGCCCTCATTAGCATTCACTGATATCGCTCCTATTCAAAATGAAATATATAAAAACATACAAAAAACCCCGTCCCAAGAAAGGGACGGGGTTAACCGCGATACCACCCTAATTCTATTGATCCGAACCAATAGCACTTAGCAACGTACAATCATACGTGTTCCTTTTAACGGTAGACTCCCGGCTAGACTTACTTAAAAATTCAGCCTAGCTTCTCAGAGAGGATTTTCACGTAACACTTGAACACTGACTTGCACCAAATGTCAGCTCTCTGTGGATCAAGACGAAACGCTACTCTTTCTCATCAACGAATTTGTATGCTTTTATTGAGATTCATTTTAACAGAAGTAATCAGGGGAGGTCAATTTTATTTTTTGTTAAATATTTGTAAAATAATCGAATGCAGAAATTGATTGACGAGTAGGCGTATGGGGAATCGACACTACATAAATATCAATTAACTATTTATTGTTGAGCAGAGACATGCAATTTTAAAATTGTAATTTATAAATTATTTCCTTAACATGCAGCATAAGCTGTAAAGGAGTTCCATATATTTATATACTTCAATCTAAAACTAAGTTTCTTATTTTATGAACAATAACATGAAAATAGGCTTTTTTTCATACTATATTTTGGAGGTGAAAAAATGGCGAGAGCAAGTTACCGAAGTTCAGACGTTGATTTAATGGCAAGGATGATGAGGGCAGAGGCTGAAGGTGAAGGGAAACAAGGTATGCTGTATGTCGGTAATGTCATTGTTAATCGTCTTACAGCCAATTGTTTAGACTTTAGAAATTTAAGAACAATTCCACAAGTTATTTATCAAGTTCAGGGAGGGAATTATTCTTTCGAAGCTGTGCAAAAAGGAAATGTTTTTTATCAAAGAGCGAGAGAATCTGAAAGAAGACTAGCAAGACAAAACTTAGAGTTTTGGCGACAACACCCTGGTAAATACGCTCTATGGTATTTTAATCCCTATGCTCCATGCCCTCCAACTTGGTACGATCAACCATTTGCTGGTCAATTTAAAAATCATTGTTATTATGAACCACAGCCTGGAACATGTGAGGGTGTTTATACAGGTTAAGCATACTTTTCGAATACTGCGACAAAAAGCTAAAGAAGCGGTTCATTTTGGGAACCCATCTGGTACACTTTTTCGTAAGGGTTCCCTTACCGCATGAAACAATAACGATATCATGATAGATTATGAGTATTTGACTTAGGTGAAGACGTTACAGCAAACGTTTCTCTTGTCCTTGTTCTTCTTGTTAAAGAAAAGGCTGCACATAGCAATGAAATAATGACAATTCCCGCACCAACAAAGGCTGTTTTAGATACAGTACCTGTTTGGTTTAACACGATACCACCGAATGCTGAACCAAGGGAAATACCGATTTGTAATGCAGAGTTGTTAAAGCTTTGCTGTATGTCAGAAGTAGCAGGATCTGTTTGAATTAAGTAGCTTTGTTGAGGTGGTGCTAAACTCCAGCTCAAAGCAGCCCAGACCATCATCACCGGTATGAAGATGACCAATGAAAATGTCGTAAATGGCAATATAAATAGCACAATAGCAAATGCACTAATTACTACGATAATGCTTTTACGTGCTCCAATCGAATCTGATAATATTCCCCCAAAGGCGCCGCCACTAACTGCTGCAATCCCAAATATTAAATAGCAAATACTAATCCAATTGGAATTTAAATGGAGTTCCGATTGTAAAAATGGAGTGAAATAGGCATAAAGCGTGTAATGTCCTGCTAGCATAAACATTGTTGCTAGGTGAGCGCTACCTAACTTTGCACTACCGACAGCCCGTAATTGTTGTGAAAGTGGAATCGTCTTTTCCCCAGGAATTTGCTCCAAAAAGATTGAAATAAGTAAAAAGGAACCAATGGATAAAATCGCAATTCCTAGGAAAATGACACGCCAACCAAATGAATTGGAGATCAAGATTCCGAGCGGTACACCCATTACAAGTGACGAACTAATGCCCATATAAATAAGCCCTAAAGCTTTAGCACGATGTGTTGGAGCAACAATTTTAGCAGCGATCGTTAACGATAACACAACGATCAAAGCTGTACTCATTGCAGTTAAAACTCTTGCCAGCATCATAACGGTAAAACTTGTACTAAAATATGTCATCATATTCCCGATAAAGAAAACAAACAAGGAAGCAAGATAGAGTTTTTTTCGCTCTATTTTGTTAGTTATGACAAGGAGCACAGGGCCTGCAACAGCATAAATTAGTGCGAAAACAGTAATGAGCTGGCCAGCAGTGCTTAATGAGATTTGAAAATCATTTGCAATCGTTGGCAGAATCCCGCCTACAATTAATTCAACAAGTCCAACAGCGACAGTTGACAATGCAAGGATAAAAACTTTTACATTCATCGTTTATATTTCTCCCTTTCTAAAAAATATTTAAAATAAATAAAAAAATCCTGATTACAAAAAATGATCAATTCATTTTCTGTAGTCAGGATTTTATGGTTCCTGGTAGAGACCCTCAAGCCTTATTCTTGAGGTTATACAGGTATTAACAAATTTGTTTCTGAAAAGGACAATATAGAGTTTACTAGATTTCATCTTTTTTTTCAATCCTTATATTTAATCTTAATCATTGCATCGTAAAAATTATTAGAATAAACGGTGGAACTTTATTCATTTTCAATTATTAGGTTCGTGTTTTAAGAGCATTTTAATTATCACTGTAAGGTAGGTGGATTTGTATGGGAGTTGATGTTATTTTTATCATAACAATTATCGTTGCAATAATATTTTTATCCATAGCAGTTTTTCAAGTGTTACTTTCATTAGGATACCCACTTGGTGAATTTGCAATGGGGGGATATTTTAAGGTATTACCAAAAAAATTACGTATGATAAGTGCGGTAAATGCAATCATTCTTTTATTGATGGCTTTTGTTTTTCTCGTTGATTCCAAGGTGATCATTGCTTATACGTTTTTACCAACAAACATACTCGTTTGGGCAATAACTATTTTTCTTGGCGTAAATTCAATAGCAAATTTAATGTCTCAAAGTAAGAAGGAAAGACTTGTTATGACACCATTGTCGACGATTACGTTTCTTTTATGTTTAGTCATTTCACTATCATAAGATACGAAACTTTACCTAAGGTTTACCGTAGTAAATACTAACACCTAAAAAAAGGAGGGAAGATGATGAATGTGGCAAGTAATCAAGGTGAAACAATTACTGTAGTATTTGTTTATCAAAAAACTGAACAAACAGTGGAAATGACACTTAATTCTGCTCAATTAAAAGCATTGTTGAATTCAAAACAGGTTTATATCGAGAGATTTAACACGAATCTTAAAATAGAAAATACTGTTTGGTCTTATGCAGGCAGCAAGGTTAGCTTGCAAATATATTTAAAATAATTACACAAACTATTTTTCGAATTTAGGTAGTTCTTAACTCAATTAAGTAAACTCTATTAATTACTATTTCACCGATACAAATATCAATCTTTTACAATTGATATGTTTGTAGAAGTAGAAGGATTTAACCTTCCTTATAAAGAATAAATCATTAGTAAAAATAGGAAGGAGAAAAACATGTCGAACGGAAATATTCAAGGAATTGCATATAATGTTATACCAGTACAGGATATTATGAAATCTGCAAATTGGTTTAAGGAACATTTTCATTTTAATATTAGACATCAGACAGAAAACTCCGTAAGTTTATTTAAGGAGAATCGTCCAATCTTACATTTATTACATAGCTCAGATGAATCAAGGGCGTTCTTTACTATTGATAATAAGAAAAAATGGGTGATTACGTTTTTTACAGATGATATAAAAAAATTACATGAAAAGTTATCCTCCAAAAACGTACAGGTAAGTAAAATTAGCTACGAAGGGGAAAACGGAAACTTTTTTACCTTTGAAGATATTGATGGAAATATATTTGACGTCTGGGAACATCATGATTGTGAGTTAATATTTTAGTGGTAATTGTGTTAGGGAGCTATTTAGAATGAATGTAGCTCCTTTATTTTTTTGGAATTCTCCAAAACGAAGCTTATCGGTTTCTACATTTAATGAAAGAATTTAGACGGAAAATATAATCTATTCATGTGAGGGTTGTCTTGATAGAGAAACTAAGGAAGTGTTTTTCTATCCTCTTTTTTTTAATTGGAAAATATGATTTACTCCATATTTTTAACTCCCTAAAGATGTAAAGAAGGATGTTTTATTTTTAAGTTCTTTTTTATTAGATTGTTGTTTTTTGCACTAATTTTATAAATGTTGATT
>NZ_CADEPK010000340.1 GCF_902829255.1 Metabacillus niabensis | reverse complement strand
AAGTACCTGTATTTACCCAAAACTAGCTCCTCAACCATTAAAGGAAGACTATTTATTAACAGGTGAGTTAGAACCAACAAATGAACCATATGCAATAGCAAAAATAGCTGGCATTAAAATGTGTCAGTCTTATAACCGTCAATACGGAACAAAATATATTTCAGTCATGCCGACAAATTTATATGGTCCTAACGATAATTTTGATTTGCATACGTCACATGTTTTACCAGCACTTATTCGTAAATTTCATGAAGCAAAAGAAATGAATGTACCGCATGTTGAAGTTTGGGGTACGGGTTCACCAAAACGGGAATTTCTATATTCTGACGATTTAGCTGATGCTTGTGTTTATTTAATGAATAATTATGTTGGTAATGAAATAGTAAATATTGGTGTTGGTGAAGACATTTCAATAAAAGAATTGGCTCAGAAGGTAAAAGCGGTAGTTGGTTATGAAGGAGATATTCAATTTGATACTAGTAAACCTGATGGAACGCCACGTAAGCTAGTTGATGTTACAAAGTTGAATTCTTTAGGTTGGAAAGCTAGTACAAATTTAGAGGACGGGTTAGAAAAAGCATATCAATGGTTTCTTGATAACATAACAGCAAAAGTTAACTAATTAAAATAATAAATAAACAAGATATCGGAGGACATTATGAAAAAAGCATTGATTACAGGTGTAACCGGACAAGATGGTTCTTACTTAGCTGAGTTTTTATTGGAAAAAGGATATGAAGTACATGGGATTATCCGTCGAAGCTCTTCTTATAATCAGGAGCGTTTAGAGGATATCCTTACTGATGAAGAAGCAAATGCATTATTGAATAATAGGGACTTTCATCTACATTATGGTGATGTAACTGACGCATTAAATATAACCAAAATTATTGGTGATGTACAACCGGATGAAATTTATAATCTAGCAGCTCAGTCACATGTACGAGTTTCTTTTGATATGCCTGGGTATACACTAGATGTAGACGCAAAGGGTACGTTAAATATTTTAGAAGCAGTTCGTATTTTGGGATTAACCGAAAAAACTCGTGTCTATCAGGCTTCAACATCTGAACTATTTGGTAAGGTTCAAGAAGTCCCACAAAAGGAAACAACACCTTTTTATCCTCGTTCTCCATATGGTGTTGCAAAAATTTATGGATTTTGGATTACAAAGAACTATCGTGAATCTTACAATATGTTTGCAGTAAATGGTATTTTATTTAATCACGAATCTGAACGACGTGGAGAAACATTTGTAACACGTAAAATCTCGCTTGCTGCAGCGAGAATTGCCCAAGGTAAACAAAAAAAATTATACTTAGGTAACTTAGATTCGCTTCGCGATTGGGGATATGCAAAGGATTATGTTGAGTGCATGTGGTTAATTCTTCAACATGAAAAACCAGAGGATTTTGTTATTGCAACTGGAGAAATGCATACAGTAAGAGAGTTTGTTGAACTTGCGTTTAAACATACAGGAATTGAAATAGAATGGACTGGAAAAGGTGTTGAAGAAAAAGGTATTAATAAAGCAACTGGAGATGTAATTGTAGAGGTGGATCCTAAATTTTTCCGCCCTGCAGAAGTTGATCAACTGTTGGGGGATCCTACAAAGGCAAAATCTATATTGGGATGGAACCCTACAAGAACTTCTTTTGAAGAATTAGTTCGTATTATGGTTAGTGGGGATATGAAAAAAGTTGAAAAAGAAGATAGAGTAAAAAGAATGTTTGATTAATAAACTTTATTTAGGAACTAGATAAAGAAAAAAAATAACATTATTAAATGAACTTATTTTATATTGAGTGTCTTTAAATCGATTCGGGGTTAGGAGTTTTTTGTAAAAAACAATAAGGAATATTTGACAGTGCTTAAATGATAAATGTTTAACCTTCCTTCTTTGATTGCTTTTTATAATACTTCTATACCCTTTTTTATACTTTTTAAGAAATTAATGAAACAATGATATATATAGGATTGGTTGTGACTAGTATGTGTAAAGTTTTTTTGGTGGATAATAAATATACGGGTCACCATAAGGTATATTTAGATACATTAAATACCATAGATAAAACAATAAATAGCACAATTGAAATGGATTTCGAGAGAAGAAAAACTACTCTCAAATTCTTTATCGATAGGCAAAAATTTATTAGTGAACTACTATTATCACTTAATAGTAAACAAAATAAAATAGATAAAAAAATTGTTCACTTATTATATATAGATGAACTCTATTCTAATCCTTTTTTGCCAAATTTAAATAAATATTTCAAAGTAATAGGCACATTACACCACTATCCACATAATAAAGTAAAGATGAAATTATTTAAAATATTTGCAAAAAAAATAGATACAATAGTAGTCCATTCTGAATATATTAAGAAAAGATTAGTTGAAAATAATATTAATAATGTTGAAGTGATACATTATCCAAGTTTTTATGATTATAGTAATTTACCTGATGCTAATTCTTTAAAGAAATCAATGGGGTTTCAGGAAGATAAAATTATTATATCGGCTTTAGGTGGTACTCGTTTTGATAAAGGATTAGATATTTTATTAGAAAGCTTTAAATATGTTCCTGATAAATACAAAGAGCAAGTAATATTAAAT
>NZ_CADEPK010000339.1 GCF_902829255.1 Metabacillus niabensis | reverse complement strand
ATATTAGATTTTGCCCAAAAATCACAAGAAGAACAAAGACGAAAAGCAACTTGATTGCAAGAGGTGATAATTTAGATGGAACAACAAAAAATACACAACTTTCTTGAAAGTTTTTTCAACGCTAACTCCTGTGAACTAATAGAAAATAACCCTGGTTACTTAACAGTGCAACTTACGATAGAAATGGATAAGGAGCTAATGAATCGTCCATTTTATTGGCATTACCTTGAAAAAACAAACGGTGTACCTAACCCAATGAAACTAACATTTATTACAGACAAACAAAAAGCCCCTTCCGATTTAAAAGGTGAATTTATGCATTTTGGTTCACCACGGCTTCATCAAATCTTTCAAGCAACAAAACGGTTAGGCAGCTTTATCCGCTTATACGAAAAAGTTGAACATGAGAATAAAGGAAACATTGCCTTACAACCCTGGATCGGTGTAAATATCATTGTTTCCTATCAGTGTGATATGAAAAAAGACGAAATTCATTCAATTGGTCTACATTTAGTTAGTGGGACACTTGTAGAGGGTTTCCAAGAAAAATTAGAAAAACTTAATCTAACCCCCAAAATACCTGACTTTTGTTTTACAATGACTCCATTAATAAAACCACAAAGTGGATTAAAGAGGATTGAACAATTCATTGAACAATATGTTAAAAGTCAGGATCATTCATGGGCTGATTCAGCGAGAAAAAGATGGGAAGATGACCTAAAGCTGCTAGACCATTTTTACGAGGACATTGAGGAAAAACCTGATTGTTACACATTAGAAAAAGAAGCATTACGTGAACTATATGAACCACATATTCATATTAATATCCAAAACGGTGGGATCTTCTTTCTAACGCAAAATGCTATATTTAAGTAACTTCAAGTAGCAGTTGGTCTTCCAATTGCTTTTTTCTCTTTGTTTAAAGGACAAAACGTTAAAAATCATCCACTCTAACAAAATTCACTATTCTTCGACAACATTCAACATCCCTTACATAAGGTTACTTTAAGTTCATTTAAAGATTCCTTAAATTACCATAACAACATCTGATTTTTAGCGTATTTTCAGGCATTAATACCTATGTATTATTACAAATAGATTACAAATGACGAAGAATAATAAAATTTTACTCCCTCGACACCAATCAACAAACATTCTGAAAATTTATTTTTATAATAGAGATTGTAGTCAAAAAGTCTATTTCTACAGAGGACTTTTGATTTATATAATGAAAACGTTAATATGAACAGATAAAGGCAAACCTATTGAAAAATTGGGACGCAAAGTCACAGGTCTAATGTATCGTACATACTATGACGGCTGGACTGCCTGGAATACATCAAAGTATTTTAGGAGGGGTACATATTGAATAGTGAGCTTATTGATAAAATTAAAAAGGATGGACAATTAGATCGTGAATGGGTTGAAATGATTTTAGAGGCTCTCGAGCTAGGGATTAGTATCGAGGAAATAAAAGAGTTTTTTTCAAAAGCAGAACATCCTCCTAAATAATAGAACTATTTGATATAATTTTTTTCTTATTATGTTCTCCATATAAAACCTTTCCTTCTTTATATGTTATACTATAACTAACAAAAAGGAAGGTGACTTGACGTGATTGGTCCTAGAATAAAAAAATATCGGACACAGAAAAATTTATCATTATCTGAATTAGCAGAAAGAGCAGGAGTTGCAAAATCTTATCTTAGTTCCATTGAACGCAATCTCCAATCCAACCCTTCTGTTCAATTTTTAGAAAAGGTTTCTGCCGTGCTTGGAGTGTCTGTAAATGTACTTCTAGATAAAAATGAAAATGACTCAAATGAACTAGACTATGAATGGACGAAATTAGTGCAAGATGCCATGAAATCCGGTGTATCTAAAGAACAATTTCGGGAATTCTTAGAATTTAATAAATGGAAGCTTAAGAATGAAACAAATAAATAATGTACATAAGCATAATTGGTGAAATTTCACTAATTATGCTCTTTATTTGTTCTTTATAATGAACTACTCTTAAAATTGTTGTCAAAATAGATATTTTCCTGTCACTTTTTATTTCTTTTCAGCAAGTACTATAATCGTTATACTTACTATAGAAAATGATAGCAAAACCTTCAATTAACTCGTTCTTAATAAAACGCTAATATATTTCTAGTTTATTGAAAAGTTATCACTGGAAGAAGGAAGAAAAGGTTGGTGACTCATGCAATTTAATCAGGACACGATCGATTTATTGCTCCATACAATTAAAACATATGGCTGGATGGATCTCCCAGCATCAAGTATGTCGATGTATCCATTTATAAAAGAAGGAAATATTTGCAGATATACTAAATTTGATCTAAAAACAATTAAACGGGGTGATATCCTTCTTTACTATACATCCTCTGGGCAATTGCTAACACACCGTTTATTATACATAGATAAAGCGAATCCAAAATATGTATTCTTAAAAGGTGATTTAAATTCAAAAAGTATTGGTCCAATTGAAATAAATCAAATTATTGGTAAGCTTATTACAATTGATAAAAAGAAAAAGAAGGTTTATTCAAATGATTTAAAAGCAATACTTTGGGGCTATTTCATTACCAAGTTTCCATTTCTCTCCAATATAATTA
>NZ_CADEPK010000338.1 GCF_902829255.1 Metabacillus niabensis | reverse complement strand
ATATCATTTTTATTAAAAAGCTTCTTTTACTCTTTTATAAAAATGAAAAAACCTCTTTTATTAAACTTCTAATAAATGCTACTTTTTGTCAAGTAGAAACTCCCCATCTACTTCCTATTTTTTTAGAAGTTTTCCAATTTCCTTCATAATGATCGCTGACATTTCTTCAGTTGTTATTTTCTTTTCACGATATTCATCCATCTTTATTGGCTGACCATAAATAACTCGTAATGTTCTAAATGGTTTATATTTCCCAACTATTGCACATGGGACAACTGCTGCATTTGAACGTAACGCAAAAAATCCTGCACCAGACTGTCCTTTACCTAATTCTCCATTTTTACTTCTAGTTCCTTCAGGGAAAAACCCTAAAACATTTCCTTCTTTTAATATTTTTAAACCTGTACGCAGTGCTTCACGGTCGCTTCCTCCACGATTTACGGGAAATGTCCCAAAGTTTTTTAGCAAAACATTTAAAACAGGTACTTTAAAAAGCTCAGCTTTTGCCATAAATAATACTTGTCTCGGTGCTGTAATCCCTACAATTGGCGGGTCAAAATTACTAATGTGATTCGAGCAAAGGAAGACACCACCTTCTTTAGGAAAATTCTCTAACCCTTCCACCTTCACTCGAAAAGTTGGTTTTAAAATTCCTGAAACTACTGACCTAGCAAATGTATATAATGACACAATATCAAAGCCTTTCTTCTATATAATCTTCAATTTTTCTTACAACACCCTCAATTGTCAAAGATGTCGTATCTATTTCAATTGCATCCTCAGCTTTTTTCAAGGGTGCAATCTCTCTCTCTGAGTCAAGTTTATCACGATTTGCAATTTCTTGCTTTAACTTGTCAAGATCGGTATCAAAACCTTTTAGTTTATTCTCCTCATAACGACGTAAAGCTCTTTCCTCCACAGATGCTTTCAGGAATATTTTTAGTTCCGCATTAGGTAATACATGTGTACCAATATCACGTCCATCCATCACAACACCACCATCAGCTGCTAGTTGACGTTGACGAACTAACATTTCCCTTCTAACTTTCGGATGCATTGCCACAATCGAAACCTGATTTGTTACTTCATTTGTTCTTATGACTTCTGTAACATCTTCACCATTTACTAGAACAATCTGCCCTTCCTCATTTGGCTTTAATTCTATATGGATGTTTGAGAGAATATCCGCCACTGCATCCTCATCATGTAAGTTAATATTTGCTTGAATTGCTTTATATGTTAAAGCACGATACATTGCACCGGTATCAATATAAATATATGCATAATGCTCCGCGATAATTTTTGCGACTGTGCTTTTCCCTGCTGCTGCAGGTCCGTCAATTGCTATTGATAATTTATTTCTCATAATGCCTCCAGGTAGTCTTTTAGTCTAGTAGTTTCTTAATAGTTATTTTTCAAATGATACATGATGAAAAGCAGGTAAAATTCGTTTCCACCTGCATCATCATTGGCTAAATGTTTCTAGCCATTCGGTTATCGTAATTTTATTCACACCTTCATATTGCACAACTCGTGAAAGGTATGGTTGAATAGCTGACTGTTGAATTAATAGCTGTGAAAAGATTAATACAATGAATTGAATAACAATTAATTTCACCAATATTCTTTCAAAACGTTTCATTCATTCATCTCCGGAATTATTTAAGCATTTGAATAATTGCTCCTAATTTTTATTATGCTTAAAAATACCAGATTTTATTCTGTTATTAGCCCTTTTCTTTTCATTTGTATTTGTTGTTGAAAACAATAACGAATTAATGTCTGTCTCGTTTTTTCATCAATATCTATGAATTTTAATGGAACTTTTACAAATACATCGTTTTCTACAGTGAGGATGCGGATAACTTTTGAATGCACTTTTATATGTTCAATTGCCCCATTTTGAAATGGTAGCGAAAACCATACGTATAATTCTTGATTTTCTTGTAATTTCACAGTTTTTGGTATTAGAATTGCAGAGCCACCAGCGCTAATATCTGTCGTTACTGCAGTGAATGGCTGAAATTCATTCAATATAGGATGAATTGCCACATCAAGTGTGGCTGGGATTCTTACATATTCTCGTCTTTGGATTTTTATTAATTGCTCATCCCCTGGATATGACAAGGAAAGCATCGGAATATTTTCCTTCACTCTACCAGTCACTTCAGTTTGAAAACGGAATGCTAGTTGATCTTTATTTGATACAAACGATGCTATTAGTTCTGTTCCTATCATTAAAAAGGCAGATCGACCTGTTGTCATATTTATTGGATAATCTATGAACAATTGATTTCCTTTTCTTTCTACAAGCTTGCACTTTAATTTTTCTACATTATCACCAGTCGTTTCTAAGTGAATAACATCCCCAATATTCAACATAAAATCACTCTTTCCTATATCTCTTCTCTTATTAAATCAAGAACTTTAATCTAATGCAAGAGTGTTCAAACTTTGAATACTCGATTTCTTTTAAAACATCTTTTATTGAGTTGACTTGCAAACTTAAAACACCCCTCTCCAAGCATTTGCTCTAATAGTACAGTTCGTGAATCTTCAAATGACTTAGAATTTTTAAGAACCTAGATACCTTAGTCTCGAAAATTTTTAAGTACTGTATAACAAAAAAGATACCCTATAATAG
>NZ_CADEPK010000337.1 GCF_902829255.1 Metabacillus niabensis | reverse complement strand
ATGTAGATGAAGTCGAAACGATGTTTAGCCGTTCGAGAAAAGCTGTTCAGTATGCAATGAAGCCACTCGCAGAACAAAGTATTTTTAAAGAGGAAGAAATAGAAGGGGAATATGTTCATAAAGAAAATAGCTTAGTAGACTTAGTCAATACTCTTGACGAATCATTTTCTGAAAGGCTGCTTCGTTTTATAGACGAAAGAGGAATGACTGATGTTGAAACATATACTCGAGCGAACTTGAATCGACGGTTATTTTCAAAAATTCGTACGAACCCCGATTATCATCCAAAAAAGAAAACCGCGATAGCCTTTGCGATAGCTTTAAAGCTAAATATTGCTGAAACGAATGAATTATTGGCGGCAGCCGGTTATATGCTTTCTCATAGCAATAAGTTTGATGTGATCGTTGAATATTTTATCCATGAAGGAAACTACAATATTCATGAATTGAATGAAGCTTTGTTTGCTTTTGACCAGCCATTGGTAGGTGGATAAAATGTCGCTTTAAAAGCGACCAATTGGTTCCACCATCCTGTTATCCTTAACGTAACATGAAATGGAGGATGACAAAAATGAAAAGCAAAAAATTAGAATTAGTGTTTATTCTTGATAAAAGCGGTTCAATGGCAGGACTTGAAGCAGATACAATAGGCGGCTACAATTCAATGCTTAAAAAACAACAAAAGGAAGAAGGAGAAGCCTTTGTCACAACGGTATTATTCAACCATGACTATGAATTGCTTCATGACAGAATCAATGTCAAAGGGATTTCTCCCATAACGGAAGATGATTATCAAGTAGGGGGAACAACAGCACTTCTTGATGCGATTGGCTCGACTATCCAGAAAATTAGCAATGTCCAAAAAAGAACAAATGAGGAAAATCGTGCCGATAAAGTGCTTTTCGTCATTACTACCGATGGGATGGAAAATGCGAGTAGGGAGTATACAGCAATCAAAATCAAACAAATGGTGACACGGCAAAAGGAGCAATTTGGTTGGGAATTCATATTTTTAGGTGCGAATATTGACTCGATTTCAACAGCAGAAAAATATGGGATTGATGAGGAATTCGCCGTTAATTACCATGCGGATAACAAGGGAACTCAATTAAATTATCAAGCGGTAAATGAGGCTGTGACGATGATGCGAAGTGGAAAGGAAATCGACAGAAGCTGGAAGGAAAAAATTGAACGAGATTTTAGCCAACGAAATAAGCGTTCATGATAATAGCAGTAAGTGACGGTTATATAGCCTTATGCTAAAAAAGAGAAAAGCTCATTGTAAACTGAGCTTTTCTCTTCTTGTATCCGATTTTTACCCCCAAATTTCTTTAGAGATATCAACAATATATTTTAACTTCGCCCATTGCTCGTCCTCAGTTAAAATGTTTCCGTGGTGAGTTGAAGCAAATCCGCATTGCGGGCTGATGCATAATTGCTCTAAAGGAACATATTTTGTTGCTTCTTCAACACGTGCTTTAATAGTTTCCTTGTCCTCTAGTTTACCGTGCTTTGAAGTGAAGAGACCGAGTACTACTTGTGGCCCACCGTTTGGAATATGTTGCAATGGCTCGAAATCACCAGAGCGATCATCATCATATTCAAGGAAAAATCCAGTTACTTGCTCTTTAGCAAATAACGTTGGGGCGATTTTCGCATAGCTTCCTTCAAATGCCCATGTTGAACGGTAGTTCCCACGGCAAAGGTGAGTCGTTACTACTAAATCTTCAGGTTTATTCTCTAAAACGCCATTTACAACGCGTAACGCTAAGTCGATTAATTCCTCACGAGAATATCCACTATCATTAAATGGGATTTCTGGTGCATTAAGACCAGCTATGTACACATCATCTAGCTGTAAGTAACGGCAGCCTGCATCATAAAATGCTTTGATCGCATCACGGTACGTTTGAATAATATCCTTTGTATATTCTTCAATATTTGGATAAATGTCTGGATTGCGGATACCAGCATTAAATAATTGGTTTGGACTAGGAATTGTTTGTTTTGCAACAGCACGGTCGCCAACGATTTCTTTAAATTCTATAAATTCCTTTACATGTGGATGGTCTTGGTTAAATGAAATTTTTCCAATAACACGGACATCATATCTTTCCGTTTCCTCCCCATTGAATTTAAATCCATGGCTTGGAACATACCCTTCAACTCCATTTAAATGCTCAAGAAAATCGGTATGCCAAAATCTACGACGGAATTCTCCATCTGTCACTGCTTGTAAACCAACTTCAATTTGCTTATCAACAATTTTTTTAATTTCTTCTGTTTCAATTTCGTGTAGAGCTTGTGCAGTAATTACTCCTTCTTGAAAATCCTTTCTCGCCTGATGGATTCTTTCTGGTCGTAACAAACTTCCAACATGATCTGCTCTAAATGGTGCTTTTACTAATGTTTTTGTCATTAATATCCTCTCCTTAACGAATCTTTGTTTTTCTATCCGATAAAATTAAATACCCCTCTTTTAAAAATAAAAGAGGGGTAGATAGAAAGTTTCATCTTCTCCTCTTATCTTCTAGCAAATTGCTACTGGAATTGGCACAGTTCTATAAATAGTCCGCTGCCGAGGTGTCAAAGGGCCAGTCCCTCTACCTCTCTTGATAAGAAAAAATATCAATATATTAAGTTATGACATTCAGAAT
>NZ_CADEPK010000336.1 GCF_902829255.1 Metabacillus niabensis | reverse complement strand
GTTGATAGGGTACAGGTAAATTAGAAAACTCTATTAAATTATGAAAAGGTGCGGATTTCTTTGAGAGTATTAATGTTTGGTTCAGGCGTTATCGGGACGATTTATGGACACGCATTTTCTCAATCAGGAATAGATGTTGTACATTATGTAAGACCGAATAAACTTGAGCAATTAAACGATGGGATCCAGCTTCATTTATTAGACGGAAGAAGAAAGACAGGGATTCATATTCAAAACTACAAGCCTAATCTTGTAGATGAACTACCATCGTTTGATGAGTTTGATCTTGTCATTGTAAGTTTACGTCATTACCAATTAAAATCTGTATTGCCACTCTTAGCGAAAAATCTTGGACGTGCAGATATCCTGTTTTTTAATCACCTATGGACAGATACAAGTGTTATTGATGAGTTTCTTCCACAGGATAAATATATATGGGGGTTTCCTAGTGCTGGAGGCGGTTTTTATCAAATGCCTAATCTAATTTTAAAAGGAGCCTTAATGGACTTCATCTATCTTGGAGAAATGAATGGGAAAAACTCTGAACGTATCATGTCAATTTCAAAGCTTTTTGAACAAGTAGGCATAAAGGTAAAAGTTCAAAAAAATATGCAGCACTGGTTATGGAAACAATTTTCTCTTAACGCTGGGATTAGCACAGTTGCAATGAAAGCGGGAGGGACAGAAAAGCTAATGTCTAGCATACCTTATATTCGGCGTGCAGTATTATGTATTAGAGAAGCATTAATTGTTTCTAAAGCTCGTGGAGTCAATGTGAAGCAATTTTTTGATGCTAGAGTTTTTTTTCTTCCTTCCTGGATTGCGGCATTAGCATTCTGGGCTACGTTGAAGACAAATCGCTATCAAAGAGAAATATTTAAATATTATAATCATGCTGAGGAAATACAACGAATTTACGATGATGTTATGGATATGGGGAAGGAACTTAAGGTAAAAATGCCAATTTTAGATAGTATGGCAAATGATATTAAACAATCATCAAATGTTCATGTGAAAAACAAAATATCTTAACTTATAATGCGGTGCTTTAAAGAAGGCACTGCTTTTTTATATTATTTAAATGCTCCTATCATATTGTACGAAACTTGAAAACAAATGGCAAAGTTATGTATAACAGTTATAATCTCTGCCATATTAGGAAATTACTAATAGGAGTATACAAAGGAGGTAGTCCTTATGAAAGATAATAAGCAACAATCAAGTGATGATTTGAATCAAATTTTTGAAATAATTAATGCAAAAGGGGATTCTGGAGAAATAAAACAAATAATCGAAAAATCGAATATGAATCGTAATGATTTAGATGATGAAATGAAATAATTGATTTGTTGAAGGGGTCAGAATACCTCTTCAACAAAATATTGATTATAGCTAGCTGTTTTAATGACTACTCGCTGATTTATTACATAAAAGTTAAGAGAATAATAATGAGAGTTACTAGTGTTCGATAACTATATCTTATCATACAGTTAATAAATTAATAAATTTATATACCAATTTGAGTACTACCTATTATAGTTAGTTCCTAGGCTAACTCCTCTGCCATATTCCCCCTTCTTTATAATAATATAATTTTTACATCTCCTTGTGAAATTTAATAAAAAAGGCAGTAAAAGTTTCTGAAATTTTAGAATAATATCTATCAAATCTACATGGAATTGACTACAATGAATCTAACCAAAATAAGATAGTAATCTACGAAAAACTGTTAAAAATTTATTATATTAATTTTGATAAAAATCCTTATTAGTATAAAGGGGGAATTAAGGGTGAAGTTTCACAGGGGAGTCAAACAAATTCTATCGAAATATATTTTAGAGAGTATTCAGCGGAAAATGATGGGCACCTTGTTACTAGTTATGATGGTACCAATGCTTATATTTATGTTAATTTCTACTTATATTTCAAGAGGTACAGTCGAATCCTCAGAGATTAGCTCGAATTTATCGCGGATGGAGCTTTCTAAAAGCTATTTAGAGGAGCAATTTCATTCTTATAATGACTTACTATTTGCGGAACTTGTTGATGAAAGACTTGTTCCTAGTATAACAACCGAAAACAACATATCATCTACAGGGGCTTTTAATACCCAAACCTATATTAAAGATAAGCTGTTTGGTTTGTACAATGGGGATGATGATATTATCTCTGTCACACTTATTTCCTATGAGGATGATCGGCTCTATCAGGTTGAAAATAATGATTTTTTTATAAACCATTATTTTCAAACACAAATAAAGAATACGGAAAAAACAGCGATTTTTGATGTGAATACATCAAATCATAGTTTTACATTTGCCCGTAATATCTTTCGATTCGAGGATCAAAAATTAGTTGGAAAAATTGAAATCCAAGTATCGTTTTCGCTAATTGATCATATTGCAACAAATTTGCAAAGTAATGGTGAGGAGGAGATCCTTCTTCTAGATAAGGAAGGAAATACCGTTTACACATTAAATTCAATGAAGCTGCGGAAGAATATTAGTGAAGAAATCTTGAGTTCATCTATGAAAGCAAATGATACAAATTATATAAC
>NZ_CADEPK010000335.1 GCF_902829255.1 Metabacillus niabensis | reverse complement strand
GCTTATATTCTACCTCATATTATGGAAATGCCTTCTTATCAGTCTGGAAAACAACCAGCTGATCAAAGGGCAATTAAATTGAACTTGAATGAAAATCCTTTTCCACCGTCTAAGCGAGTTTTTGAGGCATTGCAATCTATTCAGGTTGATTCATTAAAAAGATATCCGGATCAGCTATGCCAGGAACTCTGTGAAGAAATAGCAAAGCAAAATTTTGTAAAGGCAGAACAGGTTTTTTGTGGGAATGGTTCGAGTGAAATTATTTCGTTACTTTTTACCGTTTTTATTGGAGCTCAAGGGCGAATTGCATTACCTGATCCAACATTCTCACTTTACGAAAATGTTGCGGCACGATTTCAAGTTGAATGTGTGAAAATTCCGACACGTGAGGATTATGCAATTGATCTTAACTCACTGATCAAAACGAATGCAGACGCAATTATCCTTGTTAATCCAAATGCCCCAACAGGTTTACTGTTACCATCATCCGATATCGAGTACCTTGTTTGTCATTACTCAGGTCTTATTGTTATCGATGAGGCATATATCGATTTTGCCGATCCTAAAAATTCAGCCGTTCCACTCATTCATCAATATGATAATGTGATTGTTTTACGAACATTTTCAAAAGTATTTTCACTAAGTGGAATTCGCATTGGCTATTGTTTTTCAAATCCTCAGTTTATAGCTGCATTAGAAAAAAGTAAAAATCTTTATCATGTTAATACGATTAGTCAACAGCTTGCATTAGCTGCTTTAAAAGATAAGGAGTACTTGAATACAACAATTAATAGGATTAAACAAATTCGTGATCGTTTTAGTGCCAGGTTAAAAGAGTTAGGGTTTACCGTTTTACCATCTGAAACGAATTTTATCCTATGTACACCTCCTAGCCATGTAAACAAGACAGCAAAAGAGCTATATGAAGCATTCATTCAAAGAAACATATACGTCCGTTATTTTGATTCCCCTCGATTGAAGGATAAATTGCGTATTTCAGTAGGCACAGAGGAAGAAATGGAGATTTTGTTTAATGTGGTTTGCTCTATTATAAAAGAAGGAAAGTAAAGGATTCTCTAAAACTATTATCTTTGACTACAGTGGAGACCGCCAATTTCATTAGGTACCCCCCATTACAGGGTTCTTCATATTTTCAATAAACAAAGCTCGAAAATGAATTAAAGCAATAACATAACAAAAAAATCTCAGAATTTGTCTGAGATTTTTTAATGTATTGTATATGATATGTTTCCGTTGGCAAATATCGTCACTTTACAAATACCATGATTATCAATTTGCTTTGAAATTGAAAAGGAACGATCTCCTATGTTCAACTTCCAATTATCAGGTGCATATGCTCGTAAATGCATGACCTCATTTTTATAACAATGATAGTTATTTGAAAATGACAAATAGCCTTCTTCCTTCGCATACCATAGCTTTTTAATATATTTTACGGCCTGATTCGTATCAGGACTATTCATAATTTGCTGCACAGTTGAATAATTCATTTTTTTATCTCCTCATTCTATAAGCTATTGGAGCTATCAAGCTAGTTTTAAAGCTTATATCTTACAGATTAGTAGAATTTAGGAGAAAATGCTATGCTAAAATGTTTCCAATTAAATTGATAGAAAACAGTGAGGCCTTAAAGGGCTAATGCTCTTAAGCAGGGTTCCGAAATGTCCGTGAAAAGCAAATGCTGCAAATAGGAAATAAACAACAAGGATTCACAGCATAATGTAAAAAAGGATGATAAAATGCCTACCCTAAAATGCTTGGGTAGGTTTTTTGTTGCGAAAATGTTACACCTTTTTAAAAACGCTCTTTAAATGTGATATTTTACACAAACAGAATGAAACTGGTTTGCTAAGATACCTTTAAAAATATGGCTAAGTTAAAGGTATCTGGCACAAATGGTTTTTAAAGGTTAGTGTCGGCAATTTTTAGCAGAGTCAACTTAAAAAAAAGAGCTCGAAAGGAGAATTCATGATGAAGCGTCAAAAAGTTCAGCTTCCTCTTCAAACTTTAAGTTTAACCGCAGGATTTATGGTATGGGTGTTAATTTCATCTCTTATGCCAAATATCAAACAGGATATCGGTTTAACTGAACAAGAAATTGCACTCGTAACAGCGATTCCTGTTATTTTAGGTTCGATTCTTAGAATTCCGATCGGATATTTTACTAACCGATTTGGAGCAAGGATTATTTTCACGATTAGTTTTATCCTTTTAATTTTTCCTGTTTATTATATTAGTATCGCAAATTCATTATTTGATTTAATTTTAGGAGGTCTATTTTTAGGGATAAGTGGAGCTGTCTTTTCTGTTGGTGTTACCTCCCTTCCAAAGTATTACAGTAAAGAAAAGCATGGTTTTATTAATGGAATATATGGTGCAGGAAATATCGGAACAGCAATAACAACATTTGCCGCACCAGTGTTGGCAAAAACAATTGGATGGGAACAAACGGTCCGACTCTATAT
>NZ_CADEPK010000334.1 GCF_902829255.1 Metabacillus niabensis | reverse complement strand
GGAAAGGGAAGGGTGGATTATATTAGATAATGAATAGCTTAGTAAATAATCAAAACATCGATGGAATTATGTGAAATCATAGAATCCTTGTTGAAAGTAGAGGACATAATCATAAAATTTTATTGCTAACTTTTCAATGTCTTCTTTAATACATGAAAGCTTCGTGAAATCTTCAGTATTGCTCGCCGTTCTCTTTCGCCGTGAAGATTTTCTTCAATTAGAATAGTTGTCTCTTCTTGAACTCCTATCCAACTAAGTATAGTTTCTTAAAAATGTTTCTATACCGAAAGAAGTCCTCCTCTAAAGTAATGATTGAGGACTTCTTCTTCTATAAAGTAAATAAAGGGCTACGTTAGCTCTTTATAAAATAGTTTACAATCTTCACCTAATTCATTTGGTAAGTATTTTAAAACCGGATCCTTTGCATATGAGTAAGCAATTGGAACCCCTTTACAATCCAATGGCATGTGGTAATTTAATCGTACGTTCATTTTCTGGGAACGATGATTTGGAGCTGTTGAGAAAATATATTGATAACCTCGATTTTTACAAATTTCCTCTAAGAGATGCCTCATTTCGGCTGCTATGTACTTTTTGTTTTTTTCCAGCATCACTCCGGTTAGAAAAATACGGATATGCTTTTCCTTTACGATTTTTCTTCCTAATTTATTGTAAATATATTGCTCATACTTTTTTACTAAATAACGGGTAATCTGATTTATTTTATTAAAAGGAGCAAAATCACCTTTTAGTAGGGGAGGATTTAATTCTATTGTCTGAAAGGACTCGGCAGCAACCGCTCCAATCACTTTTCCAGTACATTTCTCTCTAGCGATGATTGTTAAACCTTGATTAACTGTTTGTTTAAGGAAATCAAAAATAAACTCTTTCATCGTTTCATATGATATTTTCAATAATAAAACGACTGGTTCTACAATGAAGGCATTTCCAGATTTAACACCTGAGAATGTTTTGGCTAAGCATTCAGCTACTTCAATTAATAGCTCTTCGTCTGATGCAGGTAAAACCTCATACACGTAATGCTTTTTAGCTATTATTGCACCTTCAATATCGATGTTTGTGTTTGTCTGATCTTCTGAGATACCTTTCATTGGCATAGTCAAGCTTCGATTCCCCCTTCAAAATTTTTAAGCAACAAAAAAACTCCACCTTGAATAAGACGGAGTTTCCGTCGTATTCGGTAACTGGCTGGCATGGTGTATAATGAAAAATCTACACTTTAGCCCCTCTAGCTTTGCGTCCCCATTTTTCAATGAGTTTGCCATTATCGTACGTTAAAAAACTATGAAAAAAGCGTTCCTACTATTATCACAGAATCAAGAATTTTAGAACTATGATAATTCAAATGTAGTATACACAATAGTTGAACGTCAACAAATTTTGCCAATTTTCGCTAAAAATAGGAATATATAACCATTGATTATCGTGTATTTATCATGCATTTTTGAGTGTGAAAACAAATGATTTTTATCAAGATGTTTGTAATGAAGCATAAGGGGTTAACGTATTTTTCGTAATTAGCTAGAAGGCTTTTTATTTATTAGAAATATGATAGATTTATAACCGTTTATTTGTACTTTAGAACTATTAAAAAAGGATTTTATTTAGAAAGGCAAAAGCTACTGATAACATAGTCCGTAGTTATTTAGCTTTATAAATCAAAGGTATGCTGGGCAAAAAGTGTGTATATTTTGGAAGTACCTCAAAATTGTTTGGATACATGCCTTCATCTGTCCTTTCAAATCGATATCTCCCTTTTTTATGAAGCGAATAAATGGAAAAAACATGAAACCTTTTATCTGAATGAACGTAAAGTTTAATAAGAGATTTAATTTGGAGGGAAAGGAATTGGCAATATTAGTTGATATGTTAAATATTCTTGTTTATCTCCCTTTTTTAAAGGCTGATGAAGAAGACATAGAGAGTGTGTTAAAGCAATTAAAAAAGCACGAATGGTTCCGGGAATATTTAATAGATGAACGGTATCGAAAACTAATCGTTCATGATAAAGATGTTCGGCAATTAATTGGAAAATTTAATGCTAACAGGCTTGCTAGCGGCTCTTATCATGTGAAATGTCAAATGAAATTACATAGGGTTTTAGAAAGTAAGTTACGTAATGCTGGATAGAATGTGAATTGCTTAGGAAATTGATGTTTAAAAATATTAGATTGCTTATTTGTTACTTATATTCAAGCTATTGATTTAATTCAAAGGAGAGTACAACATGGATATCGATTTTTTCTGGGTAGGATTAGGGTTAACAGCTTTAGGTTATTTTATAGGGGATGGACTAAAGAATTTTAAAAATCCAAAAGGGAGTCTATCTGGATATCCGACATTAATAGAAGAAAAGGATTTGTATATTTATTTAGGGTTAAGCAAAGAGGAAGTAAAGGACTTGTTAAGCAAGCATCCAGATGCCCCAAAAATTGAGCTGAAAGGAAAGACATACTATCCGTATCAGCATTTTATTGAATGGTTTTCATC
>NZ_CADEPK010000333.1 GCF_902829255.1 Metabacillus niabensis | reverse complement strand
TGTTGATATTATTAAGGTTGATTTTATTGAAACGAATAAGGCTGAGCAAAGACTATTAGTTAATAAATACCGTCCATATCAAATTCAACTTCTTGCTGAAAAGGTGGAAACACGAGAAGAATTTCTCTATGCATATGAGCTAGGGTATGTATATTTTCAAGGATACTTTTTTAGTAAGCCTGTCGTGATTTCAAGCCACGATGTACCTGTTTATGCAAAAACGTATTATCATATTTTGGAGGAAATTTCGAAAACCGAGCCTAATATTGATATTATCGCAACCGAAATTGAACAGGACTTATCTTTATCATATAAATTATTAAAATTAATTAATTCGCCAGCATTTCGCCCCAAAAACAAAATTAAGTCAATTAAACAAGCGATTGTACTTTTAGGATTAAATGAAATAAAACGCTGGATTTATGTGTTATCTGTTCAGGGGATGAACAAAACAAATGACTCTAAGATGCAGGAAGTCGTTAGAATGTCGCTTATACGAGGTAAATTATGTGAACAATTAGCAAGCTCAATTGGAGAAAATCATACGTCATCGTATATGTTAACAGGAATGTTTTCTCTCATTGATACTTTACTACATCGGAAGCTTGAAGATATTTTAATTGATTTACCTCTTTCAGACGATATTCAGCGTGCTCTTCTTAAGAGGGATAACGAGCTAGGGCGTGTTTTAACGTGGACATTACAAATAGAAAAGGCCATTACCGTTGAGGGGATACCTCTTTCTAAGAAGAAGATTGCATTATTTTATAACCAAGCTTGCGAGTGGGCAAATTATATACTAGATATAAATGAAAAGCCTTTTTAATTGTAGAAATGCTAGTTAAACGTTCGTTAACCAGCATTTTTATCCTTTTTTTCCATTTGCATTTTTTTCATAATACCTAGACTAACTAAAGTTACAACAACGATGAGCTCGAAACCGTATTGAATCCAGTCATTTGTAAATAGCCATTGCAAAAAAGGCTCCTTTACAATCATCTTTGTAGCTGTCCAAGCAACAATTGCAGCACCGACAAAGATAATAATCGGGAAACGTTCAATAAATCTTAAAATGATCGTACTGCCAAGAACAACAATTGGTATCGAGACAAGTAAACCGAGGAAGACAAGTAAGAAATCTCCATGTGCAGCACCTGCTACCGCTAAAACATTATCAAGTCCCATAGCAGCATCGGCAATAATTATCGTTCCAATTGCCCCCCAAAAGCTATTCCCTGCTTTAACTTCATGACTATCTTCTTCTGTCATTAGTTTATAAGCGATCCAAATTAAGATCACACCACCTATTAGCATTAGCCCAGGTATTTTAAGTAAATAGACAACAAGTATTGTTGCGATGGAGCGAATAATAATGGCCCCGACCGTTCCCCATATAATAACCTTCGTTTGCTTATTTTTCGGCAGATTTTTTGCAGCAAGACCGATTACAATTGCATTATCACCAGCCAACACTAAGTCCATGATAACAATCGATAATAGTGCTGTAAAAAACTCCATCGAGAAAAAATCCATCATCTTCACCCCACCTACCTATTTTTTGATTAATGAGCTTTTATATCCAGTTAAGTTTTAACATGTATAAAATTGTGAAAAGTGATAAATATATTAATGGAAGTGTGAAATCCCATATATATGGTATAATACTCAATATTGAATAATTAATATTGAGTCGGGGTGTAGCATATGGCAAGGCTAGTCGTTTTAGGCTTATTAAAGAAAAAACCAATGTCTGGCTATGAAATTCAACAGGTTCTTCAAAAGAGCCAAACAGATAAATGGGCAGGCATATTACCTGGATCAATTTATCATGCCCTAAAAAAAATGGATAAGGAAGGGTTAGTGAAAATTGAAGCAGTTGAGCAAACGGGAAATCGCTCAAAAGCAATTTATAAAATAACAGAAGAAGGCGAAGTTGAATTTCAAAGGCTTCTCAAGGCAGCCTTCAAAGAAAAATCAGTTATATTACCAACATCTATTTATTCAGCTATTTCGTTTATTGATGAACTTCCTAATGAAGATATTTTGGAAGCATTAGCAGAACAAAAGCAGCAAATCGAAAAAGAACTTCATGAAATGGAAGCTGGAGAGCAGCAGAAGGCGATGGTACTAGATTTAGACTTTTTTACAAAACTATCATTCCAAAATATATATGATCAATACAAGCTTCAGCTGAAATTTATCAATGAGATGATGGAACATCTTTCCTCTAACGATAAAAAAATAACTTAAAAAAGGAATTCTTACTTTCTTTGGCGAATCTATTAGTGTTAGAAAAATGAATAGTTAGTGAGATAATTTTTCATATTTCAAAGGAGGTCTTCGTCTCTATGGGAGTGCAGCCTACATTTTATGTTTTAGACGATAAAATGGTTGCGGTATTTTCGGTTAGTAAGGATAATAGCAGGATTAAGATGGAATGCTTGTTTTCGAAGACTGGAATTGAGGACTACACCTTAGAGTATCATGGACCGATTGAAAAAAAGGAAGAATTAATTGAAGTAGCTATTACAAAAGCGAACGATATTTTCGAGCATATGATCATAACAGTATAAAAAGGTTGAATCCGACATTTTCTGTTCTATTTTGAAATGTTGGATTCAATCTTTTTTGTTTCTATCGAACTAATGATTATCTCAGTAACAATAGTGAAATAAAACCATAACATCCATAAATTGGAGAGTAAAATTGCAGGAATTGTATATTTAGAACTATTGCGTTTTTCTTGCGGTGTCACGCACTAAGTATTACGTATTATTTTCGGTGAAAAGTGCACTTTTTTACAGTAAACTGAAATAGAAAGAAAGATATTTTTGTCAGTTGGCCATGCATTCGCTTAAAAAGTATAAGGAGGGTGAAACGATGGATCAGCAAAAAATAGAAGAAATTACAGAAATGCTTTTAAAGCTAGAAAAGGAAATAAACGAAACTAAAGCTTCATTACAGAATATAAATAAAAGTATTGATAAGTATGATAAATACGCATATTTGAACGTTTCGTAAAAACTTGGTCATAGGCCAAGTTTTTTTATTTTTATTTATTGACATAAAATGGAGGGGAAGGTAAAAATGTATTAGTGGTGAGGGGTATAATATACTATAATTACTACTTTTTCAAAGTAGAATATAGTAAAATTATATCAAAGGGGTGATTGTGATCACTGCAAATCATGATGAATTGATCAAGCACCATATGAAACAAGCAATTACCACTAATATTAATCATTGTGATCTCCAAAATCTACTCTATTCATTTATTGAAACAAAGCAGCAATGTCATTTTGGATCGATAACAATTATCCATCATCATGCTTTTCGAGGAGAAGATCCAGAAGTATTCAAGCTAGCTGCAGCAGTGGAATTGTTACTTTTATCCTTTGATATTTTTGATGACTTGGAAGATTTAGATAATAAAAATGAGCTATGGATGCAAATGGACTCATCTATTGCCTTAAATGCTGCGACAACCTTATATACGCTCAGTCAGCAGACAGTCATATCATTATCAGCAGCTTCCAAATTCAAGATTCTGCAAACGTTTTTAACCTTTGCAAGTCAAGCGATGGAAGGTCAGCATGATGATCTGAAAAACTCCGCTAACACAGAAGAAGAGTATATGAATGTTATGAAGCGTAAATCTGGCTCACTTATTGCGTTGTCAGCTCAATCAGGGATGCTGCTGGCAAACACCTTTCATCCAGAAGTTGAACAATACTCCTATCAAATCGGGATTGCAGCTCAAATTGATAATGACTTTAGAGATTTATTTAATCCTGAGAAGAATGACCTATTAAAAGAAAAACGCTCTTTAGCAAGGCTATATTTACAAAAAAACTTTAATCAACATGCAAGAGAGTTAATGGCTTTTTATAGGAGCAATAAAACAATAGAAGAGGAATTTGGTAGCTTTAAAGCCTATAAAGAGAAGCTGTTTCATGCTGGTGTTGCTCAATATATGAATGTGATGAAAAATATTTCACTAAACCGCGCAGCTCGAATAATCGATAAATTAGATATAGATTTAGAGGCTATTGATATGATTAAGTCCAAATTGATTTTTTCTAAAAAAATAGCTCAATAAGGGGAATGAAAATGCAAGAGGTTGTTAATTTTTTACTGGAAAATCCAGAAGTAATAGAAAAGGTTATGAATGGACAAGCCAGTTTACTAGGTGTGGAGTTAGATGACGTTTTGTCGGTGATTGAGGGAATACTTGGAGCAGGAAAGTTATTGAACATGTACTGGTATTAATTGATACATTGAAAGGTGTTTTTAATGAGAATTACCTTTAATAGATTATTTTTATTAAGTATTATATTAAGTATTATTTTCACTATTTATATAATAATATTTAATTTCCAAAACCCATATATTGGTGCAGGTGTTAAGTTTACTAATAAAGATGAAACTCTTGTTTCTGCTGTGGAACCTAAGACATGGGCTGATAAAGTTGGAATTAAGAGTGGGGATGTGGTTCTTGAAATAAATGGTTCAAATCCTAAAGAACATATTCCAGCGAAAGTTTTTGGACTTATTGAACAAGTTAAGACATTAAAGATTCAGGCTGATGGTGTTGTAAAACAATATAAAGTACCTACTGAATTGTTTAGTTACCATAGTTTATTTATTATAATTATTCCATTAACTGTATTATTTTTGTGTTTTTTCTGTTCATATTTTGTTTACGTATCAAATAAGCAATTAAATAAAAGGTCCGCAAATTTATTGAACTTATTTCTTTTAATAATTGGAATGGCATATATAAGTGCAAGCGGCTCTTCAAGAGGAGACTTTATTAGTCGATATGTTAATCTTATTCTTTTTATAATGGTTCCTGTTAGTTATCTGCATTTTTTGTATCAGTATTTTAATGAACTGGGAAAAAAGCTATTTAATTTTAATTATATTCGATTTGGATATTTTTTAGTAATACTGAATGTTACTGTAGAATTTTTATTTTATTCTTTTTCAGTAACATTTGGTATAACTAGAATCTTGAATTTATGTTCCTTCCTTATTATGTTGGTACTGACTTTTGTACTTAAATTTAAAGGATTAAAGAAAATAAGATATTCAGAACAGGCTTATATTGTAAAAGTTTTAATTGTAACAAATGTTATAGCTTTTACACCATTTTTACTTTTTTATGCATTACCATATATAATATTTCAACAATACGTCTTTTCGCCGACATTTCTTGCAGCTTTCCTATTATTAATACCTTTTTCATTAGTATATCAGTTTTTGGCAACAAAAATTTATGATATAGAGTTTCTTCTTGGTAGAATTAGATATTATTCATTATTAGCTGTAATCCCCACATTTCTATTTGTAGGAATAATGTTAAATATACAAGAAACAAATTCGACATTTTATCCAATACAGTTATCATGTTATATTTTCTTAGCAATGATTCTTGTATTCTACCTAAAAGAAATCATCGATTATCGCTTCCGGCTTAAGCGATTTTCCGAGAAGTATAACTACCAAGACAGCATTTTCAAATACACCCAAAGCATTCGGAAAGCAAATAATTTAGAGCAGGTTATTTCTGAGCTTAAACAGGTGATTGTTGATGTATTGCTTGTAAGTAAGGCATTTGTCATTGAGGTTGATAAAGAAAAGCAGATTAGACAAGTTGATTTACACGCGAAGGAAAGTGATTATTCACCTTATCTATCACAAATTCAAGATGTCTCAGCAGAGATCGGGAAAATTGTTGAGGTTGATAAGGGATTTGTCATTAATATCGGTGAGACAGAGAGTAAAAGCTATGTTTTGCTTTGTTTATCCATATTAAATACGCCAATTTTAACGCGGGATGAAATATCCTGGCTAAAGACTTTAGCTTTTTATACGAATGTTTCGTTAGAAAACTTTTTGAAAATAGATGAATTGATGCAGCACTTACAAGAGGTTAAAACAGAGGGAGATAATCCTGGCTGGCTTACAAAGCTATTGTTTTCAATCGAAGAGAAGCAGCGGTCAAATTTAGCTAAGGATTTGCATGATTCTGTGTTACAGGATTTAGTTTCCCTGAAGAGACAGTGTGAATTAGCGTTAGCAGGTGTTGACAATGAATCAGTTCAGTTGAAAAAGCAGTTGCGAGATATGAATTACAATATGACAAAAATCATTAAGACAACTCGTGAAACTTGCCAAGAGTTACGGCCGCAGCTTTTATATGATTTAGGCTTAGTAAAGGCATTAAATAAGCTTGTAATGCAGTATCAGGAAGTGGTACCGTTTGATATTCGGTTAAATACTGGCAATTTTACAATGAATCTTGATATTGATACACAGTTGAATTTATATCGGATTGTTCAGGAGCTTTTAACAAATGCACAAAAGCATTCGAAGGCTGCAAGTGTTCTCATCATCCTTGTTTGTATAAAAGATAAGATTGTCCTTCATTACGAGGATGATGGAGTAGGATTTCAATACGAAAGTCTTGAGGATAAAACAGAGAGCATGGGCTTATCGGGTATTTCGGAAAGAGTAAAGGCATTAAAAGGGACAATCACGATAAATTCTGCAATTGGTGAAGGTGTAAAGGTAGATATCGAGATTTAAATAAGACTTGGCAATTGCCAAGTCTTTTTATCACAATATGTATTAAGGAGAGTAAAAAGTGAAAGCAATGATTCATATTTTAGTTGTAGATGACCATCCTGCAGTTAGGGAAGGAACGAAAGCAATTCTTGAAACAGAGCCTGATATTCAAGTAGATTGCTTAGATTTAGAGTATACCATTGAGGCATTTGAACAATACGATTTCTCTCCATACCATGTAATTTTATTAGATTTGAATCTTGGGGATATAAACGGAATGGAGCTCTCAAAGTCAATCCTCAAGAAGCATCCGACATGCAAAATTATTTTATTTACTGGATATGATGTAGAGGATTATTTTGAAGAGGCTGTACGACTTGGGATTCATGGGGCTATTAGCAAAACAGAGTCCAAGGAAATGCTTCTTTCTACTATCCATCATGTGATAAAGGGAGAAATTATTGTACCATATACATATTTAAAAAATCTTCTTAGTCAAAAACAAACGAAGCCGATTCATTCATCGGTTGAGCAGGTTTTTACAGAACGGGAAAAATCCATTTTACAAGAGGTTGAAAAAGGACTGACGAACCAAGAAATTGCGGATCAACTCCATTTAAGTAAAAGAACCATTGAGTATAATTTAACCTCCATTTTTAATAAACTAAATGTGAGCAGCCGTACAGAGGCTGTACTGATTGCAAAGGCAGAAGGGGTTATTGATTAGAAACGAAATGAATGTTTCCATGATAATAGATCGAGACTTTTGCTAATAGTTGAGGAAATTACCGACACTAAAACTATTTCGTATAAAGCTACAAAGGATACAAAAATAGCCTAATGAATAGAGGGGATATTATGGATTACAATGTGAAAAACACATTGATGGAAGCGTTAGGAATTAATATTTTATCTGTTTCAGATGATGGAGTTGTGGCAACAATGCCTGTTGATCATCGAACACACCAGCCTTTCGGATTATTGCATGGCGGAGCATCTGTTGCATTAGCGGAGACAGCAGCAAGTGTCGGTGCATTTCATTTTATCGATCATGATACCCAAGCCTGTGTAGGGCTGGAAATTAACGCAAATCATATCCGTGGCAAAAGGGACGGGATTGTTACCGCTCATGCAAAACCATTACATATAGGAAAAACAACGATGGTATGGGAAGTAAAAATTGTTGATGAAGAAGCTGAGCTTATATGTGTATCAAGATGTACGATGGCCATTTTACAGAAGAAACCGAAACAAAACTAGTCTACTCATAGCGTAGGCTAGTTTTTTTATGATTCGCATTTCCCTGTTTAACATAAAGGTGCTGTTAATCTTGGATGTAAATTACCGCTTGCATTCCAGCAGCCACCACGGCATTAGTATCTTCCTGTAAGGTCTCCTTTTGAAAAATTTCTACCACAGGAATTTCATGCACTATTTCCATATAACAAAGTGCTAAAAAATCAATAAGCTTTAACAAAATAATCTAACAAAAAAGATGAGCTATACAGCTCATCTCATCAATTTCTTCTTACTCCGTGCCTTCTTTAAATCGTCCTGTACACTTCCCTTCCATAAAGGGACACCAATATTATAAGCTGCACGGCTTATTAAATGACCGGCAACAGGAGCGGTAATAAAGACAAAGACAATTCCTAGCAATACACGTGAATTCACCTGATGCTCAGTAAGCAGATAATAAAGGAATAGACCAAATAGAATGAAAATGACACCAAGTGTTGCACTTTTAGATGCGGCATGATTACGGGTATAAACATCTGGTAGACGTACAACACCTATCGCTGCGACTAAACTTAGTATTGAACCTAGAAGAATGAAAAAACCAATGATGAAATTACTGATTTCGGTCATTTTCAATGATCTCTCCCTTCTCTAAGTATTTAGAAAATGCAACTGTTCCGATAAACGCTAATATTCCTATTAACAGAATGACCTCAACAAAGGCAGAGGTTTTTAAAGAAATTGAAATAATTGCCGTGATCGCAATTAAATTAATCCCAATTGCATCAAGGGCAATGACTCTATCAGGTGTTGTAGGTCCTTTAATAAGGCGATAGATATATAAGGAGGTAGAGATTGCTACAATTAGTAATGATAGATGGATGACAAATTCAAACATTATCGGCTTACCTCCTTAATTGCTTTTTCAAATGTATTTTTAATATCAAGTTTTGCTTGTTCAACATCATCGATATCCATAGCGTGAATATATAACGTTTTATTGTCATCTGATACTTCAAGCACAAGCGTTCCAGGAGTTAGGGTAATTAGATTAGAGAGAATCGTAATTTCCCAATCCTTTTCAAGCTCAGTTTCTAAAGCAAATATCCCAGGTGTCATTTTAAGCTTCGGTGATAAAATCACTTTAAATACCGAAAGATTTGATTTTATTAGCTCGATTAAGAAAATCATGAGCAATCTAATGACCGCAATGACATTGTAAACGTAAAAGCGGCGGTGAAAAAATCTTCTAAGAAAAAAGATGACGACTAGGCCGAAAAAATATCCTTTAAAAAACGCGAGCGGTGAATAATCATTTGAAAGAAACATCCAGGTAAAGGCTAGAAACACATTTAATAATAATTGAAAGGCCATATGCACTACTCCTTCAATACGGCTTGTATATAAATTGATGGGTCAAGCAGAGTTTCAGACGCTTGTGTTATATATGGTGATACCCATTGGGTACCGACACCATATCCGATCGATAGTATTAATAAAATGGCGATCGGAAATACCATTCCTTTTATCGTCTGAACCTTTGGTGCAAAATTCTTTGCCGGCTCACCCCAAAATCCGTTAATAAAGATTTTCATCACCGAATAGAGAACGAATAAACTCGACAATAAGACAACAAGTGAAAAGGTATACTCTCCTGCTTCAAAGGCACCTTGAACGATTTTTAGCTTCCCGATAAATCCGCTAAACGGTGGAATGCCTGCAAGAGAAAGTGCAGCAATAAACAGCATCCAACCTAAAAGAGGATGACTTGCGATTAAACCGCTAAATTTCTTTAGATTGCTTGTTCCTGTTACTGCGATAATAGCACCAACTAAATAAAATAGCGCTCCTTTAATTATCATATCATGGACTAGGTAATAAATAGAGCCTTCAATCGCTGCTTGATTGTTTACGGCGACACCAAATAAAATGACACCGACAGCAGTTATAATATTGTAGATAATGATTTTTTTAATATCTGAATATGCGAGCGAACCGATAACCCCGAAAATAATGGTTAAAGCAGCTAGCCAAAGCAATATTTGATGTGTAAATGCTTGATCGTGAATAAAAATAAGTGTGTAAACTCTTGTTAGTGAATAAACACCTACCTTTGTTAATAATGCACCAAACAATGCCGTGATAACTGTAGGTGGAGCATTGTACGATCCTGGTAGCCAAAAGTATAAAGGGAAAATCGCACCTTTAAGTCCAAAAACGATTAAAAACATTATCGAAATAACAGTGATTAACCCAGATTGGCCTAGTTCTGTAATTCTAACGCTTAAGTCAGCCATATTTAACGTTCCTGTTACTGCGTAAAGGTAAGCAACAGAGATTACAAATAAAGCGGATGAAATAACATTTACTAAGATGTATTTCATCGATTCTCTCAGCTGTGCCTTTGTACTTCCTAACACGATTAGCATGTACGAGGACATAAGCATGACCTCAAAGAAAACGAATAGATTAAATAGATCCCCTGTTAAAAAAGCTCCGGTTACACCGAGTAGTAAAAATTGAACACCTGAATAAAAGTAAAATTTTTCTCTTTCTCTGGTGATAGTTGAAAAGGCAAACAACAAGGTTGTAAAACCGATGATACTTGTCGTTAATACTAATAAACTAGAGTACATATCAGCGACAAGTACGATGCCATAGGGCGCTTTCCAGCTACCGATTTCCAACGTTTGAATTCCGTTTTCATGAACGGTTTGGACAACGATGCAGGCAATGATAATTCCGATAAACGATGATATGGCACTAAGCCATCTTTGCCATTTGATATTCTTCCCTAAGAAGATGAGTAAGATCCCTGTTAACAGCGGTAAAACAATAGGTAAGATAATTAAATTATTCATATTGGTCATTTCCCCTTAATTGGTCCATATCATCTGTACCAAGTTCTTGATAGGAGCGATATGCGAGGACGAGGAAAAATGATGTGACCCCAAAGCTTATCACGATCGCCGTTAAAATTAATGCTTGTGGAAGGGGATCGACATAACTTTTTGCATGTTCACCTAGAAGAGGTGCTGCTCCTTTCTTTAACCCGCCCATTGTTAAAATAAGTAGATGTGCACCATGACTTAAAAGACCAGTGCCGATAATAATCCGTAGAATACTTTTAGATAGCATAAGATAGGTTGCTGCTGTAAATAAAATACCAGCAACGATACACATTAAAATTTCCATTATTCCGTCTCCCCTATCGTTTGAATAATCGTCATTGTTACACCGATAACAACGAGATATACACCAAGGTCAAAAAGGACAGCGGTAGCTAATGCTGTTTCTCCTAACAACGGTAGCTCAACATATCCGAATGTATGGGTTAAAAACGGAACATTATAGAATAGGGAGCCAATACCTGTTAATAAAGCGATAAGCAGACCTAATGCAGCCATTTTTATATAGTCGAAAGGCAAAATACTTACGACTGTTTTAATATCGTACGCAAGCAGCAACAGGACGATGGCACCTGATGTCATAAGTCCGCCGATAAACCCGCCACCTGGAGTATAATGACCGGAAAAGAAGAGATGCCAGGAATAAATGATGATAAGAAACACGATCACCTTCGTTGCAGTTTGAAAGATAAGATCGTTTGTTTTTAAGTTCGTTTTTTTCACTCTTCTCCCTCCTTTTTCGCCTGTAGACGGATCATGCCATAAATTCCTAATGCAGCAATACAAAGAACAGTGATTTCAAACAATGTATCAAAGCCTCTAAAGTCTACGAGAATGACATTGACCATATTTTTACCGCCCGCAAGCTCATAGCTATTTTCAATAAAGTAGCTAGAAATTGTTTCCGAAACCCGCTGGCTGTTCGCGGCTAACCCAATTAAGGTAACAATTGCCCCTACGCCTAAGGAAATGATGAGATTTGTTAACTTAAATGGCAGTTTTTTCTCACGCTTTTTTAACTCTGGTAAATAGTAGAAGCAGAGCAGGAATAAAGCGACAGAAACCGTTTCTACACATAACTGAGTCAAAGCTAAATCTGGTGCTCTAAATAGCACGAAAAACAATGAGAGAGAGTAGCCAACAGACCCAAGTGCAATAATGGATGTTAGGCGTGATTTCGCAAACAGCACGGTAATTGTACCAATGACCATTACGGCGGCAAGCACTGCTTCGTAAATCCCAACAGGAGCAGTATTGCGTAAATTAAAGGAAAAGCCATTTTTTACAACTAGTGATGTGCCAACAATAACAATCATAAAAATAAAGATGTATGCAAGATAATCACGGATAAAACCTGTCATGTAAAAACGTGTAAACGTAGATGATGATTTATCTAAACCTCTTATTGCTGCATCATAGCCTTTATTTAACGTTAATTTCTTTGGAGTAAACCGATAAATTCCACTCCATTTTGATAACATAAGAAAGGCGAGTAACCCAATGAGGACAACACCAATTGTCATCCAAAGCTCGGTATTAAAACCATGCCATGGCTGAATATGAACATGGAACTTTTCATCCGCACCAAGCATTCCAGGGATGATCGAAGCAATCGCTGGCTCAATAATCGTATATTCAAGCAAGCTTGGAAAGAAGAAGAAAATAATCACAAGTGAAGCAAGAATAATTGGCGAAATTAACATTCCGATAGGTGCTTCATGTGGTTTTGTTTTAAGCTTCTCAGGCTGGAATTTTCCTGTAAACGTCTTGAACACAATAATCATACTGTAAATGAAGGTGAATATACTCGCAATCCACGCAATAATTGGAAACAATAGCCCGAGTGTTTCTAAATTTAAAATATTTAGCTCAGTTATTCGAACCATACTTGTAAAGAACATTTCTTTACTTAGAAATCCGTTAAATGGTGGCAATCCTGCCATCGAAAATGCACCGATAATCGAAATCGTAAATGAGATCGGCATGAAGCTCATCAAGCCACCTAATTTCCGAATATCACGTGTTCCTGTTTCATGATCGATAATACCGACAACCATAAACAGGCTTCCTTTAAATGTGGCATGGTTAATTAAGTGAAAAATTGCCGCAACGATAGCAACAGAATAATAGGTGTCAGATACTGAATCAAGCACTAATGCTGCAGAACCAACACCTAGCATTGACATGATCATTCCTAATTGACTCACAGTTGAGAAGGCAAGGATTCCCTTTAAATCAGTCTGCTTCACTGCATTAAATGAACCCCAAAACATCGTGAATAACCCAAATGCTGACACGATCCAAAACCATTCTGCTGTTCCTGCAAAAACAGGGCTAAAGCGTGCAACTAGATAAATCCCGGCCTTTACCATTGTCGCTGAATGAAGATAGGCGCTAACAGGAGTCGGCGCTTCCATGGCATCTGGCAACCAAATATAAAACGGAAACTGAGCTGACTTCGTAAACGCACCGAATAAAATAAGAATTAACGCTGGTACAAATAATTTATCATCCATAATTGCTGGAACTTGACTAATCATTTCGCGAATACTAAATGTATTTGTCATAAGATAAAGCAGGATAAATCCACCAAGCATCAATAGTCCGCCGAATATCGTAATCATCATCGACTTTTGCGCACCATACCGAGATTTTTCCCGTGTATACCAAAAGCCAATTAACAAAAAGGAAGAAAGGGAGGTAAATTCCCAAAACGTATATAAAACAATGACGTTATCTGAAAGGACAACCCCGAGCATAGCTCCCATAAACATCAACAAGTAAACATAAAAATGATGAAGCTGCTCTTTTTCCTTTGCTAAATAAAAAATGGAATAAAGGACAACAAGTGATCCAATACCAGTTATTAATAAAGCGAATAGTAAGCCCAATCCATCAATGTATGCTGTAAAATTAATCCCGAGTGATGGAATCCATTCGGCCGTTTGGATAATTGTATTACCATCCATCATCTCGTCGATAAATTGAACAAAATAGCTAAATAATACAATCGGTAAAATTAAGACGAACCATCCTGTATGTATTTTTCGGAAATATTTATAGAGAAATGGAACGAGTATTGCAAAAAGAAAAGGGGCTATGATAGCCAAATGTAGTAATGTCATAAAATGCAAACCTCCTTATAAAATCATCTCTATTCTTTATTTATGAGAGGTCTTTCAACCTAAAGAAATAATAG
>NZ_CADEPK010000332.1 GCF_902829255.1 Metabacillus niabensis | reverse complement strand
AATATTTTATTCATCATACTGAAACTAAATAAAATAGTGGGTGCTTTTCTTTATTAAGTTCTTTTACGACGTATTGAAAACACCCGCTCGACACCTTTTAAATGCTTGAATTTATTAATTAATGCCTTATGCACAAGGAATCATCCATGTAGCAGCTATTTTGAACCCGCTTGCAATATTTCTTTATTTTTGTGGCATTTGCTACAATTTCCTCAACTGAGCGGTACTGTTTATTTTGCCGAGAAATAACCGCAATGGATATCGCAACAAGAGGAATTTTTTCTACCTTACCTAATCTGTTTTCGGCTGTAATAAACCCTTGTGAAAAATGCTCTTCTGTATAGAAATGACGAATCAGCTTATCAAAATCCTGAATGATCTGTTCACAAACATTTTGATATGAATGGTTATATAATATAGCAAGAAAATCATCCCCACCGATATGACCAAGAAAATCAGAAGTACCGTTTAAATGATGCTTTAAAAGTGCTGCAGTTTCTTGAATCATTTGATCGCCTTTTGAAAATCCATAGATATCGTTATATGTCTTAAAATGATCTAAATCAATATATAGGACAGAGAACACAGTTTCCTTTAATGCTTCATGTAATTTTTCATTTATAATTTGGTTCCCCGGTAGCCCAGTAAGTGGATTCATATAGGTTGCTATTTTTGATTGAACCTTTGCTAATGTTATTAAAAGTGTACGAATACTAACAACTCCATGATAATATCCATCTTTCGTAACGATTATATAATCATAAAGTTGCTCTTCTTTTCTCTTCATCGCTCGTTCACTTACATCAGTAATTGATTGGTAATAATCAACACATAATATATTTGAATTCATTAATAAGCGTACTGTTCTTCCCATGTAAAGATTATAACCGTATAATGTACCGAGTTTTTGATAGAAGCTCGTTCTTGTAATAAGAGCAATCGGTATTTCATTTTCTGTAACAACTATACCTTGTGTACTGGAATCCTCTGTAAATAGTTGGTCAACAATTTGATTCGATGTGGAAGCATTCACCTTTGGAACAATTTCAGAAATCTCTCCAATGAATATATTCATCTTAATCTCCTTGTAATACTCGATTATTAAAAGATTTTTATATAAAACAATATTCTTGTTATTTTTAGATAGGTTAAATCTAACACACAGAGAAAAACTACTTTTTCTTTATACTTACGTCCATTTTAATGCTTCATAGCAGTGATTTAAAAAACTAGTAACAAATCAATTTTACCGATTATTGTATTATTATGGAATTATTTTTTATTATTAATTTTAATCTACAAATATAAAGGAAATGTTAACCATATGTAAATCTTACCATGAATTGTCGACAAAAGCTTTTTAAAGATTTTTAAATAAATATAAAAATCATTGTAAATTATATAAATTAAAGATATAGTTTTATGGATACTCAAAAAGGAAGTGTTCCGATGATTAAAATTGAAAAACCGCAAGCAGACGTCACTATTTTTAAAAGAAAACAGCAACAAACTGAAAATGAACCCGTTATACCATCTATTCAAGGATTTATCGATCTTCATAAAATCCCTAGAGATAAAGGTGGAATCATCTTATTTTTTAATCGGGACGATGAATTATTATTTGTCGGTAAGGCTAGAAAACTGAGACAACGAGTGAAAAAACATTTGGAGGATAACGTTTCACCTTTAAAGGACCATAGAGGAGACATACATAAAATTGAAGTTAGTATTGTTGAAGATCCAATGGAACGAGAAATTTATGAGACATATTTGATTAACAAATTACATGCAAAATATAATGCAGATAAGGTATTTTATAAGTAATTGTTAACATAAAATCTCATAAAGGATTAGCATTATACCCATTACATAAATTACCATATCATTCAAATAAGCTTTCATGATATAGTATTAATGTAATAGTTGATGGTAAGGATTCAAAACTTACATTGTACTATTAGTGGAATACAAACATAATTTACTCATCATCATACATACCGTGCTAGATGGGGAGCTGGCGGTGCCCTTTTACCCGCAATCCGCCTTAGCGGGGTTGAATTCCTTTTCAGCGGTATGGTTTAGGTAAGGATTGCCTTTAGAAAAGCAGTGATGACAGTTGGGGTCCGCGCAACAGAAGTCTATGAACCTGGTCAGGCCTGGAAGGGAGCAGCCATAAGTAGAACAATCTGTGTGCCGCTGGGTAGCCCTGATCGAGCCGGCTCCTAAAGTAACACTTATCTATCCATATCAATGTAAGGTGCACGGTTTAAAATATTTTGGGGCCTTAGCTCAGCTGGGAGAGCGCCTGCTTTGCACGCAGGAGGTCAGCGGTTCGATCCCGCTAGGCTCCATACATACTTATAAAAAACTACGAGGCATATTTTTGAATCGTAGTTTTTTTGCTATTTTAGGCTTTTTGTTCTTTTTTTCATTGCTATATTAAAGAGAGCAATAAACCGAAATTTCTCTTAGGTATTAGGCTTACATTATTTTCTTCAAATTCAAACAGACACTTATCAGTTTATTATCAAATAAAAAGTACTATTATTTATTCTTGAGTTTATTACAATAAATGTATACGATTCTTTTTATACACGTTATAATGGTAGCGATTACATAGGAATATAGTTAAAATAAGGTAATAGTATTTTAAATTTATAATGTTCTTCTCACTTAAAGGGGGATAAAGAAATGAACTTAGCCGATATACATTATCTTGCAGAAAAGATGAAAGAAACGATTCAAAGAGTTGTCATCGGAAAAGATGAACAAATCAACCATTTACTCATTGCACTATTCTCATCAGGGCATGTGCTTTTAGAGGACGTTCCAGGAACAGGGAAGACATTGCTAGCAAAAACATTAGCAAAGTCGTTGTCATGCAGCTTTAATCGAATTCAATTTACACCAGATTTGCTACCAACTGATATAACAGGAATGAATTTTTATAATCAAAAGGAGGGGGTATTTGAGTTTAGACCTGGCGCTATTTTTTCAAATATTGTCCTTGCAGATGAATTAAATCGCGCAACTCCTCGAACACAATCAAGCTTACTTGAATGTATGGAAGAACGACAAACAACAATAGATGGACATACATATCAATTAAGACGCCCCTTCATGGTCATCGCAACACAAAATCCAGTAGAAAACCACGGAACCTTCCCATTACCTGAGGCTCAGCTCGATCGATTTTTACTAAAGATTCAATTAGGGTATCCAACGAAAGAAGAAGGATTACATATATTAAAACGATTTAAGAATGTGAATCCATTAGAAGATATCGATTCTATCGCAAGCACAGAGGAAATACTTGCTGCACAAGACTTATATTCTAGTATTTATGTCAGTGATGATGTTCTTTTATATATTATGAATATTGTCGAAATGACTAGAGCACATTCCGCAGTCGAATTAGGTGTAAGCCCTCGTGGAAGTCAAGCTTTATTAAAGGCAGTTCAAGTATTAGCGATATTAAAAGGAAGAGATTATGTTAGTCCAGATGATGTGAAAGAAATGGTGAAACCAGTTCTAGGTCATCGGATACTTTTGAAATCTGTAATAAGAGCTAAATTTACTAAAGTTGAGAGTATATTAGACGAAATTATTAGTTCTGTGCCAGTTCCAACAGAAAAAGCTCTCACGAAAGGTGTCCATTAGTAAATATGAGTATCTCCTGGTTTATCATTATTACTTGTTTAATCGCATTAATTCAAAGCATTATTTTCAATAAATGGGGGTTATCAAGGGTCAAATATCAACGGTTCTTTAGTAAAGAAGCAGTGTTTGCTGGTGAAGAAATTGAAATGATTGACCAAATTTCAAATCATAAATTACTTCCAATTCCATGGCTTAGATTAGAATCAAAGATTGATAAGCAATTACAATTTTTAAAGAAACAGGATCAAGAAATTGAAATTCATAGTGAAGAGTTTCATCGAACTTTATTTAGTCTTTTACCGTTTCAAAAAATAACAAGAAGGCATAGGGTACGTTGTAATAAACGAGGATATTATGAGCTTAAATCTGTTTCTTTGACAATTGGTGATGTCCTTGGTCTTGGGGAATCCTTTCATCATGTCGATGCTGTAGCTACTGTAATTGTTTACCCTGAAATTATCCCAACTGATGACATTCCTTTACCTTCTCATAGCTGGCTTGGTGAAATTTCCGTTAGAAGGTGGATTATAGATGATCCATTTATTATGGCAGGTGTTAAAAAATACGCTTATGGTGACCCAATGAATAGTGTCAATTGGAAGGCAACTGCACGTACCAATAGTTTACAAGTGAATAAGCGAGATACGACTGCAGATCATGAGTTAATGATATATGTGAATTTTGACGAGTCAGAGGACATTTGGATGCCGATACAAAATATGGAACTTATCGAGAAGGCTATATCCTATGCAGCTTCTATTGCTCATTACAGTATTTCAAAAGGGATTCCAACTGGTTTTGTCTGTAATTCCTATTTGGTCGAGCCATTTCGAGAAAATCTTGATAGTAATATTAAAAAACCGATTCGAATTGAACCGAAAAATGGAACAGAGCAATTAACCTTTATATATGATACGATGGCTAAGCTTTGCATGGATAAAAGCATTAGTTTTAATCATTTATTAAAGGAGGAACTACATAATCGAACGAACAATGATATTCTTATCATTACATTCATAATGACGGAAAGCATGGAGGAATCAATTCGCATTCTTGAAACACAAGGAAACAAAGTGGAAATCATGGTTGTTGATGAAGAGATAGAAGGTGAAAAAGATGAAAAATAATCCATATGGAATTTTGCAAAAGGGAAGTTATGCAGTAATTGAATTCATCCTAGTTTTCCCGGTACTAGTTCTCATGGGAATTTACACCGTTACGGATTATTTTTTGTTCTGGCTAGCAAGTTTACCTACATTCTTTAGTATTGGGTATTTATTTTCAATGCAATTTAATAACAAAATTAAAACACGGTTTATCTATATGGTTCTTATGATTATGATAAGCGTACTCACTTCGCTTCTATTTAGTGACCATTTCATTACGACCATTATTATTTCACTAGTCTATATACTCGTTTTATATCGCAGTAAAGCCTACTATGATAAATCATCTGAGGATTTACTAACCAATTTCACATTATGGGTCATTGGTCTTCCAGTGTATTTTTTTGCTTATTTTATTTATCGTTACTTCGAAGCACTTAATCCATTTCAAAATATCATCACATGGAGTGGGGTACTTTTCATCATCATTACATTATTTCTATCAAATCGTGGTACATTAAAAGCTTCCACCCTAGCGAAAAGTAAAAAAACAAAAGTATCTAAGACGATTAAGAGAAAAAATTATGTTTACATCATAATTATGTTTGGAATCATCTTGTTAGTAACAAACTTTGGTATTGTAAAATCTTTGTTCTATAAAACAATTTCATTATTTATCTCAGGGATTCTTTCATTTCTTTCTTTGTTTAATCATGAGAGCGAACCGATTCAAAAACGTCCCCAAGCTAATGAGCAACCTTTTCCTGTTTTAGAAGCTGGAGAACCTTCGACATTAGCAGTTATCCTTGAAAAGCTCATGTACATAGCCTTTTATATAATCGTAACGCTACTTATCAGCGCTTTAATAATATATGGTGGAAGAAGGATAGGCCATATTATAAGAACCATTTATAAGTGGCTAATGAAACAAATTAGTAAATTTCTTAATTTAAGTGAACCATTTCCACCAGAATTCCTCGAGTATATTGATGAAAAGGAAAGTTTACTTGATTTAAATAAGCTTCAATCAAAAGTAAAAGAGAAAGTAAAAGGATTATTTCGTAATCGATTTTATCAGCAACCAAAATGGGAGGAACTATCCGATCATGAGAGGGTGAGATATGCATACAAGCAACTTGTTAAAAACCAAATCCTTCAAGGTTATCAATTTCAACCATCCAACACATCAACTGAAACATTAAACGATATCATTATGCGTGTCGAAAGCAAGAGACCTGAGTTAAATACCTTAATAAAAAGCTATAGTAAAGCTAGATATGGAAACAAACCATTAAGCTCTGATGAGGTAGAGATTGTTAAAGCATTATTCAACTCACATTTATAAATGAATGTTTAAGGCTGTCTAAACTCAATAGCTTTTCTGAGACAGCCTTTTGATTAAAGAATCAATTAATTACATAAACCCACGGAAAACGGCTAAAATACTTAACCCAAATCCAATTAAGGTGAGAAATGAAAAAATGACTAATTCTTTTTTCTCCTTGTTCCTTACTAGTCTTGGTACTTCCCAAGCAAAGATGAAAGCAAAAGTAAGAAAAATGATAATGTATTTAAGCATTTTTAACCTCACAACAAAAAATTTTTATTTTCTTAATCCCACTCTTCTTAAATAAACCTCAGCATTGATCGAAACATCTAATTGTGAAAACATCTCGTCCCATTTTTTTTTGTAGATAGAATTCCAATCATTTGGATATTTTTTGTATACAGTTTGTCCAAATCCAAATATATCTGAACGATAATCCTTTTGAACCTTATCAACTACTTGTCTGACTCTATTTTCAAGCTCAGTTTCCATTCGTTTTTGCAAGTCTTCAATTACCTTTGGATCATTTAAATTTAAGTGCGAATCATTTTCTATTACTCTTAATTCTGTAATAATATTTACGTCAATCTTTAATTCTCCATGTTCTTTCCTAGGGACAATTTTAGACTCCGCTCTAATGATTTCACCGCTAATATTTCCATCTTCCTTTGAGATAGGATGTGTAATAATCCCTTTACGCAATGTATTTCGAATCCATAAAATCGCTCTAGTTTCAAAGCTATCTAACCAACCGACAAGCTTTTCACCTTTAAACACAGCAGAGCCAGCTATTTTTTGACCTTTATCCTCATCGCTATCTCCGAGTGGTGCAAGTGAATAATGAGGTGCGATGGGTTCCTGTCCCTCTGTCAGTAGCATATCTAGGAAATCCCTTACATAAATCGTAATCCCTTTTCCTAATTTGGCTAATTCCTTTGATTCTTCAGACGCGATACTTTCTAATACAGGTCTTGCTTTTAAGACTTTCAAGGCATCTCCCTTTGTCATCATAATAAAGCTATTTATACGTGGTTCATGGTACCTAGTGTGAAAGTCAATGATATTTTTAACACCTTTTCGAGCTAAATCCTCGCCAATTAATAGCACACGGCTTTGGGAAAAAAATACTTGTCTCCCGATTTTTTCTTGTAGATTATTATAAGCCTCTGATACATTTGCACCTGTCTCAGAAATAATAAATGTACTACTTCCACTTTCTCCACCACTTTGAGTTGGCCCTAATTTTGAAGGAATTGCTACTTGAAGCGATAAGCGAAGTCTTTCATCCTCAGCAAGATCTATTGCAATTGCCGTCACAATCGCAATATCATTCACTTCAACACGATCCCAACAACCACCAAGAAATATCGTTAAAATAAATAAAAGTAAGACTTTAATTGTCCTCATAAGCACCATCCTAACCTAAACCAAACAAATATATCTATTTCTCTCCAAACCGCTTCAAATTTCGTTTTCCTGTTTGTTCTGGACGTTCGTTCATTTTCCACCATGGAACTCGAATAAAGATATCTTTAATATTGTTTAAATTAAAAGGTGCAATCGGTGCTAAATAAGGAACACCAAAGGAACGCAACTTTACAAGATGGACTAAAATAAAGAAGACTCCTAGCAAAATGCCATAAAAACCTAATATAGCCGCTAAAAAAATCATCACGAAGCGAAGAAGCCGAATTGCACCTGTAAATGCATAACTAGGGAACATAAATGAAGCAATTCCTGTTGTCGAAACAACAATAACTAATGGAGCCGAAACAATTCCAGCCTCAACAGCTGCTTGTCCGATTACTAATGCACCGACAATACTTACTGTAGAACCGATTGGCCTTGGCAGCCTTAACCCAGCTTCACGTAAAGCTTCAAAGGTTATTTCCATTAATAATGCTTCAACAACGGCAGGGAAGGGGACTTTCTCCCTTGATGCTGCAACACTAAATAAAAGATTTGTTGGTAATAATTCCTGGTGAAAGGTCGTCACAGCAATATAAATTGCAGGAAATAATAACGCAATTAATAGAAACAAATAGCGAATACCTCTAATAAAGGATGTCATCACAAATCTTCCATAATAGTCTTCAGGAGAATTCATCATTTGAAAAAAGGTGACAGGAACAATTAATGCAAAGGGACTATTATCAACGAGAATCGCTACTCTCCCTTCAAGGATGTTCCCGACAACTCGATCAGGACGTTCCGTTTGTAAGGCTTGAGGAAACACCGTATAAGGGTCATCTTCAATAAATTCTAATATATACCCACTATCCTCAACAGCATCGAGTTCAATACTATTTAAACGCTTCCTTACTTCATCAACGATTGTTTTTTGTGCAATGTTTTCTAAATAGACAACCGCTACATCAGTTTTAGATAATTTTCCAATCTTCAAAGTTTCAAACTTAAGTTTAGTCGTTTTTAATCTCCTGCGAATCATGCTAATATTTGTGCGAATATTTTCATTAAATCCTTCTCTCGGACCTAAAACAACCGCTTCTGATAAAGGTTCATCTATAGAACGCTGGGTAAATTTATGCTCACCAATCAGCAATGCTTGATTATAGCCATTAATTAATAGAACCGTACCACCAGAAAGGATATAATCAATTACTTTTTGATAGGAGGTATCTTTTTCGATTTGTGCGGCACTGATGTCTGCCAAAATATCATCCAAAGTTGGATTCTTCTCTTGATGAAGTCCATCTTTTTCATTTAACAACGGATTAATGACATGATGTTCCATCCTTTTCATATCCACTAATTGATTTAAATATATAATTGTAGCAGGGATAGAATTATGAATTTTAAACTCACGGAAAGAAAAATCTTCTGCGCCATTGAATAACTGTTTAATTTGATCTAGAGTATCTTCAAGATTAGTTGAAATATCTCCCATATCGCTATGTTCATGAATATGTTCTTTTTGATAATGTGGTCCTTTAGTTAATGTTTTTTTTCTTTTAAATAGCGGCAATAGAAGTCCTCCTCAATTAGCTCCTGTCAAATACGTTTATTTTGACCTCTTTTTATTCATTTTGTTACGAATCATCGCTATGATTAATAAAAGAAGTGGGATTATGATTTGGAGCGGAATATGAAAATAGACAGGGACAATCTCCAAACCGATTTCATTATATTCAATCTGATTTGAAGAAATAATTAGGGATAAAGGTGCTATAACCGAGCCTAGACCTAAAAGAATCGAACGATTATGTTTCAACTTAAGCACTTGCGCAATTCCAGATGCAGCCCCATATGTCCAGCCTCCCACCTTAAAAAAAACGCCGGCAACCATCATTAATATAATTAAGGCATCAAATCGTTCTAAAAAATCAGCAATTGAGATCATTCTTGTAGCAGAAAGGAGGGGGAAAAATTGATCCCGATATATTTCTGGTCCTAAGACACTTATCACCATGATAATATTCATAATTAATAAAAAGGTAGTCATCATAATAGCGGCAAATCCTACTTTTTTCAGATTTGACCCCTTAACTAGAAAAGGGAAAAACATCGTAATAATAACTGATTCACCAAACGGGAAGGTTAATACGGTCGGAAATACTTCATTTAGTACTGGCTTAATCCCATTACCTAAAACAGGGGTGAGATTTTCTAGTGTAAATTGATCGACAGTTGATAATAAAATCCAAACAACCGTTATCGCAATAATGTAAACAGGGAACACTACCTCTCCCATACGACCAAAAACTTCAACACCTCCACGTAAACAATAAATCATTAAAATCATAAAGCTGCCAATGACAACCTCCATTGGTGTCTCATCTAAAATTGTTGCAGAAATTAGTTCTCCAAAATCGCGACATGCCTTTGCAGCAAGATAAGTGAAATAGATAATATAAGCTAAAATAATCGGATATGATAAGAATTTGCCAATAATTTTTGGAATCAACTCTATTAATGAATCACCAGGATAGTATCCACATAATTTTATATATACGTACATTAAAAATAATCCACCTAGCATAGAGAGGAGGAAAACTACCCATGCATCTTGCTTCGCACCAGAACCAATATTGTACATAAAGGTATTTCCTATTTGAAAGCAAACAATGACAAAAAATAATTGGAGTGAGCTTATTCTTTCCTTAGGCATCAATAGTCTCCTAAAAATGATATATAGTAGTTAAACGGAATGAATCGTTTGATGGTAACTATTATTTTCCATAAATTAAAAATTATGCAACTATCCGTTATTGAACAATAGTTGATTAATCAAAACTACTTATATGAATAATTGCAGGAGATCAAATAAAAGAATTTTTGCATAAGCTACGAAGGTTTCTTCAAAAGAAAACGTGTAAGACACAAATGTATAAAAATAGCGATTGGAATCTCATTTCTATTTAAAAAGAGAATTAGACTAATTTAAATAGATTAAAAATAAATATCATTTAAATAATTTCATTTATTGGGAAAGAAAGGGGATAAGGTTGTTATGATTTATGAAAAATTCGAAAGGTTTATTCGCAATAAACAATAATGAATCTTAAGAACTCTCCATCTACATTATTACGTAAAATATAAATTTGACGTAATAAACTATAAGAATTAAAATAATCATTAGATAAAATACATTTCGAGGTGTTATTTTTATGAATGAACAATCACAATTACATCATAAAAAATTAAATATATTACTTAAGGATTTACCATGGTATGTTGCGGAATATATCGACCATAAACGAAGAAAGCTTTCAGCAGCATCATTACTAAACTATTGTCATGATTATAAAATCTTTTTTCAATGGATTATATCTGAGCATCTATTTAACGGTAATCTAAAGGACATACCATTACAGCAATTAGAAACATTAACAGTACAGCAAGTTGAAGGCTTTTTAAATGCGCTTCAATATGAATATCATAACAAAGAAGTCACTGTAAATCGAAAGCTTTCAGCCTTAAAATCGCTTTTTAATTATTTGCAAAACATTGCGGAAACAAGAGATTTGAAGCCTTATATCCAGCGAAATGTGATGGCTAAAATAGAATTTAATGAGCTCAAACAAAGCACGGAAACACTAGCAAATAAAATGGAAGGTAAAATTTTATTAGGAGATGAATATGAGAATTTCCGCAGGTTTGTTGCCCATGATTATCGTGAACTTGTAAAAGACAATAAAAAGTTGGTAAACTTTTATACATTTAATCAGGAACGCGATACAGCGATCATCTCATTAATATTAGGCTCAGGACTTCGTTTATCTGAAGTTGTAAACCTCGATTTAGATGATATTGATTTTAACAAATACTCTGCACGTGTTATTCGTAAAGGTAATAAAGAGCAATATGTTTTCTTTAGTAAAATTGCTATGGATGACCTACAGCAGTATTTAATGATTAGAGAAAAACGTTATCATGTTGAAAAATCAAATAAAGCATTATTTGTTGCAGCTCCAATGGGTCCTAAAGGAAAATCAAGACGTTTAACTGCACGATCAATCGAAAAAATGATTGAAAAATATGCAAATGCCTTTGGAAAACCTGCATTATCCGTTCATAAATTACGACATTCATTTGCAACGAGATATCACGCAGAAATTAATGATGTCCCAAAGCTGAGACGACAGCTAGGTCATTCATCAATTCAGACAACGATGATCTATACACATATTAAAAACGATGATCTACGAAGTGCCGTTGATAAGATGGATATACCGAAAGACCATTAATTATGGTCTATTTTTTATACTAGTTTACATAATATATATTCTCGGAAGTTAATAAAAATAATGAATTTCTGTCTCATATCAAAAGTTAACTTAAGAGATTGAGACAGAAAAAATTAAAAATTAATAGTTCGTTTTCATTAAATGCTTAGTTTATAATCGTTTGACTATATTTCATGAGAAATTTATTAGAGTTCATTGTTTCAGCAAATTGTGTAACAAACAATCCTAAAGGAATTAATTTCATTTATCTGGCCATTTTCAATTAAAAAACAATGATTTTCGGCGATATCATATAATTTCTTTTATAATATAAATTCTTGTTACCTTTTATTACTACTACATTCATTGCAATCTACATATGCAGTTGCGTTATCATTAAATCTCCCCCCACTTCTACCCTATAAATTGATTACGTTGATTAAAAAATGTTCGATACCCAAATTGGGTAAAAATAACCATTGTTAATGCTACACTTCCTGAAATGCCTAATAAAACAGCAACTTGATACTCCACTGCTATCAATGGACTGATTCCGGCTAATATTTGCCCTGTCATCATTCCTGGAAGAAAAACGATCCCCATACCTACCATATTATTTATTGTCGGCAAAATTGCAGATTCAAAAGCCGAATTAACGATTGATTTCGTTGCTACCTCTGGCTTTGCCCCAAGCATCAACGCACCTTCAATCAATTGCTTTTCTCTCTGAACCCCATCAATTAAATGTTTAACACCGAGTGTGATACCAGTCATTGAATTTCCAATAATCATTCCAGCGATTGGAATTAAGTATTGTGGTTGGTACCATGGTTCAAAATGTATAACAACAAAATTAAAGTACGCTAGTGTGATAATCGATCCAGATGTAATGGAAATCGCAATGATTTGCTTCATTTTCTTATTCAATGGTCTCCCTACTTGCTTAAACGTATTATATATAGCAAAAGATAGCATTAATAAAACGATAAGTAGGATAAGAAACGGGTTAGGATTCTCAAAAATATAGGTAAGTATATACCCTACTAAAATCAATTGTAATGTCATTCTCGCTGTCGATACCATGATTTGAATTTCCCGCTTCAATCCGCGCCATTTAACAAACCCTATTAAAAGAAGTATAAATACATAGCCTACAGCTAACCTCCAAAACTCAATATCCTTAATTACATTTGTCATACTATCCCCTCCTCCCTTCTCTTTAGGATGATTTTATTCTCACAATATGTATCCGCAATTTGAGGAGAGTGAGTGATTAGAACAACCGTTTGATTTTTTTGTTTTGCGGATTGAATAAAGTTTTTCATAACTAAATGCTCTGTCTCTTCATCTAACGCTGAGGTTGGTTCATCTAATAAAAATACTTCTGGCTCCATTAAATATACCCTCGCCAATGAAAGTCGCTGCTTCTCTCCACCAGATAGAGTCCCCGCTTCTTCATCAAGCTCTTTCTTTAATGACACAATACGTAACGCCTCTTTAAGTTCACGGTCATCTTTTGGCTGATTCTCGGAAAATACTAATCCAATATTGAGATTATCACGAATGGTTCCTTCAAAAATAGTTGGTTGCTGTGGTGCCATTACAACTCGTCTCCGATGAGAGATGGCGTCTTCTTCATTAAGATTTTTCTCTTGAAAATATATTTCACCTTCATCGGGTGAAATCATCAAATTAAGCATTCGTAATAAAGTCGTTTTTCCTGCTCCGCTTTGACCTACTAAACAAGTAATCTTTTGCCCGGGGATCGTCATTTTCTCTATATCGAGAATATCCTTGTACTTAACATTATGTAATTCGAACATATATTCCCACCTCTTTTATATCTACATCTATCTTGGCTGAATACTTTTATTTTGTAAATAATAAAAACCACCCGTGATAACGGGTGGTTTTCTCTGCGGCTGAAAGCCTTTGTTACTGACCAAACCCTAAAGGGCTTCTGAACGGTTCCCCACGTGTACTACTTCTACTGGCCAGACCTAAAAGGCCTTCAACTTACTTACTTTCTTTTCTTTTTCTTTACCTCTTCACCTGTAAAAGGATCAATGTATTCCATCATACTTAATTGTTCTGCGACTATATCATCTTGAATTTGATTTCGTATATATTCTTCTATTACCTTCT
>NZ_CADEPK010000331.1 GCF_902829255.1 Metabacillus niabensis | reverse complement strand
ATCTATGCTTTATATGAGAGATTTAATGGATACATCATTGTAAATAAAGGAGTGCTAAAGGTAAAAAACAAATAGAACCGATTACTTTACTCTAACTTTTTATCTACTTCGATTGCGAATGAATGATAGTCATATTTAATTTGTTCATTCATGATAAGAAACAGTAAAATTCTAGGAAGAAAGCAGGAATATTATGTTAGATATATTGTGGTATTGCTACTTAGGTTTTTTAGCAATAGCTGCTATTGGAATACTCATCACCGGTTATAAAAAACCTTTTGCTATTCTAGATTTTATCATTTCCATCATAACCTGGATTGGTTTATTTGGTTACGTTACGAATAAACCAATTCTTTTTCCTTTTGTATGGAAAATTGTATTTGTAGCTGGGCTATTATGGGATGTTTACTTTAGTTTCAAAAAGTTTAATGAAGAGGTAAACGATGATGATGAAACACCTAAGTCCATTAAATTTTGTATTATTGGGATTACATTTATAATCTTAATCGGACCGCTATACTTTGGCTTATTTCATTATGCATTTAAGTAAGCAATCATTATTTCTCATTATCCCCAGCGATCTTAAGGGAGTACTTTATTTTTTGACCCTATTTTTGCATTATCAAAACTTAAGAGGTGAAATGCTATGATTAAAAGATTATTTAATAAGAGTGATAAATATAAAGTATTCTGGGATTGGTTTTTACACGTCTCTGATGATTTTTTCGATCTTAATGAAGAAAATTATGAACTTCTTTTTAAAAGGCTCACTAAACAGCTATCAAGGGTTAATAAAGATTTAACATATGAATTTAGTGCTGAATTAGTTGATGGGAAACGTGAATTCATTATTAGTGCAGATGGAATTTATTCAGCGTTTTCAGATGTAATAAACCTTGCAGAAGCAGCTCCCGATATTGAAAATTTTAAGATTATTGCGTTTCGTCAAAGAGGAGAAGATTTTAAGATTCAATTTAATGAAGTTGAACTAGATCCTCTCAATGTTTCTTTTTCGTATGAGATTCAAGACAATCTTATTCATTTAGTCTTATACATGAAAGATTATGACCCTAATAACGAAGACTGGGAAGGTGCTGCCTTTATCCTTCTTGATACTATAATTGGTGAATATGATACTGTTACTAAAATTGGAGAAATTGAATTTAGTACTTTTCAAGAGAGCACACTTTCTAGACCTATAAAAGAACTGCCTGACCTTGTTGATAGTATATAAGATTCTCCGAGGTCTCTAGCAGGAGTCTTCTTTTTAACCTTTATAGTTGAAATAAGCGCTATCCTTGTTCTAGGATAGTGCCCAATTCTGAATAAGCACATATCTTTTTTTTGCCTAGTATCAAGAAACAAACAACAGCATAGCTTCATCTTTAGTAGCTGTTATTCGAAAAAATTCTACTAAAGATTCAAAATTTTCTACTAGATATTCCTTATCTTCTTCCGTCCATTCTCCTTCAAATGGATAAATATCAAGCTTATTCATATCTTTTACTTTGTAACGAGAAGTAAAATCTCTAACAGAAACTGATTCAAGTGCAGTTGCAATTTCTTTTACCTCTTCTACTTCTAAATACCTAAGAGGCCCATACCCAAGGTCATCACCAATTTCAGTTCCTCCAAAAATAGCTATACCTAATGTAGATTCAAAAGTCTGTTCTAAATCAGCAGTTCCAGTTAGCAAATAGTAAATCCCATGCCACGCTTTATCAATATCAAATTCTCTGTCTTCTAACTCCTCGTTTTCAAACACAACATCCTCGATTTCTTCCAGATGTGATTTTATATAACTTAGAAAATCTGTTGAAATACGTATATAGCATGCAACCATTCCCATATTTTTCACTCCAACTATGTAAATATAATTACTCTGTATATTGACTAAATGGTTCTATATCATATGTAATTACTTTTTAGAATAACTCCTAGATTGTGGAATATTATTTCCTGCTTAGGATATTGCCAGCAAGTCTAAAGCTATAATTTTCATAAACGCTACTTTATAATAAATTTAAGCTATAATCCCCTATAATATGACTATCCTAACTTTGGAGTTAACTCAAAGTCAACAAAAAAGGCTAAATGAAAACTTTACTATTTAAGGTAAAGTTCCCAATTAGCATCGCTCGTCAATATGAAATGTTTCCAATTATATTGGCTTTACCGAAGATGAATACTATTAAACTTATAAAGTTCTGAGAATAATTGGAAGAATAATGATTTCTCACTTTCCCGTTCCACATGTACTAATTGCATAAGCTTCATTACTTGATTTTCAAAGAAACATACAACATTCATTCAATATCATTTACTTTTAAGCAATACCAGACTTTTGTTTCGTTCTAGTTTCCTGCTTGTTAAAAAATTTCAAAGTATAATGTGTTCCAGCAATATAGATTCCCATATTAGATAGGTGGTCAATTAAAAACTTTATAGTAGAATGATCTGTGTACCAACCAAATGGGTTGTAAATGAATAGTTTAGATCCCATTTCTCCCTCGAAGGAAGAATGCACCCCGTAAGCAACAATTAATACTGCAAAAATACGCAGAACTATTTTATTTAGTCGATAAAGCAGAAGCAAATTTTAACAAATCAGCAGAAATTATAAGTGGAGAAATATACATCGGTGGCGGTAAAACAGAAGCAATGAATTTTATCGCCGAAACTTAAGATTTACTGAAGGATCATCCAGCTATTCAATTTCATTTATACAGCGGAAATGCAGATGATATTACGGATAAGTTAGACAGTGGATTATTAGACTTTGGTATCGTCATCGAACCAACAGATAGCGAAAATATGATTATATGCACTTACCAGCTAAAGATGTTTGGGGAGTATTAATGCGTAAAGATAGTCCATTGGCACATAAACCATCGATACAACCTAAGGATCTAATAGATAAGCCTTTAATCATCTCTCGTCAAACAACTGTCGATAATGAGCTATCCGGATGGTTTGGACAGAATGTTAAAAATTTAAATATTACTGGAACGTATAACTTACTTTATAACGCCGCACGAATGGTGGAAAAAACCTTGGATATGCCTTGTGTATAGATAAACTTATTAACACATCAGGAGATAGCAAACTATGCTTTAAACCTCTGCACCCTAAATTACATGCGGGATTAAATATTATCTGGAAAAAACATCAAGTATTCTCAAATGCAGCAAGTAAATTTTTAGATCAAATTCGATATAATATTGAAAAGTATAATCAAAATTCCTAATCTTAAAAATTTCAAGTTTAGGCATAATGGAATCCCTTTCAAATCCTCCCATTATGTTATTTTTTCGGAAAAATAAAGACCACCCGTGATAACGGGTGGTTTTCTCTGCGGCTGAAAGCCTTTGTTACTGACCAAACCCTAAAGGGCTTCTGAACGGTTCCCCATGTGTACTACTTCTACTGGCCAGACCTAAAAGGCCTTCAACTTACTTTCTTTTCTTTTTCTTTACCTCTTCACCTGTAAAAGGATCAATGTATTCCATCATACTTAATTGTTCTGCGACTATATCATCTTGAATTTGATTTCGTATATATTCTTCTATTACCTTCT
>NZ_CADEPK010000330.1 GCF_902829255.1 Metabacillus niabensis | reverse complement strand
GTATTTTCGATAATATAGATATTAAGCACATTTTTTCTATTAAAAGGATAAATCTGAAAAGACGGATTAAACTTCTTAGAAGATAGTCCGATATAAGAATTAGAACATATTTAAGAGGAGTGTTTATTTATGTCTGTCGCTAAAATTGCTTCACAGCCAACACTTCACAACTTAGATCAAACATACAAAACTGCTGAAAAAGAACATATAGAGACAAGCACTGTGCAAGAGAATCAATTCACTCAAAGTGAAGCGGATTTAGAAAAGGTTGTAAAAAGTATGAACGACTTTCTGCAACCTGCAAACACACATATAAAATTCGAGCTTCATGAAGAATTGAACGAATATTATGTAACAGTAGTAGATAATCAAACGAATGAAGTAGTAAGGGAAATCCCATCGAAGAAAATATTAGATATTTATGCGAAAATGACAGAGTTTATGGGACTTCTGTTTGATAAAAAGATATAGAGGTGATGAGACATGGTAACTCGTATTGGTGGATTAGCAAGTGGAATGGATATTGATACGCTTGTAAGTGATTTAATGAAAGCAGAACGAATTCCACTCGACAAATTAACGCAAAAGAAGCAAATTTTAGAATGGCAACGTGATGACTATCGCAGCATGAATACCCTTTTAAGTGATTTCGATAAGTATATTTTTGATAATATGACACTTCAAAAGGATTTTCTTAAGAAGACTGTTACAAGTACTATGTCGGATGCAGTAACTGCAACAGCTAATACTGCGGCTGGGAATGTATCGACAAGTATTAGTGTAAGTCAGCTTGCAACGTCTGCCAACTGGGTTTCTGATACATCTAGTTACACAGCTTCTTCAACCGATACTGAAATCGAATTACAGGTAACAAATGGTGATGGAACGGTTAAGGATGTTAAGCTTACAATTAAAGCTGGAGCAACTCTAGAGGATGTATTAAAGCAATTATCAAGTAATAAGGACTTAGGTGTTACGGCTTTTGCTGAAAATGGAAAAGTAGTCTTGTCCAAAAATGACACTGGTGCAAATGCATCAATAAAATTAATGGATACAGATGCATTAGATCTATTTAAATCGTTAGGATTTCCTACTGATTCCATTGATCCGACTACAAAAGAATTAGCTCCTACCACGGCAGGAACTGATGCAAAATTTAACATCAACGGCTTAGAAACAACACGCTCAAGCAACACATTCACAATTAACAATGTAAACTACACACTCAACGACGTAACAGATGGAAAAACAGCAAGAATCTCCGTTGCAACTGACACTGATAACATGGTTGATAAAATCGTCCAATTTGTTAACAAATACAATGAAATGATTGAAAAAATCAACGGTGAAATAAGTGAAACACGTTATCGCAGCTATCAGCCATTATCTAATGAAGAAAAAGAGTCGATGACTGACAAGCAAATTGAGCTTTGGGAAGATAAGGCGAAAAGTGGTCTTCTTAAAAATGATTCAATTTTGTCAGGTGCGTTAACAAAAATGCGTACATCTATGTATTCTCCATATAATGGAACAGGCGCAAATAGTGAACTGAACCAACTTGCTCAAATCGGAATTACAACATCAAGTAATTTTAGAGATAACGGGAAATTGACAATTGATGAAACAAAGCTAAGAGCCGCAATCGAAAAAGATCCAGAAGCGGTATTCCAACTTTTTAGTGGTTCAACTAAAGTCACAACAACTGGAGCAGATGGTACGACAACAACGAAGAATAGTACAGTATCATCAGAGATGGGAATTACAAACCGTCTTCGTTCAATTATCAGTGAAACAGTAAAAAGTATTGAGGAAAAAGCTGGTAAGGCGACTTCAACAAACCAGCAATTTTCAATTGGTCGTAATATCGTGGATATCGATTCACAAATTACCCGTTTTGAGGCTCGTCTCCTTCAAATTGAGGATCGCTATTGGCGTCAATTTACAGCAATGGAAAAAGCAATTCAACAAGCAAATTCACAATCAACATACCTAATGCAACAATTTGCTTAAAAACAAAGGAGTGTCTTAAGTGGCTATTAATAATCCGTATGCAGCCTATCAACAAAATTCAATTACAACAGCATCGCCAGGTGAACTTACGTTAATGCTATACAATGGATGTATTAAATTTATTAACCAGGCATCACAAGCGATTGATGCTTCTAATATTCAAGAAAAGAATACAAATATCCAAAAGGCACAAAAAATCATTACTGAGCTTATGATCACGTTAAATAAAGATTATGAGGTCGCTAAAAAATTTGAAGTGATGTATGAATATATGAATCATCGTTTAATTGAAGCAAACATAAAAAATGATAAAGAGATTTTGCAAGAAGTAGAAAATTATGTTGTCGAATTCCGAGATACATGGAAGCAAGTCATCCAAATTAACCGTCAGCAGCAGTATGGTCAAGGTGGACAAGCATAGTGAGTTCAATTCAAGACGTCTATCAAATTACTGAGCAACTTGTTCAGCTTGTTGAAAATCCGATTCCTAAGGATAATCGAGATGATTTTATTGAAAAAATCACGTTATTGCTATCTGAACGAGAGTATGTGATGGCCGGAGTAGAAAAGCCTGTAACTGGGAAAGAGAAAGAGCTTGCGAATAAAATTATTAGTTGGAATGAGACAATTATAAAAAATTTTAAGATGATCCAAAAGCAAATTCAACAAGATATGATGCAATTGAAGAAGACAAAAACGTCGAATAATCAATATACTAACCCATACCAACATCTATCAGTATCAGACGGTATGTATTATGACAAGCGAAAATAGGTGATATACGTGATATCACTGACGGAGCAGGATGTTGAGTTTCTCCAATACTATTACCATCTTTTGGATACGATTGAAGAAGGCTTTGATTATATTCTAAATAGTTTTATGGAGATAGAAAATATTGAAAACAATCAAGTATTTAAAGACATACTTATTGCATTCTATTATATTGATTCCTCTCGTACTCTATTAGAAAAAACGTTTCATAATGATAAATGCCTTCTTCATTCGATACATAAATTTGATGAAATTATCGAATTGCTTGAAGATGAATTAAGATGTAACACAAGCTTTGAACAATCTCTTTTCATGAAGCATCAGTTAATTCCTGCGTTTCTGAATTGGAAGGCTTCAATGCAAACAAATATAAAAACCTATGTTTTGCATTAAATAGTATTTTAATAGATAGGACGTGTCTGTATGGATATCGCATTAATGTCAATGGCCCTTAGTCAAGGAAAGGTCCAGCAACAAGCATCATTATCTGTTATGAAAATGTCAATGGGGAATGCAGAGCAGCAAGGAGATGCGCTGCAAACATTATTAAGCACAACTAACGCATCAGCAATTCAACATGCTGCACAACCGCATTTAGGTGGAAATATTGATATAAAATTATAAGTGATATAGAGTAACCATAGTTATTATGGTTGCTCAGACTGTAGACAAACTCGATAAAATCGAGTTTGCATACAGTCTTTTTTTATTTAAAATATTTATTAATAGATATTTTAGAGGTGATGGATAATGATGACAAGAAACAATAATACTGAAAGAGA
>NZ_CADEPK010000329.1 GCF_902829255.1 Metabacillus niabensis | reverse complement strand
GTTCATAAAAGCTTATCATTTGAGTTACATCAAAAAAGTCAAATTCATCAGGGAAAATCCCCGCAATTTTTTCAAGTAAATTTGCAATTACTACCTTAAGTCCAAAGTAAATCGTAAGTGGAATAAATAGAGCATATAGGATCATTGTAATCAATCCATTTACAAATTGCTCTTGTCCTACTGATTGTGCCGCTTTTGTCGGATTTTTAAGTCCATCAATAAAATAAGAAAAGAATAATTTCGATACATTTTTCGCGGCTTCAACATGCTTGTTAGGCTCAGCAGGCTGTACTGGTTGTTCAGGTCGAGTTGGTTGTGCCGAAAATGTTGTTTCTGCTTGTTCTGGCTGTACTGGCTGATTCGAAACAGGAATCGTTGGTTCGACTGTTGCAGCTTGTTGTTGTTCAGCTGTCTCTCCCACCAGCTTCGTTCCACATTTCACACAAAATTTTCCACCTTCGTTTTGGTGGCCACAATTACTACATATCACTTTTTTTCCTCCTAAATTTTTTTATAGAAATATAGGCTTATTTTTTAAGTAAAAATTACAAATGATACCAAAATAAGACAATATTCTATTAATCTGTTTATTATTATACACATATTTAAACAATTTGGGAGGTTAAATATAACTTTCGGACTATGTTTTTGTCGAAATTTAGTACTTTATAGATAAAAATATGTGACAGGTATAAAGGGAATTTCCCTTTCATATCTGTCACATCATCTTAATCCGTTAATTTCAATGCCGTTTCTGTTATCGTTAAATCTGTCTTTAATTGTTTACTTAAGTCACTAGGATGATACATTCCTTCATCAATCATATAGGATGAAATTTTCTCATGAGTCAAAACTGCGTGTCTGAGCTGTTCACGTAACACTTCCTTTACTGCTGGTGTTGAAGCTTCAGTTATGGCGAAGGCAAGATTTCTAATATTGGCTTTAGCTGAAATTAGAAAATCTGTTGCGATTACCTGATCCGTCATCCCGCCCATCCCCATCAGTTTTTTCACGAGCTCATTCATAACTGTTATCGCTCCTTTCTGTCATAAGCTGCTTTATCTGTGTGACAAATTTTGTTCCTGCTTCTACATCTGCTAATAAAATTTCTTTTAAGGTTGGATCCTGTACTAATCCGCTCATTGTAAACGCCTTTGTTAATGATAAATTTTTAAATGTTAACAATTCATGTAATTCAAGTGTTTCATGTAATCCTAAATACTGAGTCATCGTTCCTCTCCTATCTTTGGAAAATTCTTATTTATAGAGTACCAATCGGACCATTTCCTATACTTAATCATCAGATAACTACTATTGGTAATTTTTTTCGGATGATCGTTTGCAAAAATAGGTCATTCTAAAGAAAAAGGAGTGAATTCAATGGAAATAAATGCTTTAGCTTATCATGAAACGATGGATACACATGAACTATTGAATTTTAAAACAAATTGCTTAATTCGCTCAAAATTGATGCAAGGTATTTGCTTTGACAATGACTTAAAAGCATTGATGCAAAAAGATGTAGCTCAGTCAGTTGCAGCAATTAACGAGCTTAAACAATTGTATGAGAAAGCTCGAACACTACATTAAGAGGTGAACCATATATGAATCAAGACTATTTGGATCCTAAATATGCAGAAGGAATGCCGAAAATGGCAGATTCCTCATTTGCCTTAGATTTTTTACTTACTGTTAAAACAGGAATTCGCTATTATGCAGTTGCCTTGACGGAAACAGCTAGCGCTGACTTAAGGCAAGCGTTGTCTCGTCAAATGGAGCAGGCCATTGACCTCCACCAAGAAATATCAGAGCTAATGATGGAAAAAGGCTGGTTATACCCACACGATGTCGAAAAGCAAATTGAACTAGATATTAAAGCAGCAGATATGGCACTTGCCATTGCAGATATGGAGCTTTTCCCAACTGACACTGATCGTCTAGGAACGTTTGCAACACCGAATAAATAGATGCTTTAGGAGGATGTTATAGACATGAAGGCAGTTACATATCAAGGAATTAAAGATGTCGCAGTAAAAGAAGTAAATGATCCGAAAATCGAAAAGGCAGATGATCTCATCATTAAAGTAACAACCTCTGCCATTTGTGGCTCTGATCTCCATTTAATTCATGGGATGATCCCGAATACCCCCGAAAACTTTATTATCGGCCATGAACCAATGGGGATAGTCGAAGAAGTTGGCCCAGAGGTTAAAAACTTAAAAAAGGGAGATCGCGTAATCATTCCCTTTAACGTAAGCTGTGGGCAATGCTGGTATTGCAATAACGATTTCACTAGTCAATGTGATAACTCGAATGAGCATGGGGAAATGGGCGGTTTTTTCGGCTATTCGGAAACAACAGGTGGAGTTGCTGGTGGTCAGGCTGAATATTTACGAGTGCCCTACGGTAATTTTACCCCTTTTAAAATACCCGAAAACTGTGAAATGGAGGATGAAAAACTAGTTCTCCTTGCCGATGCAGCATCGACTGCCTACTGGTCTGTTGATAATGCAGGTGTGAAAAAAGGAGATACCGTTATTATTTTAGGCTGTGGTCCTGTTGGTCTTTTAGCGCAAAAATTCGCTTGGCTTTTCGGTGCAGAAAGAGTGATAGCTGTTGATTATGTTGACTACAGGCTGGAACATGCAAAAAAAACAAATCATGTTGAAATTGTAAACTTTGAAAGTGAAAAAAACATTGGCAACCACTTAAAAGAAATGACAAAGGGTGGTGCAGATGTTGTCATCGATTGCGTTGGAATGGATGGAAAAATGACACCGATGGAATTTTTAGCTACAGGTTTAAAGCTTCACGGTGGCTCAATGGGCGCAATCGTAACCGCTAGTCAGGCTGTCAGAAAATGTGGGACGATCCAATTAACTGGTGTGTATGGAATGAGGTATAATGCATTTCCATTAGGTGATATTTTCCAACGAAATGTCCAATTAAAAATGGGCCAAGCGCATGTCATTCCAATTATGCCCAAGCTTTATCAACTGTTTGCAGATGGGAAGGTAGATCCTGCTGATGTTGTTACACATGTTCTCCCTTTAGAAGAAGCAAAACGAGGATATGAAATATTCGATACAAAGACAGATGATTGCATTAAGGTTGTATTGAAGCCTCATTAATTCCGCTTTAGCCCTAAATTTTTAAATAAAGACAAACCAAGATTATTTAGCTTATGTAAAACAAATATGTATCTTTAATTTGAATAAGCAGGGAACTTTCTTCATTCTCTGCTTTTTATACTGTTCCTTGACTATTTTATTTACGTGGTCCATTTTTATAAATGGAAATTTTTTTAATGGCACTGTTTCTTTCAACTACAGGGTTTTTTAAATCAAAAACAAAGAAGTTTTATTATAGCCTTTAAATCTAAATTCTTAATTGAACGATTAACTTAAAAAAATGTTAAATACGATGAATGATTAATTGACTCCAAGTTGATTGCCAATTCTTTTTTGCAATGCGTTCTTCGTAAATTGCTGCACGATGTTTATTCTCGATAAAATAAGGGGTTGGCTTTACTTCTAAATGAACAACATCACTGATTCCCCAAGGTGCTATTAAACACACATGATCCTTGTCATCTAATTTCACGCCTAATGCTGTTGCTGTTTCTGGAAACTTCGATATCGCATCAACTGAAGAAGAATATGGTGTCATTTTACTTTTCAAGTGCATTCTTGCTTCATTTTTTATCGACCAAGGAATCGTTTCATCAAGCGATTTTAGTTTTTCCTCAAGCTTTTTTTCACGCAATTCGTCAACATGTCCAGAATCAAAATAGATGACATCAACATCAGGGATCGGCGTTCTCTCATTAAAGTTATGTAAGATATCCCATATTTTTGAACGGACAAACCCAGCACATATCCACCAATCAGGTAAATCCAATGATTTTGCCATCCTTAATATTTCCATCATCCATTCATCCTGTTCAATAATCGAAATGATTTTCTCCTCATTCATCATCTTCAAGCTGCTCCTTAAAAATAGGATTATGACTAGCTTTTGCAAAAAACTAAGTGAAAGGATTATCATCAATCATAATTCAGGAATTTCCTTACTTCCTCACCATTTAGTAATTGCATATAAAATTTCCTTTGGATTGGGGTCGTGTTCTAAATAGCCTCCATATCGGGAAACGAGAACACCATAGTTGACATCCATATCAAAAACCCATAAATCAGTATAGTTGATTGCTTCCCATATATCAGAAAAGTTTTCTATGACCCATTCTCCATTAACAAGAAAGATAGGACTGTCGTTTATCCCCAAAAATAAATATGCTTGCTTCTCTTCTATTTTTATCTGTTGGACATATTGAATAACTTCATCTTCCCAGCTAAATTCCTTTCTGAAGTTATGATATTTAGTTACAAAGTCCCCTTTATGAAGCTCATAATTCCATAATTTGTGTACTTTATCTAAAATTGCATCTACTTCCGGAGAGAAGATTAATTCGCAATTTTCCATTTCACATGATAAACGATGTGGTAATCGATTGATTAGATCATACTTTTGATTCTTTTGTTTATTACGTTTTATCTTTTGCTGCATTAGGATTTTCCGTTCTTTCATCACTCTCACCTACTTTAATTAACTATGTAACATACCGATAAGGTGCGCTATAGCAATGCCTTTTTCATATCATGCATCAACCGAAATCAATTCTTTAATAAACACTTCATCCTTCAAAACTTGCCTTTTAATCATTTCTTATGAATTCAGTGCTTGCCGAATAACCGTAAATATAAAATGCGTTATTTTCCTCTTTATAAGGAATGTGAAGATTGTGTAGTAATTCGCGAAATTGCTCTGTTATATCAATCACTTCATCATCAACGAGCCTGCCTTTATGCTTTACATATCTTGGTCTAACTTTAATCCATTCGATCGCATAAAAAGGGAATAACCCCTCTATCCAATCTCCCAAGTACCAAACATCCGTATCAAAAGTAGCGGGTTCAGGCTTTTCTTGTAGAATATACTTTACTTGATAAGGGGGAGTAAATGGTAATCGATTGAGAACTCCAATCCGTAATCTCTCCCATTTTGTGTTATTCATAATAGAACATAACTGTTTTTCAGTTACGATTGCTTGTACCTTTTTCTTAAAACTTTCCATACGAATTCTCCTTCAAAATTGAGATTTCAAAAGATGTTTTTGAATTGGAAATAAAAACAATTACTATTAAATATACATGGTGACTTATTT
>NZ_CADEPK010000328.1 GCF_902829255.1 Metabacillus niabensis | reverse complement strand
TTCATAATGGTAGTACTTTTAGGTGATTTTTATGCCCTGGCATTTACAAAATAATAACAAAACATTTACAATTAATTTACAATCTAAATATTTGTAAATGCTATTATTAAACTAAGAATGCAGGAAATTGTCGATTAAAGGGTGGCTAGAAGGATGAATATAGCAAATATAAATAAAAACAGCGTAGAACTTAATAGTCCAATGTATTACAACAATAGAGAGCTTAGTTGGCTCGCTTTTAACGAGCGAGTTCTTGAGGAAGCGCTAGATGAGCGTAATCCGTTGCTAGAAAGGTTCAAATTTCTATCCATTTTTAGTTCGAATTTGGACGAGTTTTTTATGGTTCGTGTTGCGGGGTTAAAAGATCAGGTAAAGGCAGGCTTTAATAAACCTGAAAATAAGGCCGGGATGACGCCTAAAAGACAATTAAATGAAATTGCCATTAAAACTCATAGATTAGTAGATTTGCAATATAAAACTTATAATGATGTACTATTGCCTAAACTAAGAGAAGAAAATATTGAATTTAAAAAAATGAACGAATTGTCAATCGAAGAGATTGAAAAACTGGAAACGTATTTTGATGAGCATATTTTTCCCGTTTTAACACCGATGGCGGTTGATGCTTATCGTCCTTTCCCAATGCTACTAAATAAAAGCTTAAATTTAGCAATCGTGATTGAAGATAATGAGTATGAGGAAAATCAATTAAAAACTGCAATTGTTCAAGTTCCAGCAGTTTTAGAACGTTTCGTAAAGATCGAAGCGTCTGATAATTCAATGAATTATGTTTTTTTAGAAGACATTATTAGTTATTTTATTAATAAATTATTTAAAGGCTATAAAGTTGTATCTGTTTCTATATTCAGAATTACTAGAAATGCAGATATGACCATTCATGAAGAAGGGGCTCGTGACCTTCTAAAGGAAATCGAAAAAGAATTAAAAAAGCGCAAATGGGGAGCAGCTGTAAGATTAGAAATCCAAAGTAAGGATTTTGATCAAAGAATTTTAAACTATTTAACAACTGAATTAGAAATACATGAGAAAGATGTATATGAAATAGATGGTCCATTAGATTTGACGGTTTTCTTCGTATTTTATAAAGAGATAGCAAAGTTAAAGGAACATTTAATCTACGAAACACTTATTCCACAACCTCCTCGTGATATTGCATCACACGAAAATATATTTGATAAAGTTTCTGAACAGGATGTTTTTTTGCATCACCCATACGAATCCTTTGAGCCTGTAGTGGAATTTGTTGCAGAAGCAGCAGATGATCCAGACGTATTAGCGATTAAGCAAACATTGTATCGGGTAAGTGGTGATTCACCTGTTATTGATGCATTAAAAAGAGCAGCAGAAAACGGTAAACAAGTAACAGTGCTAGTAGAATTAAAAGCAAGATTTGATGAAGAGAACAATGTACAATGGGCAAAAGAACTAGAAAAAGCAGGCTGTCATGTTATTTACGGTATGACCTATTTAAAAACTCATAGTAAAATTACACTTGTTGTAAGAAGAAGAAATAATCGAATAGAACGGTTTGTTCATTTAGGTACAGGTAACTACAATGATCAAACAGCTAAAATATATACTGATATGGGTTTACTTACGTCAAAACGTAAATTTGGTATTGACGCAACTAATTTCTTTAACTATTTAAGTGGCTACACGGAAAAGCCATATTTTCATCACCTATCTGTAGCACCTTTTGATATTAGAAAGGATTTTATTCGCTTAATTGACGCAGAGATAGAATTTCATAAGCGATATTCAAATGGTCGAATAATCGCAAAAATGAATTCGTTAACTGACAAGGCCTTAATTATGAAGCTTTATGAAGCGTCAAATGCAGGTGTTAAAATAGATTTAATCATCCGTGGTACTTGTTGTTTGCGTCCGGGTATTAAAGGTGTTAGTGAGAATATTAAAGTGAGAAGCATTGTCGGTAGATTTTTGGAGCATAGTCGCATTTACTTTTTCCATCATAATGGGGAGGAAAAAACCTTCCTTTCCTCAGCAGATATGATGACGAGAAATATGGAAAAGCGAGTTGAAATTTTATTTCCAATTTTCGATGGTGCGATTAAAAAAAGAATTAATGGTATTTTAGCTGCTGCACTAGCTGACAATGTAAAAGCACGTGAGCAAGATGAAACTGGTGAATACCATTATGTTAAACGTGAACAAGGGGAGCCTATCATTGATAGTCAATTACTATTATTTGATAAAGCCTATCATGTATTAGAGGATGAGGAATAAAAGGATCGAAGAAACGATTTTACTTAAAATGAGTAAATCGTTTCTTCTTTTTTATTTATCCTAACTTGTATTTCACAATAATCATATGTGTCCTTTTATTTCATGAGAAAGATTGTTACTGTAATAATAGAATTTACTTAGAGGTGTATGGAGTATATAGTTTGAAATTTTAACTACTGTATAATAGCTTAGAAAGCAGGTTTGAAAAGTGAAAAGGAAATTATATAACAGTCTTTTAGTTGCAGCTGGGGGTGGCATAGGTTCATCTTTACGCTATATCGTTACACTAATACCTGGTATCGGCTTCTTTTCAACGTTATGTGTAAATATTATAGGTAGCTTATTCTTAGGATTTATTACGTCTTATTTAATTAATAAAAAGGAACAACAATCGATTAAATTGTTACTTGGAACAGGATTTTGTGGAGGATTCACAACAATGTCCACCTTAAGTTTAGAAATAACAGAACTTCCAATTGAACTTGCTTTAGGATACATATGTTTATCTCTTGCTTTAGGAATCGGATTTGCTTTTATAGGAATGAAGCTTGCAATTTTCGTTAGAAAGGAAGAGAATTCATGATTTATGTTGCACTTGGTGGAGCAATTGGTGCGGCTATGCGTTATTTCATTTCAGATTATTTAGGGGAATATACAAAGGAAATGAAGCTACCAATACCGACTCTAATCATTAATTGGATAGGCTCATTATTATTAGGGGTATTTGTCGTATTCATTGAAAAAGACAATACTTTACTTTTTTTAGGAACAGGATTATGTGGAGGCTTTACAACCTTTTCAACATTTTCTGTCGAAGTGGTACAACTGCTTCAAAAGAAGAATTATATAGTTTCGATTCTCTATATTTGTATAACAATTTGTGGATGTGTAATAGGGATTTATCTTGGGGGATTAATGAAATCATTTTAACGAAAAAAAAGATTAATATAAAAATGCACTGAATGTCATCTGAAATTCCAGATGACATTCAGTGAAAAAAGGTATTATAGGCTACATATTTATTAAAGTAAGTTTTTTTAACGGGAAGTAAGCGTAAAGACAGTAATTTCCGGAGTAGATAAAAAGCGGAACGGCAATCTTGTTGTACCAAGTCCACGATTAACATAAAGCTTCATCTCATCAATTGAGTACATTCCTTCCGAATAAACAGTTGCATATGGCGGGGTAATTAATGGGCCGTAAAAAGGAAGTTGAATTTGACCACCGTGACTATGACCTGATAATTGCAAATCAACAGGAAATGTTTTCGATTTAACTGCTGCATCAGGTTCATGTGCCAATAATATATTAAATCTCTCTTTATTTAAATTGCCTAAAGTAGCTTCATAGCTTGGTTTTCCTAACATCAAATCATCAAGACCAGCAATTCCGATCGTATGATTATTTTTTTTGATATTCGAAACCTCATTTTGGAGAACTTTAAACCCCGACATCGTCATAACATTTTTATAAATGTCTGTACCATATCCACCATGATCATGATTCCCGTACACCGCATATTTTCCATGCGGAGCTTTTAGCTTTTCTAAAATAGGTACAATTTGATTTATTTTAGGATATTGATTAGGCTCATCCATTAAATCTCCAGTAAAAATAAGTAAATCAGGTGAGAGGCCATTGATTTTAGCCACAATCGTATCTAATCTTTTTAACGTGAAAAAATCAGATAAATGTGTATCACTAAACTGAACGATTTTAAATCCTTTGAAAGCTTCGGGTATTTTAGAATTCACAATTGTTTTGTTTACGATCTCCAATCTTGAAGGCTCAATATATCTTGCGTACAAATAACCACCAGCTGCTGTCAACAACCCTGCAAATGAAATGGTGAAAATTCCTTTAATAAAGGACCTTCTAGAATATAATTTTGTCATGTTAACCAACCAATCTTAAGAAGTATGTTTTAGAGACTAACTTCAACTAGAGAAGAAAGTATAAATGTCTACATCATTTCTTTATTAATGGCTCTTTTCTAAAATATTGTTGCTTTAAAAGCATTGTAAAGGTTGATTGGAGCGTAGCAGGTGTTTAT
>NZ_CADEPK010000327.1 GCF_902829255.1 Metabacillus niabensis | reverse complement strand
CAATAAGCAATATTAGGGGGGAAATCATGAAGAGGAATTTATTTTTATTAGTAGGTTTATTAAGTTGTGTTGTTTTGAATGGCTGTAAGAGTGAGAAGGAAAAGATTTTGGATAATCCAAATAAAGATATTTCGGATGAAGTCAAACAAAGTAAAGAGGAAAAGAGTTATGATCCGAGTAACACTGTTACTGAAGATGAATAAGATTTGAAGTAATGGAACAATTTTTAATAAAAAGGTAAATTTATTTGCTTTTCAGATTCATTTCTGTTATTCTTAAGAAGAATTATTTTTGTTCGGTCTGTAAGGAAAGAATAAGTATTTAAACTTTTCGCCTTTGATATCTAATTGAGCAAGGATAGTAATACATTGTGGAATATTCCACACAGGAGGAAACAATTATGCAACAAGGTACTGTAAAATGGTTTAACGCAGAAAAAGGTTTCGGATTTATCGAAGTTGAAGGTGGAGACGATGTATTCGTACATTTCTCAGCTATCCAAGGCGAAGGATTTAAGTCTTTAGACGAAGGCCAAAAAGTAACATTTGATGTTGAGCAAGGTCAACGTGGACCACAAGCAACAAATGTTGTAAAAGCGTAATTGCTTAAAGGGACTCATTAAGAGTCCTTTTTTTTTTTATGAACCTATTTAACAATATACGGCGCTTAATGACAAAGGATTGACATATTCTTTTTACATATATTCAGGCACTCTCTTTTTTGTAGGCTCTATTCTAAAAATTGTTGTTTTATATAGTTGATAGAGCTAAGGTACGAGAATCCTTGATGAGCGGGAAAGGTGAAAATTTAGCATGTATTTATGCTAAAGGTGGCTTATTGCTTACCCGCCTGAAAGTGACTACTGCTGAAGGAAGCCCATCAAAAGTTTAACTTAATAAAAAATAACAAAGTTAAGGAAAACAGCTCTTTTGGGTAATAACCTTTTTATTTTAGATTTTTTAGGATGATTTTATAACCTTGAAAAGCATAAAATACGCTTAATTAACATACAAATGATTTATCTTTCTTTATTAGCGATAAGAACAAAAGTGAAGATAAGGGTTATATTAAACTGTATATGTAGCTATACTCTTGTTAAATTACTCTTTGCACAGTCCTGGTTTAATGAATCATTTTAGTTTGTTACGAATTGATTCTTTTCAATTGATTAAAAGTTTTCGCTGTCATCAATTCTTCAGTTAATAATAAGAAGAGCAATATACTTAAATTTAGGGGAAGAGAAAATGAGAGTGAAAGAGCTTGTTATATCGGAAAAAATAAATGTAAGAAAATTAATTGAGGTTGTAGAACTTGCAAACCAATTTGAATCTGAGATTTTTGTAGAAGGAGACAATTATAAAATTGATGCAAAAAGCTTGATGGGATTGTTGGCGACGATTAAACGTAATTCAGCAATTACTATTATCGCAAAGGGGATAGACGAGGAAGAAGCAATTAAGAAATTGATTTCCTTATTAAAATAATGGTTATTAGGAAGTTTTTTGATTTTGAAAAACAAGACTTTTATATGTTTACGTAAACTGTATTGCTTTTTATGAGTAATTATTATAGTTGACTTCCTCGAGCAGTGATCTCTATCCAAGAAGTGGGTGGTGAGCGACTTTTAGTGTGAACACCTGTTCAAGATTAACCAGTACTACACTTCTCTCAAGTGTTAAAAACAACAATATAATAGAAAAGATCAATAAAAAAGAATGAAAGGTGATCACTCGCTTTGAAATAGCCTATGTAAATAGACGAAGCGAGTAATCTTTATTGAATCCTTTCATTCTTTATCCTTCTAAAATACGTTCTTTCTGTTCATTATATTCTTCATCTGATAAAATACCCAAATCAGCTAATTCTTTCAGCTTTTTCAGCTTTTCAAAATTATCAACCGCTGAATCTGCACGTTGTCCTTTAATGATTGAAATTTGCTTTTCAATTGATTCTTTTAATTCAATTGCAAGTTCTTTTTCACTTTTTGAGAATTCGATCGTATTAAGAGACTTTTCGCTTTTATTCTTGTTATTGCCACAATCTAATACAATTGTCCCGTTTGAAGCAATACCAGGTTGCTTAATTGAAACATCTATAATGTTCTTATATTGGTTTAACTTTACTTTATTAAATTTACCTAATAATCCGTGATGAATGATCTCAATACTACTTTGATACAAATAAATGGTTGTTTTACTTCCCTTTTTAAACGCAAATTCTTTAAACGCTAATTCAGCCATACAAAAATCCCCATTTCTTTAATCAAAATTCCTATATGTAAATATATATTGTTATTTTGAAATAAATTATACACTTGAAAAGTGACATAACCAACTATAAATCTACAATTTTGAAGTTTCTCTTTATTTTACATAATATTCGTATAAATGTTAAGGACTGATTTAAAAAAATCTAATAATCGATAAAAAGGTCTATAATTTAAGAAGTAAAGCATCTGCAGAAGAATATTATTTTACCTCTTGTGGCATATTAAGGAAAAAAGAGAGGTAACAATGAATATATTTTACGCGATATCAGAATGGAAACAGGGTAGAAATGATAAAAAGCTTCTTGAAATGAAGGAATTAGGAAAATGTCCTGACTGCAATGGTAGAGGTTATATTTTAACAATTTCTAGTTTGTATATACCAAGCTTTGAGTCAATTTTTGATTGCCCAGGTTGTAATGCGAGCGGACAGTATAAGGACTGGGAAAATGCTGCAAATGAAAACATAATTCATTAATCATTTTTAACATAATATCTGTAAAAAAAATATTTTAATTCATTAGCAAGTAATAGGATAATTTCAAACCTCATTGTGTACAATAGTTATTGCTGCAAAATCGGTGAGGGGAGCTGGAACAATGAAATGGCATAAACAGTTACTTTCAAAGTTACAGGAGCGTAGAAATAAAAAAATTGTCCTCGCAATCGATACTTCTACAACCCAAACAGGGACTTTATTAATTGAAAATATTGTGAAACTGTTTGGACAAGTTTGTCCGGAAACATTATTGGTACAAGCAGATTTTAAAATTAGAAGTATAACTTCAATAAAAAATACTGAAATTAGATACTTTACACATGGAAAATCATCATATACTGAGGTTCTTGAATGGGCAGAAAAAGAAGATGTTGACACAATTTTCTATATTACAGATGTTACTGGATTTTTTTATGAAGAATTAGCATTTGATAAAGAAATTTTTTGGTTAGTACCTGATAAATTTATTCCAAAGGTTCCATTTGGAAAAGCAATTTGTGTGGCATAGAAAAAGATAAATCTAAAGCTGACAGTAATAATCTGCCAGCTTTTAAATGTTTATAAATAAAGAAATCATTAGGTTTTTCTCTTTCTCTTTTAATACGATTGGTATAGTAATTGGTTGTGAATACTGGTTTACATTTACATGTTTTAAAAACTTTGGTGTTGAAATATCGGTTGTTAGACCATAATTAGATAAAAGTGTTGCCAAATTACCGGTAAGCATATTTGCAAATTCTCCAATAAATGATTCGAGTAATTCTCCTGAAATAGGCATGCCAAACATCCCTTCGCCTATGTAACTATATACAGATAGTTCTCCTTGTATTAATATCGCTCCATTACATTCACCTGATAGGTCGATTTGAACAGAATGTAACATGGCATCTATAGGAACTGTTTCAGTGAGGTCCTCTATTAAATAAGGGACTGTTAATATCATTTTAAGTGAAGCCATTGTTCCCGCTAATATGTGCTCTTTTACTTCATTATTCATAGTTGTCACTAGTTCCTCCAGCCTATTATTGTTACTTTATAATAGCATAAAACTGGATAAATGATGTATCTTTTTTTGTAAGTATGTCATAAATAACGGAAGATTCGTCATAATCTAATAATAAACTACAAACTATTTAAAAGAGAGAGAATACTAGTAAAAAATCCCTATTAAATCGAGAGTAGATATTATCTGTTGTTACCAATATTTATAAAATGATACAACTTCTTAGTTACGATATAATGAAAGTGCACAACAACTCCTTCAAAACGTCAGCCTTTTCCTCATCGGAAAGGGCTTTTTTTATCGTATCATTAGTGTGTAAAAATTGTGATTTGATAGTGAATACATTAGTAAAATAGCCTATTGTAAGTAGAATGGAATTATCTGTATTTATTTCGGTTCATAATTTCTTTCATGACAGAATTATCTACATAATAATGGATAAAATGACATAGACTAGGCCATAGTAACCATAATAAATGTAGAGGTGAGGTTATGGCATATCTATTATCGATTGGTCGAGCAATTCCTTCTTATCAATATTATCAAGATGAGATAAAACAGTTTACAAGAGAATTATTTAAAGATTCGTTTAAGGATATCGATAGGCTACTTACAGTATTTAATAACGCCGAGATTAAAAAAAGACAATTTGTTCAGCCATTGGAATGGTATAAATCTAATTATACATTTGCTGAGAAAAATCAACTTTATATAGAAAAGGCAGTGGAATTAGGTGTAGAAGCAATTAATCAATGCTTAACAAATAAACAGCTTTTATTAAAATCACTCGATCTAAAAGATATAGATGCAATTTTTTTTATAAGTAGTACTGGAATATCGACACCAAGCATTGATGCAAAAATAATGAATCGATTACCATTCAAGGAATCAACAAAAAGGATCCCAATATGGGGATTAGGCTGTGCAGGTGGTGCTAGCGGTTTGGCAAGAGCCTATGAATATTGTAAAGCACATCCTCAATCTCTAGTTCTTGTTCTAACTGTAGAACTATGTAGTCTTACCTTTCAACCTAATGATAGAAGTAAAAGTAATTTAGTGGGAACTTCACTTTTTTCAGATGGAGTTGCATGTACATGTTTGGCAGGGGATAATGTTTCTATTTCAAAGTTATCTAGGACATCACTCATCCCAAAAATTAAAGGAACCACTTCTGCTTTTATGAAAGATTCAGAAGATGTGATGGGATGGACGATAAAAAATGAAGGGTTTTTTGTTGTTTTTTCAAGAGATATCCCTTCTATTATAAAAAATTGGTTGCGCCCTCAAGTAGTTCAAATGCTTGAACAATTTAATTTAAAGCTTCAAGACATTTCCCATTTTCTTGCACATCCAGGAGGAAAAAAGGTATTAGATGCATATAAAGATGGACTAAATTTTAATGAATATCAAATACAAGTTTCAAAAAAAATTCTCGAGAATTATGGAAATATGTCATCGGTTACAGTTATGTATGTTATTTTAGATTATTTAGAACAGAGAATTGGTAAAAGGGGTGAATATGGTGTTATTGCTGCGCTAGGTCCAGGTTTTTCTGCTGAATTGCTTCTTGTTCAATGGGAGGATTTATTATGAGTGTTTTCGAAATTATGTTTAGTCTGTTAATACTTCAACGAGTGTCAGAACTAATCATTGCAAAACGAAACGAAAGGTGGATGATAAGCAGAGGAGCGACGATTCATGGAAAGAACCATTATCCGTTTATTGTTGTTCTTCACATATTATTTTTACTTTCCCTATGGTTTGAAGTAACGATGTTTAACAATGAGTTATCTAATATCTGGATAATACTTCTTCCATTAATCGTTTTTTCACAAATCATTCGCTACTGGGCAATATGTTCTTTAGGAAAGTATTGGAACACAAAAATTATTATTGTTCCAAATCAGGTAATCGAATCAAAAGGTCCTTATAAATTTATAAGACACCCAAATTACGTAGCTGTTGCACTTGAAATAGGTTTATTCCCATTATTATTTCATGCTTATACTACAGCTATCGTTTTCTCATTTTTGAACATGATAATGATGATGATAAGAATTCCAATAGAAGAAAAGGCTTTAAAGAATCAGACAAATTATCAAAAAAGCTTTGGGATCAAAGCTCGATTTCTCCCTAAACGTTTTTAATGTTTAGAAAAATGATATGAGTGAAATATTATGTTATATAATGCAAAGAGACTTTTAGGGTTCCACTAATTGAGTTTCATTTTATCAGAAAAATTCGAAAAACAATATTGAAAATGATTATCATTGATGATAAGATGAATTTAATGAAAAACATTCTCAATTTTATAAGTGGAGGGTCTACTGCATATGACGATGTTATTTGTAGGGTGCACCGTTGTAGTATATAGTGTATTAGTAGGTTACATATTAAAAAATATTGATGCTCGAAAAGCATAATTTATCACTGCTCCTTAAATAGGGGGCATTTTTTTATAGAATTTAAAGATAACATAGAAGCTTGTCCTATCAGCACAGGAGCAATCATTTCGGTTGCTCTTTTTCTATTTTGTCTGTTATCTTAAACTTTGTTTTTTATTAAGTTACCGTTTTGGTTGATCTCCTCATACAGTACTTGCTTCTATTGGGGGTGGTGAGCACCTTTTAGTGTAAACACCTGATTAAACTGTTCCACTTATCTGAGCAGGAGTCTCACATTTTCGCTACAAAATAGATAAATAGTGAATTAGAAGTAGAAAAGAGTCTAAATAATCGAAATTGAACTTCGTATTCAAGGAATTTAAATGAGTCCAATAAATGATAAGGATAGTAAAATTTAAAAAGATTCTGTAAAATAATAAGAAGAATTGAAATGAATGATAGATAAAGGGGATTATCAATGACAGCTGCTGTAAAAACAGATCAATATATGCAAATGTTAATAAGGCTTCACGAAGTAATACAAAAAGAGGATGATAAACGAAAAATCGTTGAATTAAATGAGAAACTTTATCACGACAAGCTATATATTGCATTCGCTGGTCACTTTTCTGCCGGAAAATCATCGATGATTAATAAATTATTAAATGAACAGGTATTGCCGACAAGTCCAATACCAACTAGTGCTAACCTTGTATTGTTAGAAAATGGTCAAAACGAGGTTACTCTGTATTCTAAACATAAAGAGGTAATAAAGCTAGCTACTGATTATTCAATTGAACAAATAAAGGATTTCTGTAAGCAAGGGGATGAAATTGAAAGAATTTCAATTCGAAAACCGTATAATCATTTAAGTGAAAATATTGTGATAATGGATACTCCTGGTATTGATTCAACAGATGTTGCCCATAAGCTTTCAACAGAATCAATGCTTCATATTGCTGATATTATTTTTTATGTGACAGATTATAATCATGTTCAATCTGAAGAGAATATCGCCTTTATCACTGAGATGAAGGAAAGAGATAAATTAGTTTTTCTTATTGTAAACCAAATTGATAAGCATAATGAAAATGAAGTGAAATTCTCAGCCTTTAAACAACAAATAATTGACACCTTTATTGAAACAGGGCTTCACGAAGATGATGTTTTCTTTACAACATTAAAAAATGACGACCATAAGGAAAATCAATTATCAGAAATTAAACAGATTATTCAGGCTATGGTACAGGATAAGGAAAAATATGTAGAGAAAAATGTTCGAAAATCTACAGATTATATTGTTCATGAACATCTTAGTAAATATAAGGA
>NZ_CADEPK010000326.1 GCF_902829255.1 Metabacillus niabensis | reverse complement strand
CTCCTGCGGGATGCGTGGGAGAGGTGAGACCCCGCAGGTTTACACCGAGGAGGCTCACCACCCACCCCGCGGAAAGCGAGTACTGTAGCGGAAATCAACCAGAACGACCACTTACAAAAAGACACGGAGTTTAAAGCAGAATTCCAAATTATAGTTCGGATTTTTCTTATGTTAAAAATCTTTTGTCCCAACCTCCATTTTTTGTAATTAGTTTTATAATATTTGTTATTTGGAGGAATTACCTTGTATAGTAAACTTTGTATATCTTATGGTGAACATCCTTCCCAATTCGGTGAATTACGAAAGCCTAAGAGTTCAATACTTTGTCCAGTAGTTGTTTTAATCCATGGTGGTTTTTGGCAATCGAAATATAACCTAGAAGAAAATCACCCAATTGCTGATGATTTGACTCGTAGGGGATATGCTACTTGGAATATTGAGTATCGTAGAGTTGGCGAAGCTGGAGGAGGGTGGACCGGAACATTTAATGATGTTATTGCTGCTATCAATCATCTTTCTAACTTAAAGGAAAGCTATCTACTAGACCTTTCAAACGTAGTTATTGTTGGTCATTCAGCAGGTGGACATTTAGCACTTTGGCTTGCTGCTAGAAATGAAACAGTCCAGTCAGAAAGTCATTTTATTGAGTTAGATATTCCAATTAAGAAAGTAATAAGTTTGGCTGGAGTAACTGATCTAAAAAAGATGCGGAAAATTCACGAAGAAAAGGGAATAAAAAGTCCTGTAGACTCTTTTATTGGTGGAACTCCACAGATGGTTGCTGAACGTTACGAGAATGCATCTCCTATGGAGTTGCTACCAAAAAAGGTTGAACAAATTTTAATTCATGGAGAATTAGATCGTCATGTTCCTGTACAGCAGAGCAAAGATTATTATAACAAGCTTAAAGAACAAGAGGGGAATGTTAGTTTAGTTGTTCTACCAGATGTTGAACATTTTAAAATAATTGATCCTACTTCAATTGCATGGAATTCTGTAATCAGTTCAATATAGTTTTAAAATTTAATTTAAAATTTTGTAGCATAAATGCTCAATCCTTTTTTGTGATAAATTAAAATCTCTTTTTGGAAAAGAGAAAATTGTTTTACAATCTTTACTGGTGGGTCAAAAAACTCAGCAATTTCAGCACTATCAGAGTTGAATTTTATGATCAATTATAGTTTATGAACAAGAAGTGAAAAATTTGGAGGATATTATGACTTTTGATGAGTTAAGTAAAAACAAACCAACGTTAGAATGGAAACAAAGAATGGATGAGAATGAAGACCTATTTACTAATGAGAATATAAATGCAACTAATGAGATTCTTGATTCTTACATTCATAGCCTAAAAGAGCTTAGAGGTAATTCGACTAAGGATGAAGTAGTAGAATGTGTTAAAAAGGTAGTTATTAGTTTAAATGAACTAAATGAACATTATGATTACTTTATTGAGACAATGGAGAGAGAAGAACTATATGAGTTTATTACTGAAGCTGCAAGAATAGCTGGCTTTGAGTCTGATGATGACATAACTGAAGAATGGAGAGAATGGTAACTATTTATTGAAAGCATGAAGTTATAGCTTTGCAGAGCAATCGATAACATAGGAGAAGTTTATAACTCTTCTTAAAATAAGTATTAGAGGTGAAAACAAATATAAGGAGCTGATTCTTAAGTTGAATCAGCCTTTTCAACCTTATATTTTTTAGTTAAAAAATCGTTACCTAAGGAAATTAAATGGTATGTCCAACAGACTGGTAAGGTATACACACTGAATGGCCGCTTAAAGGATCTTCGATTATTCTAGCCTTAACTTTATAGACATCCATCAGCATTTGTTCGGTAATTACCTTATGAGGGTTTCCTTGTGCGTAAATCCCCCTGTCCTTAAGAATAATGATATGATCTGCGTAATTTAGTGCTTGGTTGATATCATGTAAGACCATAACAATGGTTTTGTTTTCGTTGTGATTTAATTGTTTTATTAGGTTTAACAAATCTAATTGATGTCGTACATCTAAAAATGTAGTTGGCTCATCAAGCAATAATATATCACTTGCTTGGGCCAAAGACAGAGCAAGCCAGGCTCGCTGTCTCTCACCACCGGATAATTCATCAAGTTGTCGATTCTGAAACGTTGATAAATTTGTTAATTCCAGAGCATATTCAATGGCAATATGATCCTGTTTACGAAGCATCTTTAAGGCACCTGAGTGCGGAAATCTGCCCTGTTCAACAAGTTCACGGACAGTCATACTTAATTGTGAATCATATGTTTGAGGTAGCATGGCAAGTTTCTTTGCGAGTTCTCTAAAAGACATTTCATGTGTTGCTTTCCCATTTAAATAAATGTTTCCTTTTTTTATAGGTAGTATTTTTGAGATTGCCTTTAATAAGGTGGATTTTCCGCTCCCGTTTATGCCGATAAGTACGGTTATCTTTCCCTTTGGAAATTGGAGTGATATATTTTCAATAATGTTCATACCGGAAATTCCCACATAGAGATTCTCTATTCTTATTGCAAAGTCTTCCATACTAATGCTTCCTCCTTCTCTTATTACTTAATAAGTACATAAAAAATGGCGCTCCTAATAGAGCTGTTATTGCACCAGTCGGTAATTGAACCTCACTGCTGAATTTTTCAATTGGCAAGGTTAGAACAAGACTTTGAGCAATTGCATCAGAAAGAACCAAAAGGAATGAGGAAATCAAAGCACTTAAAGGGAAGTGTTTTCTCGCATCTTCTCCTACTATCTTTTTGGCGATATGAGGGCCAATCAAGCCGATAAATCCAATAGCGCCAACGACTGAAATTGCTCCTGCCGTAAGGATAGCTGCAGTAGATAAGAGGAAAAGTCTAGCCCTTTTTACATTTAGTCCAATCAAACTTGCTTGGTGATCACCTAGACGTAAGCCGTTTGCTATAGCGGCACTACATAGGCCAATTGTAATAGACACGATAGCTATTGGAACCAAAATTTCAACATGAATCCATATACGTCCATTCAATGACCCGATAATCCAAAGCAACATATTTCCTAAGGCTTCTTGATTCCCCAAAAGAACAAATGTTGTAAATGATTGTAGAATAGAAGAGAGTATAACACCGACTAGGGCAATTTGCAGGTGACCTAGCTTACTCTGAGAACTTATATAAAAAACGGCAAATGTAATGAACAACCCACCGATGCATGAAATAATGGGAAGTAAATACGGTGATAAAGAAATACCATCACTATAAGTAAGCCAAACCACTGCAAATAGTACACTTCCAGACGTTACCCCTAAAATACCCGGTTCCGCTAATTCATTTCTTGTAACACTCTGTAAAAGGGCACCTGCTAAGCCAAGCATACCACCAGCTACTATAGCAACAATACCCCTGGGAATACGTAAATTCCAAATAATTTTTTCATGAAAATCTATCAAAGGGTTTCCAAGTAGTGCATAGTAAAATTCTGTCAAAGACAGTGTTACTTTCCCAGTAATAAGATTAAAGATGGAGATTGCGAATAATAGTAATGTAAAAATGAATATCCATTTTTCATGATCTCTGAATCTTGTACGTTGCTTCATTTATTACTCCTCCTTTTGACTAGGAAGATTAATAAAATAGAGCCACCAATAATTGTCGTTAGTAAGCCAACAGGTATTTCTAACGGATAAAAGAGTAATCTTGCTGCTAGATCAGCTCCCAATAATAAAACGCTTCCTATCATTGCAGCTGTAGGGAGGACTTTAAAAGCGTTTTCTGTTCTTAGCATTTTTCTTGCTAAATGGGGTGCAAGTAAGGATATATAACCGATTGGTCCACAATTAGCAATTACTGAAGATACTAAAAGTACACCAATGAATAAGATTAACAGCCTGACAGTCTGAACAGGTAAGCCTCGACCTTGTGCTGCTTCGTCCCCAAGTCGAAGCAGATTAAGCACCCGTGCAATTAGCATGCTTGCTGGTGGTAAATATGATAAACCATGGCAATAAATTTCCCACATGTGTCCAATTCCTATTTGCAAGACTACCAGTTAAAAAGAATAGCATTAGGCCAATATCATTTTGCTTCCCTAACGAAATGATAATGATTACTAAGGCACCTAAGAAGGCAGAAACAGCTGTTCCGATCAAAATAAAACTACTCTTTTGTAGTTTACCAAGTGCACTACCGATAACAATCAAACCACTTGTAAATCCTCCAATGAAAGCAAGTAAAGGATGAAGAGAAAAAGAGACTGGTAGATGAAATACTGTAATAATTGCCATCATAAAGGAAGCACCAGATGATACACCTATTAATTCAGGACCTGCTAAATGGTTTTGAAAACTATCTTGCAGCAAGACGCCGGTTATGGCAAGCATCATTCCAGACATTAATGCGATAATAGCACGAGGGAGGCGGATTTCATTTACAACAATCTGTGAAATTTTCTCTACTTCTTTTCCAGAAATCATTTCAATTAATGTGTTTACAGAGACAAACGGTTCACCTATTATTAGAGATGCCCCAAATAAAACAATAAAGATAGTCAAGGAAACAGCCAAAAATATAGTATATTTTTTGACTGATTCCTTTATAATGATTTCTCTATAAAGCATGCTTCTATTCCTCAACAGATTCTGGATATAGAATAGACATCGCTTCATTCAAGACGATTGACATTGACCCTATTCCTCTTCCATTTGCCCAAATATTTGTGCGCACTTCATGGACTTTGTTTTCCTTAACAGCTTTAAGCTCTGACCAAATAGGATTTTTCGCTAATTGTTCGGATAATGAAGGACTGCTTTCCGAACCGAAACTGAACGTCTCAACGAATATGACATCAGGATCTACTTTCAATACCTCTTCTAATGAAAACTGAACACCTCCATTATTATGACCTTCACCTGTGGGAGCCTCCCACGGATAATTAGTGATTTCAGATAAGAGTGAGCCCATAACTGACTTATTTGTATCTATTCCAAAATTCACATCTGAGCCATACATAATTAGAGCTGTTTTATCATGTGTTGACAATGTTTTATATTCTTCTAATTGCTTTTCAAATGTTTGTACTGCTTTACTTGCTTCATCCCTTTTTTGAAGCAGTTCACCAAGCTTTTCTACAGTTGAAATGGAATCATGATAGTCACCAGGTGAGGCAATATAAAGAGGTATTTCACTCCCTAATGCTTCACGAATATTATCATGTACCCCTCCTAAACCAATAACAAGGTCTAAGTCATTACTTAACATATCCTCCAAATTAGGCTCAAAAAATGATCCTCCGATAATGGCAATATCCTTACCTTTTTCTCCAAAAAATTCAGGCTCTTGTGTAATGCCATTAGATGAAACTGCTGTAGGAGTTAACCCTAGTTGCTTTAAAGTATCAACACATATTTCAGTTAAGCAACCAATTCTTTTAGGTGGATCCTCAAAAACTAATTCAGTTCCTGTGTCATCTGTTATTTTGATTTCTCTATTAGTGGAACTGCTTTCTAGGTTTTCTTGTACGTTGCGTTCATTACCACATGCAACAAGTAGTAACAGCGCTAAAATTACAATAAGATTTTTGTATTGTTTCATTTTTATGTACCTCCAAGAATGAAATAAATCGTAATCATTACTATTTAATGGTAGGTGGTCTCCGTGAACTTGTCAATAATAAATCGTATTAATTACGATTTATTATTGTTATCTTATTAGAATAGCTCCAATTTAGATCTAACTAATTTTCTAAAAACGTTGTTTTTTGGGAGGATTAAGCTAGTGAAAAAGGGTGTCTATTTTGTTTATAGAAGAGGAAAAACGATTGGACCCAGAACTGTTTTGGATAAGTTCTTTTGTATGTTGATTAAACCTGTTCTTATTATTTTTTTGATGGTTTTAATAGAGGAAGTGAGAGACTCCGAAGGAAGGATTAAGTAAAAAAATCCAAACCATAGAACTATGATTGTTACATAATTCGAAGTGTTTTTTAGTAAAATTTACCGATTTTTAGGATAAGCTTTGACATCTAATATTTATGCATATTATTATTTTAATAGATTGATTTTGGTAGTTATTGACATACTGATGCTCAATGAAAACAAGACTTGCTAAAATGTTAATATTATTTATTTAAATATTAGGAGGAATACTATTGAAGAAAGTTAAATTTTATTCCATGTTATTAAGTTTTGCTATGTTATTCTCAATCTTTATTAATTTTCAGCCTTCAGATGTTAGTGCTGCCACTGCTACATCTAAAACTCCAGTTGTTTTTGTTCACGGTTTAACTGGTTCTGACACAAATTTTGCACTCATTAAGAGATATTTACGTTCTCAAGGCTGGGCTGATAACGAGCTTTATGCGATTGACCTGCCAAGCAAACAGGGGCATCAAGAGCTAAATTCAACGGCAATTAAACTATTTGTCGATGATGTAATTAGTAAAACAGGCAGTTCAAAAGTAAATATTGTGGCACATAGTATGGGAGGAGCAAACAGCTTATATTACATCCTAAATAAAGGTGGCAGTTCCAAAGTGGAAAAGCTTATTACTTTAGGTGGGGCAAATCGACTTACGACAAATTATGCTCCTGAAGGAATTAAAACAACTTCTATCTATTCATCAAGTGATTATATTGTAAGACCGTATTTATCAATGCTTTACGGTGCAAATAATATTGAAATCCGTGGTGTTTCACATATTGGACTTCTTTCAAACTACCAAGTAAATAATCTTATAAAATCGGCTCTTGAAGAATAGAGTTATAAAAGAAATCGTAATAAAGTTATAAAGGTGATTCAGTAGAATCACCTTTTTGTATTACAAGAAATATTTGTCCAGAATAGCAAAGATGGTACATTTGAGACTGCATTGCTAAAGGAAGTGATACTTCAATAAGAAGTATCGTTTATTTAGGTTTTCTTTAAACTAAGACTTGAGGCTGATGAAAATTTGGACCTTAGATGTATAGAAAAGGAAATTCTAAATGGTAAGATTTTCTTGTGAAAATATGTAAATGTAAAGAAGTGGAGAACTTTTGATTTAGAAAATAATCTAATTTGGAGGTTAGCGTGTGTCTAGAGAGATTCGCTTATCAGAGAAGTTGCTATTAATAGGATTAAGTTTTATTTTAGTATTTATGATTGTTCAAGATTGGGTACCTATTGGCTCATTAAACGATGTTCAAGCAATTGCTAACGAACGATCATTTAATGAATTGCTGATTATCACAGTGTCAGGAATTGTCCAGATTTTAGTATTAATGACTTTTGTAATCATTTATATGGGGAAGTTATATCCAATTTGGGTTAAACTCTGGCTATTTATCCATCAAATTTGTATCTTTGTAGGGGTATTAATAGACTGGTGGATCCCATATCTTTTTGGATATGGTGCAGAAAAAAGAGTCGAAAGCTACAATCAAATGTTTGGAGATACGCACTTTTTTCTACCAGTAATGAATGGGATTGTTCCAAATACTTTACATACTATTTTCCATCTAACCTTGTTAATCTGTATATTCCTAACTATAAATGTAATTTTGAGTGATTCAAGAAAGGGAAACAGTAACTTTGTTAAATATAAAAATTTTCATTAGTTACAGGGGAGTGTTAATC